>CALKHC010000066.1 GCA_938091425.1 uncultured Luminiphilus sp. | reverse complement strand
ATCTACCGTCGATTTTTCGGTGCCGGTGGCGGCCAGGGATCTCAGGTAATACGTCGTTTTGAGACCGCTGAACCACGCCATGCGGTAGGTCACGTCCAGCTTCTTGCCGCTGGCATTATTAATATAAAGATTCAGGGACTGCGCCTGGTCTATCCACTTCTGACGACGGCTCGCGCTGTTGACCAACCAGCGGGGTTCGACTTCAAACGCCGTGGCGTACTTGGCTTTGAGGTCGGCTGGGATGCGGTCGATGGTCTGCACGCTACCGTCGAAGTATTTCAGATCGTTGACCATGACCTTGTCCCACAGCTCTCTACTCTTCAGGTCATTGACCAAGTACGGGTTCACGACCGTGAATTCACCCGACAGATTCGATTTCACGTACAGGTTCTGATAGGTGGGCTCGATGGACTGCGATACGCCGGTGATGTTGGCAATGGTCGCGGTTGGCGCGATGGCCATCACGTTCGAATTGCGCATGCCCGCTGAGGCCACCTTAGCCTTCAATGCGTCCCAATCGAGGGTCTTGTCACGATTAACGTCAATGTACTTTTCGCCACGCTGCTCAATCAGGATATCCAGTGAATCGAGCGGGAAGATGCCGCGGCTCCAAAGCGATCCCTCATAGGACGAGTAGCTGCCTCGCTCACCCGCCAACTCACTGGACGCCTCGATGGCAAAGTAGCTGATGGCCTCCATGGATCGATCCGCAAAAGTGACCGCACCCTCGGACCCGTATGGCGCATCGATCTTGTACAGCGCATCCTGAAAGCCCATCAGGCCGAGGCCTATCGGGCGATGACGAAAGTTCGATGTCTCCGCTTGCGGCACAGAGTAGTAATTGATGTCGATCACGTTATCGAGCATGCGGATGGCAGTGCGAACGGTACCCCTGAGCTTGTCGAGATTTAATTCACCATTTTCGATGTGCTGCGGCAAATTCACTGAGCCTAGATTGCAGACAGCGATCTCTTCCGAGTTGGTGTTCAATGTAATCTCGGTGCAGAGATTGGATGAGTGCACCACGCCGCAGTGTTGCTGGGGCGAGCGCAGGTTGCAGGGATCCTTGAAAGTCATCCAGGGGTGCCCAGTCTCAAAGATCATGCCCAGCATCTTGCGCCACAGGTTTTGTGCTTTCAGCGTTTTATGGAGTTTGAGTTCGCCATCTCGCGCCATCTGCTCATACTGCTCATAGCGCTCCTCGAACGCCACGCCATACAAGTCGTGCAAATCTGGTACGTCGTTAGGTGAGAACAGGGTCCACTCGCCATCCTCAAACACGCGCTTCATAAACAGATCGGGGATCCAGTTGGCTGTGTTCATGTCGTGGGTTCGGCGGCGGTCATCACCGGTGTTCTTGCGCAGTTCGAGGAATTCCTCGATGTCCATGTGCCAGGTTTCTAGGTAGGCACAAACGGCCCCTTTGCGCTTGCCGCCCTGATTCACCGCGACAGCGGTGTCATTGACGACTTTCAGGAAGGGGACGATACCCTGGCTTTTGCCATTGGTGCCCTTGATATAAGCCCCCAGCGCTCGCACCGGTGTCCAGTCGTTGCCAAGACCTCCGGCAAACTTGGACAGCATGGCGTTGTCCTGAATCGCGCCGTAAATACCGAACAGATCGTCGGGTACGGTCGTCAGATAGCAAGAGCTCAGCTGTGGCCTAAGGGTGCCAGAATTGAACAGCGTCGGCGTAGAGCTCATGTAGTCGAAGGACGACAGCAGTCGATAAAACTCGATGGCTCGCGCGTTGGGATTGTCTTCCCTAACAGAAAGTCCCATTGCGACACGCATAAAGAAAATCTGCGGCAACTCGAAACGCACTTCATCACTGTGGATAAAGTATCGGTCGTATAAAGTTTGCAGCCCGAGATAGGTAAACTGCAGATCTCGTTCTGCTTCCAGTGCTTCACCCAGCATGTCGAGGTCAAACTCCGCGAGATTCGGTGCCAGCAGCTCCAGTTCAATGCCTCGCTGGATAAACGCCTTGAGTGCCTGTGGGTAATGCGTGCTCATTTCTGCCTGCGTGGCGCTCTCTGCCACCCCCATAAAGCTCAGACCTTCCGCGCGCAGATCATCAAGGAGCAGTCTCGCCGCGGCGTAGCTGTAGTTGGGCTCCTGCTCGATCAAGGTACGAGCTGTAATGACCAGTGACGTGCTGCACTCTTTTGCCGATACGCCGTCGTAGAGATTGCGCAGCGCCTCATCGATGATGGCGGACTCGCTGACATCCTGCAGCCCGGCACAGGCTTCTGAGACGATGGTGCCGACACGCTCGATATCCAAGGGCGCCTTGCTGCCGTCCGGCTGAACAATGTTGATGCCTCTAGCTGCGGCCTGTGACTCGGGAGACAGCTCGACTTTTGCATCGCGCTCCTGTCGCCGCGCCTCTCGATAGATCACGTAGTCACGCGCGATTTTGTGCTCGCCGCCGCGCATCAATTCCAGCTCGACCTGATCCTGGATGTCCTCAATATGCAGCGTGCCGCCAGAAGGCATACGGCGTTTGAAAGTTGCGACAACCTGAGACGTCAGGTTCGCGACCGTTTCATGAATGCGGCTACTTGCGGCGGCGGTGCCGCCTTCCACAGCCAAAAAGGCTTTTGTAATCGCGACAGTGATCTTGCTGTCCTCAAAGGGAACAACCGTGCCGTTGCGTTTAATGACCCGCAACTGGCCTGGCGCGGTGGCGGACAACCTTGTCGGATTAGGGTTTTCTCGAGTCGCAGCTGGAGTGGAAGCGACGCTTTCTTGTTCTACTGACTCACTGCCTGTTTGCATATCTTGGGCTGCCTCTGAAACGCCAATTTATCGAGATGTGCTGGTCCTTTTTTACCGGAAACGGGCTTCCGTTGAGCTTTGTATGGTTTTTTGGCTCAACACCTATATGTGGGGGTTCACTGCTCCGGAAACCCCAAGATAGGCGGGTCTGACCGACAATGCAAGCGGAGGATGCTGGGTCTTTTTTGTGGACATTCTGTGGGTAACGAAGCGCTGCTAGCGTCTCTTCCGCTCTAAGCCACTGACTTTTATATTGAAAACACGTTTATCCCCGCGAATGGGGGACGTGAAAGATTTTTGTCATTTTCGCTGGAAAAACGGTAATACCCACAGCCCGGGGTGCGGGGGGTCTTTAGGCTTTGAGTAGCAGTTCCATCAGCGCTTTTTGTGCATGCAGACGATTTTCCGCCTCCTGCCAAATGACGGAGTCGGATGCATCCATGAGCTCCGCCGTAATTTCCTCTCCTCTATGAGCAGGCAGACAATGCATGTAGAGGGCATCGGAGTGTGCGCTCTCGAGCAGCGCTTGATTCAGCTGATAAGGAGCCAATACGGCCTCGCGCACTGCCTGCTCACTTTCTTGGCCCATCGACGCCCACACATCCGTCACCAGCAGGTGCGCGCCCTCTGCGGCGGTAGCGGGATCACGTTCGATACGGGCGTGCTGCCCGCAGGCGGCGAGCAGTGCGGGATCCGGGTCATACCCCTCGGGACACGCCACGATCAGCTCAAAGTCGAGTTGGCGGGCGGCATTCATCCACGAGTGACAGACGTTATTGCCGTCCCCTAACCAGCAGACCTTGCGTCCGCTGATATCTCCTCTGACTTCAAAATAGGTCTGCAGATCCGCCAGAATTTGGCAGGGGTGGTAGGTGTCCGTCAGGCCATTGATGACGGGCACGCTGGAGTGCGAGGCAAAATCTACAACGTCCGCGTGCGAAAAGGTTCTGATCATGACGATATCGACCATTGAAGAGATCACGCGGGCGCTGTCCTCGATGGGCTCACCTCGACCCAGCTGGGTGTCCTGACCCGACAGAAACAGCGCGCTGCCGCCGAGCTGCGCCATGCCGGCCTCAAATGAGACGCGGGTGCGGGTTGACGCTTTGGTGAAAATCATCGCCAACACCTTGCCCTCAAGGCTGCGCGACGCGGTGCCTGCTCGGTGCTGCGCTTTTAATTCAATAGCACGCGCAATAAGCGCCCTGATTTCATTGGGCGCGAGATCCATCAAGGTGAGAAAGTGTCTTGGCGCATTCATGCGTTGTCTTCCTGCTCAGCCACGTCGTTTAGAATCTGTGCGATGCCTGCGCCCAACTCGCCGGCTTGCTCCAGGGTCATCACTAGCGGCGGCAGAACGCGAATGGTATCGCCACCCGCAATATTGAGTAACAAGCCCTGATCCAAACCGCGTTTGACGATCTCGCCGGTCGCAGTACTGGGCTGTATTCCGATCATGAGCCCTCTGCCACGCACCTCGCTTACCAAGCTCGCGTCACACAGTTTGTCTTGCAGTCCGCTGATCAGCGCCTCGCGGATGAGGATGGCTTGTTGCATCACGCCGTCCTCGGCCAGTGCGGTCAGAACGGCTTGAGCGGCCGCGCAGCAAAGCGGGTTACCACCGTAAGTGGAGCCGTGATCGCCGGGGCCTAATTGCTCAGCGGCGACACCCTTTGCCATGCAAGCGCCAATAGGCAAACCATTGCCCAACCCTTTGGCAGTCAGCAATACATCGGGTTCAACGCCCAGCTGCTCGAACACATAGGTCGATCCGCAGCGGCCATTGCCGGTTTGCACCTCATCGAACATCAACAGCCACTCGTGCTGATCGCACAGTCCACGCAGCCCCTGAAGATAGTCAACGGCCAGCGGCCTGACGCCTCCCTCGCCGAGAATCGGCTCCACCAGTACTGCGACGATATCCTGACGTTCAGCTGCCAGCGCTTCGACGGCAGGTAGGTCGTCTGGCGCGACGCGCTGAAAACCCTCCAGCAGTGGGCCAAAACCCTGTCGGATTTTTTGGTTACCGGTCGCGGACAGCGCTCCGAGTGTGCGGCCATGGAAGGCGCCATCGAGCACAATGATCTGGGGTGAGGCGATGCCTTTTTGATCGCCGTACCGGCGTGCGAGCTTGATGGCCGCCTCATTGGCTTCGGCACCCGAGTTACAGAAGAACATGTTTTCCATGCCGGTCGCGGCGCGCAGTTGCTCTGCTACGGCCTCCTGCAAGCCGATGTGGAACAGGTTTGAGGTATGAATGAGGCGGCCTGCCTGCTCGGCCACCGCCTGAGTCACACGTGGATACTGGTGTCCCAGATTGGTGACCGCAATGCCGGACAAGCCGTCGAGGTAAGCCCTCCCAGTCGTATCGTAGAGCACGGCGCCTTCCCCTCTTGCAAAGGTAACTGGCAGACGACCGTAGGTCGGCATGATGGCGGGCGACGCGTCTGGCATCGGGGATCAGCCCTTATTTTTTCAGGGGAGCAAGAGTAGCGGAGCGTCCGCTTGAGTCAAATCTGCAGAGTGTGCGGTTTTACATCCCTCACCGCGCTTGCTGCGCCTTTGTCGTATTACAATGGCGTCTTTTACGAAGGGCGAATCAAGACACGTCGCCTTCATTACGGAGTAGTTTATGGACATCATGGAGACCATTCGCGAGCAGGTAGAGGGCAACCGCATCATCCTTTACATGAAAGGCTCGCCCAACCAACCCCAGTGCGGTTTTTCTGCGCGCACCGTGCAGGCGCTCATGTCCTGCGGAGAGCGATTCGCCTACGTGGACGTCCTGAGCAGCCCCGAGATTCGGGCCAATTTGCCCACCTATGCTAACTGGCCGACTTTCCCTCAGCTCTGGGTTGACGGTGAGTTGGTTGGTGGCTGTGACATTGTGTGCGACATGGAAGCCTCCGGGGAACTCAAAGAGCTCGTATCTGCTGGTGCTGATGAGGGCGGAGACTGAGCCTGGCAGGGCCGGCAGACGCGACTATGGACATTCAGGCGGCCATGATGGAGATGGGGCGGTCAGCTCGTGCCGCTGCGCGGGTCTTGGCGTCGTCGAGTGCGGAGCAGCGCAATGAGGCGCTGCTACAAATCCGCGCCGCGATTGCCGCTGATCGGGAGGCCATCCTGGCAGCTAACGCGCGTGACCTTGAGCAAGGCCGCGAGAGCGGGCTTGAGCCCGCCTTGCTCGACCGCCTCTCGTTGACGCCAGCGCAACTTGATGTGTTGGAAGAGGGGCTTTGCCAGGTGGCGGCGCTGCCTGACCCCATCGGTGCTGTGTCGGATATGCGTCAGATGCCATCCGGTATCGACGTCGGCACTATGCGCGTGCCTTTGGGTGTCATCGGCATGATCTATGAGTCGCGGCCGAACGTGACAATTGAAGCCGCGTCGTTGTGCCTAAAGGCGGGCAATGCGGTGATTTTGCGAGGGGGTTCTGAAGCGATTCACTGCAACAAGACCTTGGGTGAGTCGCTCGCAGCGGGACTCTCAGCCGCGGGTTTACCAGTGCAAGCAGCCCAGGTGGTGCCGATGGTTGATCGTGCGGCGGTGGGCGCACTGCTGACCATGCCCGAATACGTTGACATGGTGGTGCCGCGCGGAGGCAAGGGACTGATCGAGCGTGTTGCGGCGGAGAGCAAAGTGCCGGTGCTGGCGCATCTCGACGGCATATGTCATGTCTACATAGACGCCGATGCTGACCGCGATAAAGCCCATCGCATCGCCTTTAACGCCAAAACGCAGCGTTACGGCACCTGCAATACTATGGAGACGCTGTTGGTCGCCAGAGCGCGGGCAGACATGCTGCCTGAACTGGTCACTGCGCTGCAGTCAGAGGGTGTGGAGGTCAGAGGCTGCGAGGCATCTCGACAAGCGGCCCCTAACATCACCGTCGATGCCGCGGAGGCGGACTGGTCAACGGAGTACCTGGCACCCATTCTCTCGGTCAAGCTCGTAGATGATGTTGACGACGCCATGGCCCATATCGCCCAATACGGGTCGAATCACACCGAAAGTATTGTCACTGAGAATACGAGCACGGCAGAGCGCTTTCTGCGCGAGGTGGATTCAGGATCTGTCATGCACAATGCCTCGACCCGATTCGCAGATGGTTTCGAATACGGTCTTGGCGCGGAAATTGGTATCTCCACCGGCAAGCTTCATGCGCGAGGTCCTGTTGGGTTGGAAGGACTCACTTCCAGAAAATACATCGTTAAAGGGGATGGGCACATCCGCCAGTGAGTGCCGCAGAGATGAACAACCCGCACCCTCCCCTTGGATTTCTGGGCGGCGCTTTTGACCCGGTTCATATTGGGCACCTGCGCGGCGCGATGGCTGTGCGCGACACCTTGAATCTGGAGCGGGTCGACTTGATCCCCGCCGCGCAATCTCCTCTGAAAGACCAGGCGACAGTTGACGCCACACATCGGTTGGCGATGCTGGAGCTCGCGGTAGCTGACTTGCGTGGTATTGCCGTGGATGCTCGGGAGCTGGACAGACCCGGTCCGTCTTACACGGTCGATACGCTAGAGGATCTGCGTCACGCGTGTGGTGCAGAGCGCACACTAGTGTGGATCATTGGTGCTGATGTTCTGGCGACCCTGCCTCAGTGGTCGCGATGGCGGGAGCTGTTGGACTTTGCGCACGTGGTGGTGATAGGCCGCCCTGATGCCGAGCCGTATCCGGCGGAGGTGTCGGGCTGGGTGGAAGAGCACAAGGTCGACAAGGCTGGCTTGCTATCGCGTCCGGGCGGCGGCGTATTCACCATGGCGCAGCCCTTGCTGGATATTTCATCCAGCGACATTCGCGCGATGATGGCTGAAGGTCGTGACCCAAGGTTTCTGCTACCCGAGGGCGTTATAGAGTATATTTCCGAACATGCACTGCTCAGTCGCGACGTGGCATGACCACTGACATCATCGCTCCGGAAAATACACAGGATGCTGACCTGCTCGCCATCGCGCAGCAGGCGCTCGAAGACCTCAAAGCGGTGGAACCCATCGTGCTCGACGTCCGCGAGCTCAGCTCTGTCATGGATTGGCTGATTGTTGCCAGCGGCACGTCGAGTCGTCACGTAAAATCGCTTGCCAATAACGTCCTGATGAAGGCAAAAGAGCAGGGGGTGCGGCCGCTGGGCGTGGAGGGGGAAAGAGTCGGTGAGTGGGTGCTCGTCGACTTTGGCGATGTGGTGGTGCATGTCATGCAGCCCGCCGCCCGAAGTTTCTATGATCTCGAGCGCCTGTGGTCGGTGCAGGCCGCACAACCTGGGAGTAGCTGATGCGGCTCAGAGTGCTGGCAATAGGGCAAAAAATGCCGGCATGGGTGGATCAGGGAGTGGCAGAGTACGCGCGCCGGTTACCGCGTGAAGTGCCCGTCGAGTGGCTCGATATCTCGCCTGCCAAACGCGGGTCAGCGACCCCCGAGAAGTACCGCGAGCAGGAAGCAGAGGCGATCGGCGCCAAGCTCAGCGCCAAGGATTATGTGGTCGCGCTGGATATAGCGGGCAAAGCAGTCAGCACCGAGCTGATTGCGGAGCGCTTTGATCAGTGGCAGATGCAGGCCGAGCAGGTGAGCATTGTGATCGGCGGCCCCGATGGGCTGCACTCGCGGATTCTCGATAGCGCGAGGGAGCGATGGTCTCTCGGGCGGATCACGCTGCCACATCCATTGGTGAGAGTCATTTTGGCCGAACAGCTTTACAGAGCATGGTCGGTTCAGGCCGGTCACCCCTACCACCGGGGTAACTGATGGCCGGAACCCTTGGCGCGCTGCGAGACACCCGTCGGGAGTGGATGATCAATCGCTCACGTTTGATCGCAGCCGTACTGGCGCTCATCGCTGTGCTGGGCGTGCTGGTCTATCGATACTACTCACTCCAAATTACCCAGCACGACGACTTTATGACCCAGTCGGATCGAAACCGAATCAGGGTCGAGGTGATTCCCCCAACGCGTGGTCAGATTGTGGATCGCAAAGGACGCTTGCTGGCCGCGAATAAACCGACTTTTGTGATTGGCGTCGTCAGGGAGCGCAGTGAAGATCCCGCCGCATTGGTCGGTATCCTGACGGAGCGCCTTTCGCTGACGGATCGAGAACTCAAGGCTTTTCAGGAGCGGTCGGACCGGCGCCGGCCCTTCGAGGCCGTGCCGATAAAATTGGGTTTGGACGATGCGGCGCTGGCAACTGTTGCGGTCGACTTGCATCAACTACCAGGGGTCGTCGTTGACGCACAACTGACCCGCGACTACCCCTACGGTGAGGCCCTCAGTCATGTGCTGGGCTACGTCGGCAGAGTGAGTGCTGAGGACCTCGCTGAACTTGACACAGAGCGTTACCGCGGCACGTTGCACACAGGCAAGGTGGGGCTGGAAAAGCGCTACGAGCCGCTGCTCCATGGCAAACCGGGCTATCAACACATCGAGACCAACGCGCATGGGCGAGTCTTGCGTGTACTGGAGAAGCAGGCCCCGGTGCCCGGCAAGAATCTTCGCCTTTACCTGGACCTAGATTTACAACGCGAGGCGGTGGCGGCGCTTGGTGATCAAAGGGGCGCAGTGGTGGCCCTTGATCCCCTCACCGGTGGCGTGCTGGCCATGGTGTCCAATCCCAGCTACGACGCTAATCTTTTTGTCGAAGGGATCAGCTATTCCGATTACGCTGAGCTCCGCGGCTCACTGGATACGCCGCTACTCAACCGTGCCGTGCAGGGGCAGTACCCACCCGGATCGACGGTCAAGCCGCTGATCAGTCTGGGCGCGTTGGCCAGAGATTTCATCACACCCGACACCGAGATACCTGATCCAGGTTGGTACCGACTGCCCGGCGATGATCGCCGCTACCGGGACTGGACGCTCCGGGTTCGCGGCACGGGGCATGCAGAGACGGTTGACCTGAGAATGGCCATCGCAGAGTCCTGCGATACCTATTATTACGACCTCGCTCACCGAATGGGTATCGACGCGATGGCGGAGGTGCTGCAACCGTTCGGTCTTGGCCAGCGCACAGGGATCGATACCACCGGTGAGCAGGACGGTATCCTGCCTAGCACTGCGTGGAAACGCGCCGCATTGGGTGAGCCCTGGTACCCGGGTGAGACCATCAGTGCCGGGATCGGTCAGGGGTATATGTTGACCACTCCGTTGCAGTTGGCTCAAGCGGCAATGGTGTTGGCCAATAGAGGTGAGAGCTTTGTCCCCTCGGTCGTTCATCGAGTTGACGATCTGACGGTCGGTGGCGTGCAGCGCCCGCCGATACCAATGGATGATGCCGACTGGCAGGCGGTGGTGGCAGGTATGGTGGATGTCGTGCACTCCCCGCGGGGGACCGCGGCGGTGATAGCAAAGGGTGTCGGTTACCAAATCGCGGGCAAAACCGGCACGTCTCAGGTGGTCAGCATTGCTCAAGACGCGATTTATGACGAGGACGCTATTAGCGAGCGCAACCGCAACCACGGGCTGTTTGTCGCTTTCGCGCCTGTTGAAAATCCACGCATTGTTGTCGCGGTCATCGCCGAAAATGGCGGTGGCAGTGGTGCGGCGTCACCGGTAGCCAGGCAGATAATGGATGCCTGGCTGAACGAGGCGAGTGATGCCTGAATACAGCCGTTTTTTTGAGGGTTCTGATCGGGACTTCGCGAGAGCACAAACGCCTGCCGAGCGACTCCATCTCGACGTGGTGTTGCTGATGCCCATGCTGGCCATTATGACAGCGGGGTTGTTCGTGCTCTTTAGTGCATCCGATGGCGATTGGGACACGGTCAACCGGCAGATCCGTAATTTCGTAGTGGGTTTTGCTGTCTTATTGGTCGTGGCTCAAATTCGTCTCGATACCTTCCAGCGATGGGCCCCCACGCTGTATCTTGGAGCGCTGCTTCTGCTGCTACTGGTCCCTTTTTTTGGAGTGGGGGCAAAGGGCGCGCAGCGATGGCTAAGCTTGGGGGTTATCCGCTTTCAGCCCTCAGAGATCATGAAGATTGCCATGCCATTAATGGTGGCCGCGTGGGTCGTGCGAAACGGCTTGCCGCCGCGGCCCAGCACCACAGTGACAACATTGCTGATCATCGCTCTGCCGGCCGCTGCTATCGCGACCCAGCCGGATCTCGGTACGGCCATTCTGGTGGGTGCCAGCGGCGCCTTTGTTGTATTTATGGCGGGCGTCAGCTGGTGGCAGATTTTCTCGGGTGCGTTGGCGGCGCTGGCCTGCATTTGGCCCGCTTGGTTGTTCCTGCTTCGGGACTATCAAAAGCAACGCATTCTGACCCTGTTCAATCCGGAAGCGGACAGATTGGGCGCCGGGTGGAACATTATTCAATCCAAGACTGCAATTGGCTCTGGTGGCTGGTCTGGCAAGGGATACCTGCAGGGCACCCAGTCCCACTTGGATTTCCTACCCGAGAGTCAAACTGACTTCATTATCGCGGTGCTGGCCGAGGAATGGGGTTTGCGCGGTGTGCTTTTGTTGTTGCTCCTCTATGGCCTGGTGGTTTCCCGGGGCCTTTGGATCAGCTTCACGGCGCAGACCAGCTACGGTCGGTTACTGGCTAGCGCCATCACGCTGACGTTTGGCGTTTATGTCTTGGTCAACATGGGTATGGTCGCAGGGATCCTGCCTGTCGTGGGCGTGCCACTGCCTTTTGTCAGTTTTGGCGGGACTTCGATTGTCACCTTGTTGCTGGGTTTCGGTATTCTCAGCGCCATTAGCACTGAAAAGAGGGTTCTGTCCCGATGATCACAAAAAACCGACTCCGGCGATGGTGGCCCACACACTGGTGTCGGTGTGGCTTCAGCCTGTTGCTTCTGTGCGCGGGTCTCAGTGTGCCGGTTGCAGTCTCGGCCGGAGACTACAGCGACCGTGAGGCAGCGCAGCAAGTTATAGCCGCCGCGCAGGAAGCGGGGGTGGATCCCGATTGGGCGCAGCAGTTGATTGACACTGCGGAGCGGCAGCAGAGTATTCTCGATGCCATCTCGAGGCCAGCCGAGAAAACCAAGGCCTGGTACGAATATCGAAAAATCTTTTTAACCGATCGTCGGATTCGCGAGGGCGTCACGTTCTGGAGCACGCATGAGACCACGCTGCGATCAGTGGCGGCGCGCACCGGCATACCGGCGGAGTTGATGGTGGCAATCATCGGCGTGGAGACATACTACGGTCGCATCACGGGGAGTTATCGCGTGATCGATGCGTTGGCCACACTAGCGTTCGATTATCCTCGACGCTCCCCGTTTTTTACCGGAGAGCTGGAGCAATTTCTGGTACTGGCCTGGGAGTCTGGTAAGGATGCTCTGGCGCTGAAAGGCTCTTATGCGGGAGCCATGGGGTATGGTCAGTTCATGCCGTCGAGCTATCGCGCTTACGCGCGCAGTTATGAGGGTGATGGTGCCCCCGATATCTGGGACAACCCCGCCGATGCCATTGCCAGTGTGGGGAACTATCTTCAAGCTCACGGCTGGCGCTCGGGTGAGAAGGTGGTTGTCGACGGCATCGCCGATGACCCTGACCCGACAGTGTTCGAGGGAGGATTGAAGCCGAAGAAAACGGTCGCCACGCTGGCACTAGAGGGACTTGTATCCACCGAACCACTGGATCCGACCAGACTGGCCACGCCGCTCCAACTGGAGGAGGAAGACGGGCTGCGCTACTGGCTGGGACTGCAAAATTTCTACGTCATCACCCGCTACAACCACAGCTCCATGTATGCAATGGCGGTATGGCAGCTCAGTCAGGCGATCGCGACGGCGCGCGCAGGTTCTTGAGGCGGCTGTTGATCAGCGCAGCGTGCTGCGCCTCGATCGCTCTGACCGCATGCTCGAGCTATCGGGGTGCGGCACCGACAGCGCAAGCAGACTTTGCGCCGTCCCTTTCAGATCGCCCGCCGTGGCAGGACGCTGTTCCCCGACCCGATCCACTGCTGGCCGAGGGTAATCGCAGTCCTTATGAAGTGAATGGCGTTGTCTATGCTGTGCGCGACAGTGCCCAAGGGTATCGCGAGTACGGTGTTGCCTCATGGTATGGCATGAAATTTCAGGGTCGACCCACTGCCAATGGCGAAATCTTCGACGTGTTTGGCGCCACCGCTGCGCATCGTTCGCTGCCGATTCCGACCTATGTCCGTGTAACCAACTTGGGCAACGAACGTAGCGTGGTGTTGCGGGTGAACGACCGCGGCCCCTTCCACCCGGACCGTCTGATCGACTTGTCATATGGTGCGGCCTTGCAGCTCGGCTTCGCCGAGCAGGGCACCGCGACCGTATTGGTCGAATCCCTCGATCTGGCAGGTGTCGACGATCGCCGTGCACTCGAGGCTGCCACATACCGCTACCTGCAACTGGGCGCCTATACCTCGGTGATTGCCGCGAACGAGCTGGGCAGCGAGATCAGCAGTAGATGGGCTTATCCTGTCTCGGTAAGCGCTGTAGACACCGATGGTAGGCGGCTCCACCGCGTTCGAGTGGGACCCTTTTCCGATATACAGACCCTCAACCAAGCCCGCGCCGCATTCATCGAGGCGGGCTATCCGGCGCCTCAATCATTACCCTGACTGTGATTTTCATCAGACGGCCCGCGAGCGTACACTGGCGCCGTCTCGGTATGACCTTCAGGAGAATGCGTCGATGACAGGAGCGAGAGCGAATACGAAGCGCTCAGTCTGGTGTCTGATCACCATGTTGTGGCTGCCGCTGGTTGGATCGGCCAACTCGGCGCTGGTGCCCGCGCCGCCGGCCATTAATGCCGATTCCTACCTGCTGGTCGATTTCGACACTGGGGCCGTGCTGGCTGAGCACAACCCTGATTTGGCGTTGCCTCCAGCCAGTCTGACCAAGCTCATGACGGCCTATATCCTCGCTCAGGAGGTCGAGCTGGGTCGGCTGGACTTGGATGATATCGTGCCGGTCAGTCGTAATGCCTGGTCTCAGAATCCCGTGTTTGAAGGCTCGTCGCTGATGTGGATCGAGCCCGGCAAGCCGGTCACGGTGGCGGAGCTCGAGCGCGGCATCGTGATTTCGTCGGGTAACGACGCGACGGTCGCCATCGCTGAGCATATTGCTGGCAGCGAGGCGGCGTTTGTGGATCTGATGAATCGCTACGCAGACGAGATGGGACTGACGGGAACGCACTTCGAGAACAGCCATGGCTTGCCCCATCCCGAGCATTTGTCGACCGCGCGTGATCTCGCCGTGACTGCCGCCGCCGCTATTCGCGACCACCCCGAGCGTTATGCGGTTTATAAGGAGCAGAGCTACACCTACAACGACATCACACAGTACAACCGGAATCACCTGCTGCGAGAAGACGACTCCGTGGATGGGTTGAAGACGGGCTATACCAGCGTAGCGGGCTATGGTCTTGTTGCCTCTGCGAAGCGCGAAGGAATGCGTCTAATTTCAGTGGTGATGGGCAGCAGTTCCACATCGAGCCGGAAATCGGAAACCCGTAGCCTGTTGAACTACGGCTTTCGCTTTTATGAAACTACGACACCCCTGAGAGGAGGCGCTGAACTTGCTCAGGCTCGGGTCTGGAAAGGCCAGGCGACACAAGTCGCATTAGGGGTGACACTGGATGCAGTGCTGACGCTGCCTAGAAGCGCTGCCGAGATTACCCCGACGATCGAGATTGATGCGCCGCTCATTGCGCCCCTGAATGCAGGTGATGTGGTGGGGCGGGTTGTGTTGACCCGAGCAGGTGAATCTGTGGGCGAAGCCCCTCTCGAGGTGCTGCAAGCGGTCGAGCCCGCCGGTTTTTTCGCGCGGCTATGGGACGCGATAATGCTCTGGTTTCAGCAGCTGCTGGGTTGATGTGTAGTGAGTGAGAGCCCGCCAAAGATCGTCTTCCCCTGCGCGTACCCGATTAAAGTGCTGGGCAGGGCTGGATCAACGTTCCAGCCTGCGGTGATGTCTGTATTCAATCAGCATGCAGCCGGATTTTCGGAACAGGATGTGCTGGTCAAGGACTCCCGTAATGGCACTTTTCAGTCGATCACCATCACCATCGAGGCGCAGAGTGAGGAACAACTGCGCCAGATTCATCAGGATCTGATGGATACCGGTCTGGTATCCATGGTGCTCTGATACTGTGTTGTGTCGGCGTTTGGGCACGGTCGACTTCGAGTCGACCTTTGACGCGATGAAGGCCTTTACCGCGTCGCGCACCCCTGACACGGAAGATGAAATCTGGCTTCTCCAGCACCCGCCCGTCTACACACAGGGCCTGTCGGGTAAGCCGGAGCACGTGCTTGATCCGGGTGAAGTGCCTATCATTCAGATCGATCGCGGTGGCCAAGTGACCTATCACGGCCCCGGCCAATGGGTCGCCTATGTGCTCTACGATTTGCGTCGGGCGAAAGTCAATGTCAGGCAGCTGGTCAACCTGATCGAAACTGCGGTGGTGAATGTTTTGGGCGAGTGGGGCATTCAGGCTTATGGCGATCCCGATGCGCGCGGTGTGTATGTCGAGGGATGTAAAATCGCTGCGTTGGGCTTGAAGGTCAGCAAAGGGCGCAGCTACCACGGCCTATCACTCAATATTGATATGGATCTCGCCCCCTTTAAGGGCATCAATCCCTGTGGTTACGAGGGACTTGAGGTCACTTCTCTTGCAGCACTCATGGGACCCGACTGCCCCGGCATGAATGACGTGGGCGAAGCACTGCTCAAACACCTTGAGGCGCTGTTGCCCGGTTCAGACTGACGCCAGTGGTATTGGCTGGCATAATCGCGCCTCCTCCTAGGAGCCACCATGTCTGAACTTCAGCGCGATATCGACGCGCGCCGCACCTTTGCCATTATTTCTCACCCCGACGCGGGTAAGACGACCATGACCGAAAAGCTGTTGCTTCTTGGTCAGGCAATTCAGGTGGCCGGCTCAGTGAAGGGCAAGCGCGGGCCCCATGCGACGTCGGACTGGATGGCGCTTGAACAGGAGCGCGGTATTTCTGTCACGTCCTCGGTGATGCAGTTCCCCTATAAAGAGCGCTGCGTGAATTTGCTGGATACGCCGGGTCACGAGGACTTCTCAGAAGATACCTATCGGACGCTGACGGCAGTGGATTCGGCGCTCATGGTGATTGACGGTGCCAAGGGCGTTGAGAACCGCACCATCAAGCTGATGAACGTCTGTCGTCTCCGGGATACGCCCATCATGACGTTCGTCAACAAACTCGACCGTGACATCCGCGATCCCATCGACCTAGTGGATGAGGTCGAGGACGTGTTGGGCATTGCCGGCGCGCCGATCAATTGGCCCATTGGTATGGGCCGCGATTTCAGCGGCGTTTATAACCTCTACACCGATACCATTCATCGTTATCAACCCGGTGATGGCAGTACGCTGGTAGAAGAGGATCTCATTGTGGGTCTCGATTCAGATGAGGCCAAAGCGTTGCTGGCGGAGAACTACAATAGTTTTGCTGAGGAGATCGAACTGGTCCGCGGCGCCTCTCATGAGTTCTCACTTGAGGCCTTTCTTGCTGGCCAACTGACGCCGGTCTTTTTTGGGACGGCACTAGGGAACTTTGGTGTTAGGGAGATGCTCAATGATTTTGTTGAGTGGGCGCCAGCCCCTCAACCCAGAGTCTCCTCAGAGCGACTCATTGAGGCATCCCAGCCGGATTTCACTGGTTTTGTTTTCAAAATTCAGGCCAATATGGACCCCAAGCATCGGGACCGCATTGCCTTTATGCGGATTTGTTCAGGCCGCTACGACAAGGGAATGAAGATGCGTCACGTGCGCATCGACAAGGATGTGCGTATTGCCGACGCGGTGACCTTTCGTGCGGGGGATCGCACGCTGGTGGAGTCGGCGGTGGCAGGGGACATTATTGGCTTACACAACCATGGCACGATCCAGATCGGCGATACCTTCACCACAGGAGAAGCGCTCCGGTTTACTGGCATCCCCCACTTTGCCCCAGAGTTGTTCCGCCGTATTCGTCTGACGGATCCCATGAAAGCTAAAGCGCTACAAAAAGGGCTACAACAGCTGTCTGAGGAGGGCTCGACACAGGTGTTCTCCCCACTGAACAACAGTGATCTCATAGTGGGTGCGGTGGGTCAGTTGCAGTTCGACGTGGTGGCGTATCGCCTGGCTGACGAATACAAAGTCGAGGCACTATACGAGCCGGTCAATATTTACACGGCTCGCTGGATAGAAGCGGAGAATGAGCGCAAGCTGGAAGAGTTCCGCAAGAAGGCGGCGGAGCATTTGTCCGAGGATGGCGGCGGCTATCTCACTTATCTGGCGCCTACTCGCGTCAACCTCTCACTCATGGAGGAAAGGTGGCCCGACATCCGTTTCCGTGAGACGCGAGAGCACTGAGACGAGTCAAAGCAGCGCTTCGATGTCGCTCGCGATCGCCTCGGGCTTGGTGGACGGCGCGTAGCGCTTGACCACCTCACCCTGCTGGTTAACCAAAAACTTCGTAAAGTTCCATTTGATGCGCTTGCTACCGAGCACGCCAGGCGCCTTGTCTTTAAGGTGTGTGAACAGAGGGTGGCTGGCCGCGCCATTCACCTCAATCTTGCTGAACAGCGGGAAGCTGGTCTGGTAATTCAGGTCACAAAAAGACTGGATTTCCTCCTCGTTGCCCGGTTCCTGAGCGCCAAATTGATTGCAGGGAAAAGCCAGAACGGAAAACCCGCGTTCGCCGTACGTCTGATGCAGCGATTCCAGTCCCGCATATTGCGGTGTAAAACCGCACTTGGAGGCCGTGTTTACGATTAGTAATACCTTGCCGCCAAAATCACTGAGCGCGGTGTTTTCACCATTTGCGCGGGGGGCAGAAAAATCCAAAACAGTTGTCATAGCGTGCTCCATAAAGAGTGTGGATTAACGACGTGGTCAGGCGGAGAGATAGGTTTCCAACTCAAAGTCTGTCACTCGGCGTTCAAACTCGGCCAGCTCTTGCTTTTTGATCTCACTGAAGGCGAATTGAAACTCTGCGGAGAGTGTCTCGCGCACGTTGGCAGATTCTGAGAATCGCGTGATGGCCTCCGCCATGTGACCCGGCAGGCTCACGTTGGCCGCGTCGGCAACCCATGCATTGCCGATGATCGGAGAAGGGGCCTCACACTGTCGATCAATCCCCATGTAGATCCCTGCCAGTAGCGCGGCCACTGCAAGGTACGGGTTACTGTCTGCACCGGCGACCCGGTGCTCAATGCGAGTGGCCTGACTGGGACTTGCAGGAATTCTCAGGGCCGTGGTGCGGTTGTCATAGCCCCAGTTGGGTTGTGTAGGCGCATGATTCCCGGCCTGAAATCGACGGTAGGCGTTGTAGCTGGGTGCAAAAATCAGCTGCGTGTCGGCCATGAGGTCAAGACATCCGGCGACCGCCTGATGCAGCTGCGAGGTGCCCTCGACATCACCGCTATCAAAAACATTTTGGCCAGAGGTGTCGAGCAGGCTGCAATGAACATGCATGCCATTGCCAGCCTGATTCTCCATGGGCTTTGGCATAAAACTCGCCAGCACACCGAATCGTTCCCCGACGTCGCGAATGCACCGCTGCATGCGAATGATCTGATCGCAATAGGCGACCGCGTCGTCGGAGTAGGCAACATTGATTTCATACTGGGCAGGCGCCGCTTCCTTTAATACCCCTTCGTAGGGCAGTCCCTGAACCGCAAATCCGGCTTTTAGCGCCTCAAACAGGGCCGCATGTTCGTCGAGGGCACTGAGGCCGTAAAGATTGCCGCCGGTCTCATTTTCGGCAGGCAGTGCGTCTCGCAATGTCTGGGTTTCATCCGGACGTTTAAACAGGTTGAACTCGAGCTCAATGGCGACTCTGGGCACCAGACCTTTTTGCTCCAACTTGTCCACAATCTGCGCCAGGACTTGTCTCGGATCTGAGAGGAGAGGTGTTCCATCGTCCTTAAACATCGTCAGTACGACCTGAGCGCGATCCACGCCGGCGGCCGTTAACACAGGGACCAAAGAGCTGGGTACTGCCTGACACCAACCATCTAGATCCCCGTTGTCGAGCGCGATCCTCGGCACGTCGCGGCCCCAGGCGTCCTGCGCCACGGCTGACTTGGGTAGTTTTATGCCATCGGCGAGGAGCGTGGGCAGCTTTTCAATGGGCAACCACTTGCCGCGAGCTGCACCATTACAGTCTGTGATGAGGGCCTCTACCGTCTCGATGTCGGGGTGTTGGGCCAGCAGTGTGTCAGCGTTCGAGTGCATTTGGGGATTCTCTGTCGAGGTGGCGAGTTTAACTGCGTGGGCACAGCCTCACCAGTCGAGAGGACCGGTGCGCCAGCGCTGTTCCCAGGCATCGCGCACCTTGTCGGGGTAGCGCAGGCTGCCGCTGGAACCGTTGTAGGCGGCCAGTGCCCGGTTCAAGTTCTGACCTTCCCGATCGAGGTAGAAGCGGAGAATATGACAGCCATATCGAAGATTAGTCGGGGTGTGGGTCAAGTTGTCGTCGCCTCGCCCGATCTCGTCTTTCCAGAATGGCATGACCTGCATCAGGCCCTGTGCGCCGACTCGAGAGATCGCGTAGCGATCAAAGGCGCTCTCTACCTCGATTACTGACAGTATCAATTCGGGCGGTAAATTGAGCTGACTCGCCTGCTGGTGAACTCGGGTCAACAAATCTAGGCGCTCAGCGGGGTCGGCAAGAAAACGCGCTAGCCGCTGTTGCATGTCAACCAGCCATACCTCGGCGGCGTAGCGATCTTCAAATCCATCGTCTGCTGACAAAGCGCGATTTAGGTAAGCAGAGAGAGCAGCTCTGTCCGCCGCTGATTCGGCGCTGAGCACCGTGGCAGTAGGCAGGAGTGCAGCGAGAAGGATTCCGAGCAGTGTGTGGCGCAAATCGATCAGCCGTTGGCAAGCAGCTGCGTTAGGCGTCCGATAATGGCGGCGGGTGCCACCATCTCGGTCTCGCCACTGCGCCGCTGGGTGAGCTCAAGATTGCCCTCGGCCAGCGACCGTTCTCCCACGGTCACTCTCAGAGGCATACCGAGAAGCTCCATTTCCGCAAACTTCACCCCCGGTCGCTCCGATCGGTCGTCGAGAAAGGCAGTGATACCTGCATCAGCGCACGCAACATAGAGTTGCTCGGTGGCCTCTCGCACAGCATCTGACTTATCCATGCCCAGCGGGACAATGGCCACGTCGAATGGCGCCATGGCTGCGGGCCAAATGATGCCGTTGTCATCATGGTTTTGCTCGATTGCTGCCGCGACAATGCGAGTAATGCCAATGCCATAACAGCCCATGACCATGGGCTGGCTGCGGCCCTGTTCATCCAGCACGGACGCATTCATTGACTCGGAGTACTTTGTACCCAACTGAAAAATATGGCCGACTTCAATGCCTCGGCGAATCTCCAAGGTGCCCTCACCACAGGGGCTGGGGTCACCACCTACGATCTCACGAATATCGGCAAATTCAGCATCTGGGACGTCGCGGCGCCAGGTGGCACCCTTGACGTGGTAACCGTCCTCATTGGCCCCGCAAACGAAACTGGGCATTTGCGCTGCGGTGTGATCAACCACCACTCTGACGGGAACACCTACAGGACCCAATGAGCCGAACCCGGCACCCAGCTGGGCTTTTACTTCATCAGGTTCTGCCAATGCCAGTGGTGACGACATACCCGGCAATTTGGCGGCCTTGATGGCGTTCAGTCGATGGTCACCGCGAACGACCAGGGCCACCAGTTCGCCCTGCTCATCTCTGGCCAGTAGCGTTTTGATCGACTCTTCAGCGGGGATACCCAGTTGTTCGGAGAGCGCATCAATCGTAGTCATCCCGGGCGTCGCGAATTTTTCCAGAGCGGGCATCTCGCCGTCTTTTGCAGCAGCAGCCTCTGGCAGGGCGGGTGCTAGCTCCACGTTGGCGGCGTAGTCGCTGCCGGTTGAGAAAGCGATGGCGTCCTCGCCACTTTCTGCCAAAACATGGAACTCGTGGGAATGCGCCCCACCAATGGCGCCGGTATCGGCCTCGACAGACCGGAAATCAAGACCCAATCGGGTAAAGATGGCGGTGTAGGCTTCGTGCATGCGCCAGTAAGTCTGTTCCTGAGACGCCTGATCAATATGAAAGGAATAGGCGTCCTTCATGATGAACTCCCTCGAGCGCATCACACCAAAGCGCGGCCGGATTTCGTCGCGAAATTTGGTCTGGATTTGGAACAGATTGATCGGCAGCTGCTTATAACTCTTGATTTCGCTTTTGGCGATCTGAGTGATGACCTCTTCGTGGGTGGGCCCGAGACAAAAGGGGCGCTGGTGACGGTCCTCGAGTCGACACAGCTCGGGTCCGTAAAGCTCCCAGCGACCGGATTCTTCCCACAGCTCTCCCGGTTGCACCACCGGCATGCTCAGTTCCAACGCACCGGCGCGCTCCATCTCCTCCCTGACAATGTGCTCAACTTTACGCAGCACGCGGAGCCCAAGCGGCATCCAATTGTAGATGCCGGCGGCGACCCGGCGGATTAATCCTGCCCGCAGCATGAGCTGATGACTGACGACCTCAGCATCTGAGGGGGTTTCTTTCAGGGTCGACAGCAGGAACTCACTGGCACGCATAACACACTCCATATCGGTGGCGATCATTCTAAAGGGGGCGGGTGCAGCCCGTACAGGTACGGCGATGTGAATCGTGGAGATGCTGCCGCCGCGTTGGCGCCAATGACTCAGCTGATTACAAGCCAATGAATCGTGGTGGCGGGCTTGTCGGTGGCAGGTGCCTGTTGTTGAATCAGTGCAGTAGCAGTCGGGGCGATGTGGCCCTGATGAGGGTTATCGCGTGAGGCAGGCCAATGGGAAAGAAAAAAACCGACAAGCAGCTGAAGAAAACGGTTGAAGCAAAAAAAATGAAGCCGATCAAAACTAAGCTCTCTAAATCACAGATGTTTGAGGCGCTGGCCGAGGACAGCGGGGTGGCTGAGTCGGAGGTCAAAAAAGTATGGGGTTCTCTCGAGCGGCTCATCGAAGCGAGTATCTCTAAGCGGGGCGCCGGTCAGTTCACCCTGCCGGGGCTGATGAAAGTCATGACCGTGCGACGACCCGCGATCAAAGCCCGTCGAGGCATCAACCCGTTTACCAAGGAAGAAACCCTGTTCAAGGCCAAGCCCGCGAGTACCGGTGTCAGGATCCGCCCGTTGAAAAAAATGAAGAGCTTCGCCAACTGATCGGTGATTGCGCCTGTTACAACTCAGTGCAACCGCGTCTTTTCGCCGTCGTTTTGATGGCAGGGAGCTGAATGTTCACGCTCTGCGTATCTTTCACTGATTCGGGGTTTACGGTACGCTCCGCGCCCTTATACACAGACCCTTAACCTCAGGCAAAGCCGGTTGAAACTGGACCCTGCTCGGGGAGAACACTATGCCCATTTACGAATACTGTTGTCAGGAATGTGGACACTCTCTAGAGGCTATTCAAAAGTTGGCCGATGCGCCGCTGACTGATTGTCCGGAGTGCGAGAAGCCCGGTTTAAAGAAACAGGTCAGTGCGCCCGCTTTTCGCCTGTCTGGCGGCGGTTGGTACGAGACCGACTTTAAAACCGGCGACAAGAAAAATATTGCTGGTGAGCGGAGCGATACCCCAGATAAGCCGTCCGCCAAGTCCGATTCTGGCAGCGCCTCGGGTGACAGCGCCAAGAAAACAGAGTCAAAGCCGACTACCTCTGCCAAGACCGATACCTCCAAAGCCAGCTAACGGCGGGAAACCACACCATGGAAACAGCGATGCGAACCCACTACTGCGGCCTGATCGATGAGAATCTGATCGATCAGACGGTGACGCTGTGTGGCTGGGTAGATCGCCGTCGAGACCATGGCGGTGTCATTTTCCTCGACATGCGCGACCGGGAAGGTGTCGTGCAGGTGGTGTTTGATCCCGACACGGAAGAGCATTTTCAGCGCGCAGATAGCGTGCGTAGCGAGTACGTACTGTGCATCACAGGGCGCGTTCGGGCGCGCACGGCCGAAACGGTAAATCCGAGCATGGCCTCTGGGAAAATAGAAGTATTAGGTAAAACCTTGGAAATTCTCAATGCCGCCCAAACGCCGCCTTTTCCGCTCGATGAGCACCACTCGGTGGGTGAAGATGTTCGCCTGCGTTATCGCTTCATGGATCTACGTCGGCCGGAGATGCAGCAGAAACTGATTGCCCGGGCGAAGATCACTTCGAGCATCAGGCGCCACCTCGACGAGCAGGGGTTTTTAGATATCGAAACCCCGATTCTGACGCGGGCCACACCCGAGGGCGCAAGGGATTATCTGGTGCCCAGCAGAACCCAGCCCGGCGCATTTTTTGCATTGCCCCAGTCCCCTCAGCTGTTCAAGCAGTTGCTTATGGTCTCGGGTTTCGATCGCTATTACCAAATCGCACGTTGCTTTCGGGATGAGGATCTTCGAGCGGACCGACAGCCTGAATTTACCCAGATTGATATTGAAACGGCTTTTCTCAGCGCCGAGGAAGTGATGTCGATTACTGAGGGCATGGTCCGCAGCCTGTTCGAAGAACAGCTCGAGGTTGAGCTGGGCAAGTTTCCGCGCATGACCTGGGCGGATGCCATGGAGCGATATGGTTCCGACAAACCAGACCTGAGGATCGCATGGGAACTGGTATCGATCGATGATTTGATGGCGGGGGTCGACTTTAAAGTATTCAGTGGCCCAGCTAATGACGCCAGCAGCCGAGTAGCGGCACTGAAGGTGCCGGGCGGTGCATCGCTCTCACGCAAGGAAATCGATGATTACACCGACTACGTGGGCGTCTACGGCGCAAAGGGCCTAGCCTGGATCAAGGTGAACGACCGTGCGGCGGGTATCGAAGGTCTGCAATCGCCGATTATCAAGTTTATGCCCGATGAGACCGTGCTTGCCATGCTGGATCGGCTCGACGCAGCAGATGGTGACATTCTGTTCTTTGGCGCCGACCGGCGCTCGGTGGTCAATGAGTCTCTGGGTGCACTGCGTCTCAAGGTTGCTGCGGATCTGGGTCAGATTGCCGAGGGATGGGCACCGCTATGGGTAGTGGATTTCCCCATGTTTGAGCGCGACGAGCGCGGCGGTATGACAGCATTGCACCACCCCTTCACGGCGCCTGCTTGTTCGGTTGAAGCGTTGCAGTCAGAGCCCGAGTCGGCACTGTCACAGGCCTACGATATAGTGCTCAACGGTAGTGAGATTGGTGGCGGTTCTGTTCGTATTCATGATCAGGCCATGCAGCGGGCCGTGTTTGACCTGTTGGGTATCGACGAGGCAGAGGCGGAATCTAAGTTCGGGTTCCTGTTAAGTGCGCTGCGCCACGGCGCGCCGCCCCACGCGGGCCTCGCCTTCGGGCTGGATCGATTGGTCATGCTGATGGTGGGCGGACAGTCGATTCGCGACGTGATCGCCTTTCCCAAGACCCAGAGTGCCCAATGTGTCATGACAGAGGCTCCGGGTGCGGTCTCGGAGCAGCAATTGCGGGAGCTGTCTTTGCGCCCTCGCCGCACTGATCCATCTGCTGCGGACTGATTCACGATGGCGGGCCACAGTAAATGGGCGAATATTAAGCATCGCAAGGCGGCGCAGGACGCCAAGCGCGGCAAGCTCTTTACCAAGCTGATTCGAGAGTTGGTGGTGGCCGCGCGAGCAGGCGGCGCCGCCGCAGAGGATAATCCGCGACTCCGGGCAGCAGTAGATAAGGCGCTGGGCGCCAATATGAAGCGGGACACCATCGACAATGCCATCGCGCGTGGCGCGGGCACTGGTGATGCCGACAACATGGAGGAGCTGACCTACGAAGGTTATGCGCCGGGCGGTGTGGCAGTGCTCGTTGAGGTGATGACGGACAACCGGAATCGCACGGTGGCTGAAGTGCGCCACGCCTTTGCCAAGCTGGGAGGTAATCTCGGCACGGACGGGTCGGTGGCCTATCTTTTTTCTCGCACTGGGCTCATACAGTTTGCGCCGGGCGCTGATGAGGAAGCACTGATGGAAGCCGCTCTAGAGGCAGGTGCTGACGACATCGTGTCAGCTGAGGACGGCAGCGTCGATGTGATGACGCCTTGGGAGTGTGTCACTGAAGTTCGGGATGCGCTGGTCGCTGCAGGGCTCGAACCCGCCCAGACCGAGGTGACAATGTTGCCCAGTACCGAAGTAGTGCTGGATGCCGACACCGCGCCGAGCGTCATCGGGCTGATCGACATGCTTGAGGACCTCGATGACGTCCAGAATGTCTACTCTAATGCAGACATACCGGAAGCCGTCCTCGTTACTTTATAAGCTCTGACGAGTCGTGACCGGCTCATGATCTTTTCCTCACAATCGTTCACACTAGGCGCTGGTTTGCGCTGGTTGCCATCATGACTGTCATCCTTGGCATCGACCCCGGCTCCAGAAAAACGGGATTTGGTGTCATCCGCGTTGAGCGAAATCAGGCCCATTACGTCTCTAGTGGCACTATCCGTCTGCCCGTTAAGGAAGCGCTGGGTGCGCGTCTGCGGGTCTTGTTTGAATCGCTATCAGAGATCATTGACGCCTATCAGCCAACGGTAGCGGCGATTGAAAGTGTCTTTATGGCTAAGAGTGCGGATTCTGCGCTCAAGCTGGGGCATGCACGGGGTGCGGCGATGGTGGCTTGTGTGACCAACGACCTCGACGTATATGAGTATGCCGCGCGACAGATCAAGCAGTCCGTCGTGGGGACGGGTGCTGCCAACAAGCAACAGGTTCAACACATGGTGACCGCACTATTGGGTTTGTCGGCGGAGCCGGCAGAGGATGCGGCCGATGGCCTTGCCGCAGCGCTGTGTCACTGTCATACACAGAGCCTCGCTGGCGCGTTGGCTGCCAGCCGCTTCAGGGCGGGGCGTTTAAGGTAAAGTGGCGACATGATTGGTCAAATTCGAGGCACATTGATCGCGCGTCAGGCGCCCGAGATTTTGGTGGATGTCGGGGGCATTGGCTACGAAATTCAGGTGCCTATGACCACGCTTTATCAGTTGCCCGAACTCGGCCAAGCCGTCACGCTGCTGACGCACTTTGTGGTGCGCGAGGATGCGCAACAACTTTTTGGCTTTGCTGAATCTGCCGACAGGCGCTTATTCCGAGAGCTAATCAAGGTCAGTGGCGTCGGCCCGCGACTGGCGCTGACATTACTTTCAGGGATGGATGCAGCCGACTTCGCGCGTTGTTTACAGCGGGATGATGTGGCTGCCTTGGTGGCACTGCCCGGCGTGGGCCGCAAGACGGCAGAGCGCCTGTTGGTGGAGATGCGCGACAAGGCGGGGGATTGGCTCGATGAACTCTCTCCCGAGTTAGCCACACGAGCTGAGATGGGCAAAGCTGGCGCCCACAGCAGTGATCAACGAGCGGAAGCTGAGCAGGCGCTGGTTGCTTTAGGTTACAAGCTGACGGAAGCCGCGAAGCTGATCGCAGCCGCCGATGCGGCGCCAGAGACGCCCAGTCAGGAATTGATCAGGTTGGCACTGCGTATTGCTGGAGGAGCGAAAGGATGAAAGCAGTGCAGGAGGGGGAGCGCCGGTGATCGAGACCGATCGTCTTGTCGCGGCTGACCCGGGCGACCATCGCGATGACGCGATGGATCGTGCGATCCGACCGCGACGGCTTGACGAGTACATTGGGCAACCCGCGGTGCGGGAGCAAATGGAGATCTTTCTTTCGGCCGCGAGAGGCCGCGGAGAACCGCTCGACCATACGCTGATATTTGGCCCGCCGGGTCTGGGCAAGACCACACTTGCCAGCATTATTGCGGAGGAGATGGGTGTTCAGATAAAAACCACCAGCGGGCCCGTGCTTGAAAAGGCCGGTGACATCGCGGCCCTAATGACGAACCTTGAGCCCGGTGATGTGTTGTTTATTGACGAGATTCATCGCTTGAGCCCTTTTGTCGAGGAAATCCTCTACCCCGCGATGGAGGACTATCAGCTGGACATCATGATTGGCGAGGGACCCGCCGCGCGCTCCATTAAGCTCGATTTACCGCCTTTCACTTTGGTTGGCGCTACAACGCGTGCAGGACTACTCACATCGCCACTGCGTGATCGGTTTGGGATTGTGCAGAGACTTGAGTTCTATGATGCCGCGGAACTCACTGAAATCGTGAAACGCTCAGCTGGCATTCTCGAGATTCCCAGCGATGACGAGGGCACGGTGGCGATTGCTAGGCGCGCCAGAGGGACGCCTCGTATCGCCAATCGGCTGCTGCGTCGTGTTCGCGATTATGCGGAGGTCAAGGCCGATGGGGCGGTGACTGGCAGCACGGCAGAGGCCGCGCTCGATTTGCTGAATGTGGACGCGCAGGGTTTTGACCATTTGGATCGCCGGTTGTTGCTCACCATGATTGAGAAGTTCGACGGTGGACCAGTCGGTGTGGACAGTCTGGCGGCGGCACTGTCTGAGGAGCGCGGCACGATTGAGGATGTATTGGAACCGTTTTTGATCCAGCAGGGTTTTATTTTGAGAACGCCGCGTGGTCGGATCGCGACCCGGCACGCCTATGCCCATTTCGGGATCGCCTTTCAGGGATCAGCGGCAGAGATCCTCGGCCTAGATCTGGATGAGTCGTCGTGACGGTGGAATTTTCGCTGCCGATTCGGGTCTATATAGAGGACACCGACGCTGGAGGGATTGTTTATTACGTTAATTACCTCAAGTATCTGGAGCGAGCTCGCACTGAGTTGATGCGAACCTTTGGTTTGGAGCGAGCGGCTGTTTCGGACGCGGGGTGGAATTTTGTGGTGTCGAATGTGTCGCTCTCCTACCTAGAACCTGCTCGCCTCGATGATCAATTGTGCGCGACCGCACTGATATCTGGGGTCGGTGGCGCGACAATTAACTTCCAACAGACCGTGCGACGGGAGGATGCGGTGCTGGTATCAGGAGAGATCCAGATAGCCTGCGTGGATCGCGAGAGTGGTCGGCCCAAGCGGTTGGACGCGGATCTTCGAGCACAACTAGAGGCGACACTCGCTGCCACGGGGGAGACGGTATGACACAAGAGCTGGGCTTAATGGAGCTCGTTTTCGGTGCTAGCGCGCTGGTACAGGTGGTCATGCTCATATTGGTGCTGGCCTCTTTGTCGTCGTGGTTCCTGATTGTGCAGCGCGTGATGCTGATGCGGCGTGCCGACGACGAGCTACTGGTTTTTGAGGAGCAATTCTGGTCTGGCATCGATCTGGCCCAGCTATACCGCGAGGGCAATCAGGCGGTCGCGGACGGTCAATTACCCACCGGCGTCGAAAGTCTGTTCCGCGCCGGCTTCAAGGAATTCTCACGTTTGTCGCAACAGGCCGACATGGACGCCGATGCGATTCTTGAGGGGTCGCGGCGCGCCATGCGCGTGGCATTGATGCGCGAGACAGACCGAATCGAGCAGCATCTCCCTTTTCTGGCGTCAGTAGGTTCCACCAGCCCCTACATCGGGTTGTTGGGAACGGTATGGGGCATCATGCATTCCTTCAGGGGGCTGGCCAATGCGACCCAAGCCACATTGGCGACGGTGGCGC
Organism: uncultured Luminiphilus sp.; assembly: GCA_938091425.1. Taxonomy (GTDB): domain Bacteria; phylum Pseudomonadota; class Gammaproteobacteria; order Pseudomonadales; family Halieaceae; genus Luminiphilus. The sequence goes on along the minus strand of CALKHC010000066.1, from coordinate 8,488 downwards.
CGGGTATCTCAGAAGCATTGATCGCTACGGCGATGGGACTATTTGCCGCGATTCCTGCGGTATTGGCTTATAACCGTCTCGCAGCACGAAGCGATGCGCTGCTGAATCGATATGAGACGTTTCTAGATGAGTTCTCGGGGATTCTGCAGCGGCAGACTTATGCGCTTAAAGCGAATCAATCACAGAGGCCCTGATGATGCGCCGACGTCGGTTGCTAGCAGAAATCAATGTGGTGCCTTACATCGATGTCATGTTGGTTCTGCTGGTGATTTTTATGGTGACCGCACCCATGCTGATGCAGGGTGTGGAGGTGGATCTCCCTGATGCCGATGCCGCGCCAGTTAAAGATCAGGATGCCGAGCCTTTGATCGTCTCGATCAACGACCGCGGTCAACTTTTTCTCAACCTGGGGGCCAACGAAAAGCAGGCGTTGGAGCTGGCGACGATTCGCCAGCGGGTAGCCGCGGTACTCAGACGCACGCCCGACAAGCCGGTGTTGGTGTGGGGTGACCAGCAGGTGGCCTACGGGGACGTCGTGGTCGTTATGACAGCGTTGCAGGAAGCCGGTGCACCCAAAGTGGGTTTGGTGACTGAGAGTCCCGCTGGGAACTGATGTCGAGCGATCGTCTGCTTTTTACGGGACTGCCCGCGGTGCTCACACTGGCACTGCACGGCGGATTGGTGCTCATGTTGGTGGTGCGTTGGACGGGCCCTAGTGAAGTGATCGCGGCTGCCCCAAGCATTCAGCCGATTCAAGCCAGCTTGATTCAAGCGGAGACGCTGAAACCCAAACCCAAACCCAAACCCAAGCCGACACCAAAGCCGACACCTAAGCCGAAGCCAGCGCCTGAGCCGGCCCCTGAGCCAGTGCCAGAGCCGAAACCTGTGGAAGTCGAGAAGCCAGAGCCCGCGCTGGATGCGGAGCAGTTGGCAGCACTGACCCGCAGCGAGCTCGACTCTCTCGTCGACGCAGAGATAGCGGCCTCCAGCGCGGGTGAGCCAAGCCTGCGGGATGTAGTGGCGGCCACCATCCGGGCATCGGTCATCAATCGATGGACCCGGCCACCCAGTGCTCGCAACGGCATGGTGTCGATATTGTCGATACAATTAGTGCCGACCGGCGAAGTGGTGGGTGTGAGCGTTTTGCAGTCCAGTGGCAACACCGCCTTCGATCGCAGCGCCATGACAGCGGTGGAGCGAACAGGTCGATTTCCCCAGGTCGCTAAGCTGGATAATCAAACATTTGAGGCTAACTTTCGGCGATTTCAGCTGATATTCAAGCCTGAGGACTTGAGGTACTAAACAGTGGTAGCGAGACGTTGGCTCATCTTTTTTGTTCTGCTGTTGGCATCGGCTGCCCGCGCAGAACTGCAGATCGAAATCAATCAGGGTGTGGAGAATCCAACGCCAATTGCAGTGGTGCCGTTTGCATGGCAAGGGGTCGGTTCTCCGCCTGAAGATGTCGCCCAGATTGTCGATTCTGATCTGGCCCGCAGCGGCCAGTTCTCGCCGGTCAGCCGGCGGGACATGCTGAGTTATCCCACCCGTGAATCGGAGCTTTTTTTCAGGGACTGGCGGGCGATTTCTGCCGAGTACGTGCTGATCGGCCGGGTGAGTGTGGGATCACAGGCGCGAATTGACTTCCAACTGTTTGATACAACCCGCCAGGAAGCCGTGGCCGATGGGACCGTGACCGGGTCGGTTGCGGAGTTGCGCATGTTGGCGCATCGCGTCTCGGATTCGGTCTATGAAACATTGACTGGTATTCCCGGCGCCTTCGCAACGCGACTCCTTTATGTCTCTGTGACTCGTAACCCTGAAGGCAAGGATTTTTATCGTCTGACTCTGGCAGATGCGGACGGGCGGCGGCCCATTGTCCTGCTGGAGGGTCGTGACCCGATTCTGTCTCCCGCCTGGTCGCCAGATGGGATGGAAGTCGCCTATGTCTCCTTCGAGACCTCACGGCCCGCTATTTACAGACAGAATCTGCGCACTGGTGAGCGCGAGCAACTGACGAATTTCAAAGGCCTGAATAACTCACCGGCGTGGTCTCCGGATGGTAACAGTATGGCGCTGGTGTTATCCAAGGACGGTAACCCTGACGTTTACCTGTTGAATCTAAAGAGTCGTGCCTTGACGCGGCTGACCCGCCATTTCGCAATCGATACCGAACCGACCTGGATGCCCGATGGCAAATCATTGTTGTTTACGTCAGACCGGGGTGGAAGACCGCAAATCTATCGCTACGATCTGCGTACTCAAAAAATAGAGCGGGTCACTTTCGAGGGGCCTTACAATGCCCGGGCGCGGGTCGCTCAGGATGGTCGCAACGTTGCATTGGTCCATCAGCGAAATGGTCGATATCACATTGCCGTGTTTGATTTAGTGACTGACAGGCTGACGGTGCTGACTGAGACGAGTCTTGATGAGAGCCCGAGTATCGCGCCCAATGGCTCAATCGTGCTGTATGCCACCAAGCGCGGTGAGGACAGCATTCTCGGTGCGGTGGCGGTCGATGGCGGTGTACGATTCAGCCTGCCAGCGCGTCAAGGCAGCGTTCAGGAGCCCGCCTGGTCACCTTACGTGACGCCGTAGGCGTCCTATTGCCGCTGGGTTTTTCTGGCGAGAGCCACCGCGAGTCGGCAGAGGGCCAGACCCGTGCTGTGAGTAACGACGTGCTCGCGATGGCTGATTATTGATCGGCTTTGCGGCCAGACCGAAACTGGGCGGTTAATTGAGGGACGTTTTCGCAAGCAGACTATTGCGAAGTGCAATATTTCTGAGCTTGAACGCGAGAAAATCACCCATTTATGCGCTACATTACGTGCAGTTGAGGTTCCAGTGACTGGGGAAGGACAAGCAATATGAAAAATGTAACGCTGAGTGCGAAGTGGTTGGGAGTGGTTTTTGCTGCCCTGTTTCTGGCGGCATGTTCCAGTAACGAAACCAAAGAGGCGGAAGCCGCCGCTGCTGCTGCTGCTGAACAAGCGGCGCAAGAGGCTGCCGCACGCGAGGCGGAGCAAGAGGCGCAGGCCGCTGCTCAAGAGGCGCGTGAGGAAGCGGCTGCCGATGTGGGTACCGTTTTCTACTTTGACTTTGATAGCTCTTCACTGACCGATGAGGCCCGTGGTCAAGTGGATGCTCATATTGCTGCGTTGCTGGGTAACAATGACAGCGTGCGGCTGGAAGGTCATACCGACGAGCGAGGCACGCGTGAGTACAACCTTGCCTTGGGTGAGCGACGTGCCAACGCGGTGCGCGATTATATGGTCGCTAACGGCGTACCAAGCTATCGCATCGAGACCATCAGTTATGGTGAGGAAAACCCAGTTGCTTATGGCTCCGGTGAGTCCAACTGGCAACAGAATCGCCGCGTTGAGCTCAAATAACTGAGGATCTCGCCTTGACAGTGTTACCCATCAAGCCGGCGTCACTCGCCGGCTTTTTGTTGTTGCTCGCCTTGCCGTCTGCAGCTCAGGATTACGTGGATGTCGAGGCGGAGCCAGGTGCGACGGATCAGGCGCCTCTGGTGGAGACGTCAGCGGTAGAGCCTGCGACGTCCTACACCGGTATTCAGCCTTACTCGGGCTCGACAACGGTGGCGAGACCGCCAATAGAAACTACAACCGCACCGATTACAGGTACCGATTCAGGCAGCCTGATGTTGCGCGTGCAGCAGCTCGAATCCGACGTGCGGCGTCTAAACGGATTGCTTGAGGAGGCCACGCAGGCGCTGCGACTGCTGGAAGCGCAAAGTCTTGAGCGGTACGTCGATCTGGATCGTCGTCTGGCGTCTGGCGGTGCTGCTGACATAATCGATGACGGAGCGGGTTCAGCGATTGTCGCGCCAGTCCCCGCGCCATCAGCGAGCCCTGTCACCGGCCGAGCAGTCGATGCTCAAGAGGGGGAGGAGGCGGCTTACCGGGCAGCCTACGAGCTGGTTCGGGAACGAGAGTTTGATGATGCTGTGGCGGCTTTCACGGCCTTTCTCACCGATTTTCCGTTTGATCGATATGCACCTAACGCCCATTATTGGTTGGGTGAGCTTTACTTGGTTTTGGATCCTCCTGATCCCGAATTGGCGCGGCAGAATTTTAAGTTGCTGCTGGATCAGTACCCTGCTGATCCCAAAGTTCCAGATGCACTGTATAAATTGGGTCGCGTGCAGTTCATTAAAGGTAACCGTCAGCGCTCGAAGGAATATCTGGATGAAGTCATTCGAGAGTACCCCTCGCACGCGGCTGCACAGTTAGCGCGGCAGTTTTTGTTGGAGAATTTTTAGAAAGGCGTCAAGACATGCTGTGGGCAGCCTCGGTGGCCATTGTGCATTTCATGTCCTGCCGGGGCTTGAATTTTCACCCGTTAGCGTTAGCATACGCGCCTTCCCTTTTCGGGCCGTTAGCTCAGTCGGTAGAGCAGTTGGCTTTTAACCAATTGGTCGCTGGTTCGAACCCAGCACGGCCCACCATTTATCAAACCACCTTCGGGTGGTTTTTTATTGCGCGTAGTCTGGCTCTTCACAGTCCAGTATCGACTTGAGTTCAGCAAAGTGACGCTCGGCCTGCCCGGGGTACTCCTCCAATTCTCTAGCGGTTTTTTCGGCAACCGCGTCAGACAGCACTCTGAGTGGTTGCCCGGTCCACAGTGCCTTGATGTAAGTCTCCGCCGCGCGTTCAAAGTAGAACAGTCGATTGAAAGCGTCAGCCACATCCTCGCCAATGACCATGACGCCGTGATGACACATGATCAGCACCTTTTTACTGGGATTAGACAATTGCTGGCAGCAGCGTGCCGCTTCTTCTTCGAAGGCTAGTCCACCGTATTCGGTATCGACGGCGTAGCGATTAAAAAACATGGCGCAGTTTTGATCGATCGGTGGCAGGTGCGGATCTTGCAGCGTCGACAGGATGGTGGCGTGAATCGAGTGCACATGAAGCGCTACGCGAGCATGTTGACACTGACGGTGCAGGGCGCCGTGCAGGCCCCAGGCGGTGGGGTCGGGCGCGTCAGGACGGTTCATGGTCTCCGGGTCGTTGGCGTCAACGAGAATCAGCTCAGAGGCCTTGACGCGCGAGAAGTGCGACTGGTTAGGGTTCATCAGAAACTGTGTGCCGTTCTCGTTGACGGCCACCGAGAAGTGATTCGCTACTCCCTCATGAAAATTGAGCCGCGCGGCCCAGCGAAAGGCGGCGGCTAGATCCGATCGTTCTTGACTGTGACCGGCAGGTGAAAGGGCCTTGGGTGATGTCGAGCGTGCGCTTTGCATGGCATGCCAAATTCAAAAAAAGGTGCGCTAATAATACCACTGCAAGCCAAGCCCGTGACTGTCCAGTAAAGAAAAGCGCATTCCCCAAAAATCGGCGAGCGGCCGCCCACCCTATGCCCAGTGCATTACTGGAGATTTGGCACGTTATACTCGGCATGGCAATTGGCATACCCGTTGGAGGCACTGGCATGACACTGCAGAATTTTGCAGCGACGGATGATATTCAGGATATGGTGGCCGCCCTCCAGCAAAGCGGGGCAGTGGTGATCGACTCTGTGTTGCCGGAGGCCGTCTCTCAAGGGTTGTGCGCCGATTTGCGCCCGGAGTTTGACCGCGAGGGCCATTTGTACCAAAACACCTTCAATGGCCACCACACTCTGCGAGTGGGTGGTGTGACAAAGTACTCTTCGCATTTCCCCACTCTGCTTTTGCACCCCACCGTGTTAGCCATCGCGGACGCCATCCTCAAGCCACACTGCGAGGTTTATCAAGTGGGCAGCACCACTGCGATCGAGATACTGCCCGGCGAAGAGGCACAAGTGCTGCACGCTGACGATTCCTGCTATCCCAGTCATTTACTGCCGTTTGAGGCACAGATTTCGGCTTTATGGGCCCTTGATGACTTCACTCTGGAGAATGGTGCTACTCGTGTGATTCCGAGAGAGATGGGTATTAAGAATCCGGAAGACGCGAGAGAAGAGCATGTTGTAGAGGCCGTGATGTCCAAAGGGTCAATCGTGATTTATCTGGGATCGACGATTCACGGTGGCGGCGCAAACCGGAGTGATGCGCCCCGAAAAGCGGTGGTCAACACCTACTGTCTAGGTTGGCTGCGTCAGGAGGAAAATCAATACCTGACCCTGACCAAAGACGAGGTGGCGGCTCAGTCAGATGAGATGCGGCGGATGCTGGGTTTTCAGGCTCACGGGCCTTATTTGGGAGTGTGGCCAGAGGATCCCGATGGGCTCTGGTATGAGACCTGAGCCACAATGACCTTGCCATCAGGGTCTCCCCTCAAGGCTGGCGGGTGTGCGGTAGCTTACCCCGCCGGATCAGGGTCTCGAGCCAATAGCGGATACAGTACCGGCCCCGATAAGAGCGCCATCAAGCCGGCGATCCCGTACCAACCGACGCCCAAACCCAGCAGATTGAAACGGTCGAGCCCCCAGAGCGAGACACTGTGATCAGTAACGGTGATGCTCATCATAAAGGCGATCAGGCATAGCGGCGGAATAATCAAGATAGCCAGCGCGTACGTTCCACCGGGTATTTTGAAAGGGCGCACCAGGCCGGGCTCCCTCATGCGTAGCCGCAATGCCGCAATAAAAATCAGGGCGTAAGAGGCCACCATCAGCAGCACATCAATGATGACCAGGCTTTGAAAGGGGCCGATGACCAGTACGGCGTTCACGCCAGCAATGAGCAGAAGTGCCACCACCGGCGTACCAAAACGGTCGTTTAATAAGGCTAGGGGCCGCGGCAACAGACCATCCTCCGCTAATTTTTGTAACGGGCGGGCGCCAGAGGCCATGTAATCCAAATACAGCGCGAGGTTACCCAAGACCACAGACGCAAGCAGCGCATGACCCAGCGCGGTGCCACCCAGAATATGACCAATGTCGACGAAAGAAACGGTGTCGTCTCCGCCGTCGACCGAGAACAGCTCCCAGTGTCCAAAGGCGGCCAAGCTGGCAATGGTGGGCAGTACGTACATCAGGGCCACAAAGGGGAGTGCCAGCATCAGGGCTTTTGGGATGATGCGCTGAGGCTCCTCGATTTCCCCCGCCAGCGTCGACATCGACTCATAGCCAGAGTAAAACCACATACCGATACTGAGTCCGACGATGAGCGCCCCGTCGGTACCGAGCAGGTTAGTGTCAGGGGGTGTCATCGGTGTGAATGGATTGAACTGCCAGTTAGCGATACCGATAACGGCGAGCACGAGAATGGGTGAAATGATCAGAACTGCGAATAGAGTGGAGCCGATGGCCACGACTTTTATGCCACGTACGTTGACGATGGTGCACACTGCGATAATGGTCCAGCAGAGCGCGTAATACACCCCATCGCTAAAGCCCATTTGGTTCTGTAGATAGGTGGCGCTGAGAACGATATAGAGAGACGTGTCGACAAGCAGGGCGAGCGACCACCACCAACCCGCTTGGAACCCCCAGAACCTGCCTAAGCTCCTACGTGTCCATACATAGAACCCGCCGCTGTCGGGTATCGCAGAACCCAACTCGCTGGCAATGAGCGCCATAGGCAGCGCCCAAATAACGGGGAGCGCCAGCAACAGTAATAAGGTCAGGCCGGGCCCTGAGGAGGCCACCATCTCCTCGATACCAAACGAACCGCCCGACACGAAGATATAGATCATGAAGAACGCACTAAATAGCGGTATGCGGGTGCGCTTCATGCTCGCCTCAGGCAAATGTTGATGGTGCGCTGTTGCAATTTCCGCCCCTCTCCTCTCAGCAGTGACACGCGCAACCGGATCAGAGAGGGAATCATCAGCCGGGATGCGATGCTGAACCCAGTATAGACCGGACAGACGGCGCCGGGCGGTGGCGAATGATCTGAGAAATTAATGTCTCAGTGGAGGCTGGCTTCTAATGAATGGAGATACCAGTGCACAAACTGCTGCAGGGTGAACTCAAACTCTGGATGATAGGGGCCGGGTTCGAAAAACCTTGAATTCACGCCCGCGGCATTGCGGGTGATGATGTATTCGTCCTCCAGCGTGGTGTGGTGCCAGAGCCAGGTCACCTTATCCACATCATAATCTTTGCCTTCTTCGGCATCCTCCCGGACAAACCACACTAGCTCCATGTCGGTCTCGGTCAGCGATCGGGGGATGAAGCGATAAAGCACGCAGTGATCCGGATAGTTCAGCATGAAGGTGACAGGGCCCATCTGAAAGTCTCCCACGCCACCGTCATAATCTTTGATGCTGCCCATGAGTGGCGCGACGGCCTGTCCATCCTGGCTACCGGTGACAAAACCCTCGAACAAGCCATAGCGCATGGTGTGGGCGCAGGCGCCGAAGCTGGGCGCGTCCAGATAGATCTCAGTATGGGTCTTCGAAATGCCCGGGACACCCGTGACCTCGTCGGCGTTCTCCAGCATCTTCGCGACAACGGGCGCAGATTTTTCCTCAAGATCTTTCAAGGTGTGCATTTTCGCGTAGGCGCGATGCGAGGTAGCGCAGTGATAGCACTCCAG
>CALKHC010000065.1 GCA_938091425.1 uncultured Luminiphilus sp. | reverse complement strand
GCTGACTCGACGAATCGACTCCGCCAGTAAATCAGCAATCGTCAGCTGCCGAATCTTGCTGACTGCCAACGCCTCGCTCGACAAGGGGATCGTATCTGTGACGACTAATTCGTCGAGCTGTGAATTCTCAATGTTCTCAAGCGCTTTGCCCGATAAGACGGCATGGGTGCAATAAGACACGACTTTCAATGCGCCGCGTTGTTTGAGCGCGTTGGCCGCGGTGCACAAAGTGCCCGCGGTATCGACCATGTCGTCGACCAAAATGGCGGTACGGCCCTCTACATCACCAATCAGGTTCATCACCTCGGCTTCATTGGCACGTGGGCGGCGCTTGTCGATGATTGCGAGGTCGGCATCGTCCAGCTGTTTCGCAATCGCGCGTGCTCTCACAACGCCGCCGATGTCAGGGGATACCACGATTAGATTCTCGTAATCGCAGCGCACAATATCGGCATTGAGAATCGAGGAGGCGTATACGTTATCAACGGGCACGGTAAAGAAGCCCTGGATTTGCTCGGCGTGCAGGTCGACAGTGAGAACGCGGTCTACGCCAACGCTCACCATGGTATCAGCGACCACTTTGGCAGAAATCGGCACCCGGGCCGAGCGGACGCGTCGGTCCTGACGCGCATAACCAAAGTAAGGCACGACCGCCGTAATCCGGCTTGCTGAGGCGCGGCGCAGGGCGTCGATGATGAGTAGCAACTCGATGATATTGTCATTGGTCGGGTGGCAGGTGCTTTGCAGCACAAATACATCCTTGCCCCGCACATTCTCGTTAAGCTCTACCGTGATCTCACCATCGGAGAACTTGCTGACCGCCGCATTGCCCATCGCAAGGTAAAGCCGCTCTGCAACCTTGAGAGCGAGCGCAGGGTTGGCGTTGCCTGTAAACACCATCATTTTCGATGACATTTGTTTACCTCACTATATGAAAGATGGCTGGGGCGGGAGGATTCGAACCTCCGAATGGCGGGATCAAAACCCGCTGCCTTGCCACTTGGCGACGCCCCAACAAACCCTTTATTCAACTTCCCGCATTTCCGGGAGCCGGTTCACGCCCTCGGCCACGACAACGGTCAGCCCATTCGGGGCCGTGGCCGCAATTTGGCGCGCTAGTTCCTCTGTCTCCAGCGCGGCGAAAACGCAGGCGCCACTGCCAGTCATTCTCGCCGTCGTGGCGTGCTGATCAAGCCATTCCCAAGCCTGAAGAACCTCAGGGTAACGCGATACCACAACATCCTGTAAATCGTTGTGGCCAGCCCCTGAAAAAAAGGCCTGCACTGTAATGGGCGGGGTGTGGCGTGTCAACGCGGGATCACTGAAGATTTCAGCAGTACTGACTGCGCACTCTGGCTGCGCAATGACAAACCAACGCTTGGGTAGAGAGAGGGCGGTAAGCACCTCGCCAACCCCCTCGGCCCAAGCGCTCTGGCCAAAGACAAAGACCGGCACGTCGGCCCCCAGAGGTGCGGCCAACTGCTGCAACGTATCCCGCTGTAGCCCCAGCCCCCATAATTGATTGAGTGCCAGCAGTGTTGTCGCCGCGTTGGAACTGCCCCCACCCAAACCGCCGCCTCGTGGAATGCGTTTGCGGATGTGGATGTGGGCGCCATGCTTGTGCTGTCCAAGCGTCTGGGCCGCCCGAAGAATCAGATTGTGCTCAGGCGCAATATCGTCGGTATCGCCCGACAGAGAGACGCCCGGCGTTGCGCTGGCCTCGAAACGCATATCGTCGCCCCAGTTGAGCAATTGAAAGGCCGTTTGCAACAAGTGATAACCGTCGGGGCGGCGCCCAGTAACGTGGAGAAATAAATTGAGTTTAGCGGGGGAGAAGGCCTCAATCGCTGTCACGGTGCCGGACCGAATTCCCATTGCGAGACGATGACCTTAATTTCTATGCCGGTACCGCGAATTGTAACCCGCGAGGGTGCTTGCCAGGGAGGGGCTGCCTGCCATTCGGTCACGTCGACCTCCCAAACTGACGAGTCAGGTTGGGCACCCAATAGCCAGCCGCCCAGGGATTGAGACGGGATGGCGCGCAAAGCGGCTAGGGCGGGCGAGTCAGGGTCTAAGTCAGACAGTGGGCGAGCTTGCTCTCCGTCGCGCCATAAGAGCGCGTCACCCCGGCGCTCTATTGTCTGACGGTTCATTGAGAATGGGCCAGACAATCTAATGAGGTCGTACTGTGGACTGCTCCGGGTCCAGTGAAAACGGGCAGTCTCTGTGACGTCTTGATACGTGAAAGAGGCTTTCCCTTTGGCGTCCCAATTTACGAGTTGATCGGGAATCAACGGAAGCGTTCCCGCGGGTTCCTCGCCCTTCTGGTCGACACTGGTACAGCCTGCTGTGAAGAGCGCGGCTAACCCGACCCAGAGGCACGCCATGACACAACGGCGTCGATCTGCCGAGCTCAAACAATGGATCACGGCAGCTCAGCGCCCAACCGTTTCACCGCTTCGAGAATGATGGGATGGTCGGGCACCCGACTCAATCCGTCGCGCCACACGTCTCGCGCCTCGAATTGCCTGCCCTGGACCCACAGTACCTCTCCAAGATGAGCCGCGACTTCCGGATCAGGGAAGGCGTTATGCGCCTCGCGCAGTAGCGTCTCAGACTCACTGTACTGACCCAGCTTGTAATACACCCACCCCAAACTATCGAGAATCGCGGGATCACCGGGTGACAGCGCGAGTGCGCGCTCAATCAGGTCCGCTGCCTCTTCATACCGCTGCGTATGGTTGGTGAGTGTGTAGCCCAACGCATTGAGTGTGGCGGCGTGGTTGGGGTCCTGGGCGAGAATGCTCCGCAGGTCATCCTCCATCGCCCCAAGTTGACCCTCAGACTCGTGCACCATCGCGCGGCCATAAAGTAGAGAAAAAGATTGTGGGAACGCAGTCAGGCCGCGGTCATAGGCTTTGAGGGATTCGCCCGACCAGTCTCGCAGGGAGTCGGCTTCAAGCAGGAAAAGCTGCTCTGCGGCGCTAGGGTAAGTGCGTCGCTGATCTTCGAAAAACGTTTTGATGTCGCTGGCGAACGCAGTATCGATTAATAACTGGGCCGCGAGGGCTTTGGCGTCGCGAAATTCCCGCGATGGCCCCACGGCAGCGAAAGCGGCGATTGCTTCTGGGTAGCGGTCGTTTGCCATCTCGATTCGGCCGACGTAGTAGTGTGCCTCGTCTGGCCGTTCCTCAAGTGCGATCAGCTGATGGAATTTGGTCTGCGCCTTGTCGAAATCTTCCAGTTCAAAGTCGAGTAGCGCAGCCGTTGAGAGGAGTTCAGCGTTATCCGGATCGCGTTTGAGCAGGAAAACAAACTGCGCTTGAGCCCCCGTATAGTCCCCCTCTGCCCCAAGTAGTCGAGCATACTGCAGGCGCAGTTCCTGATTGTCGGGGTATCGCGACACAGTGGTCGCCAGTAAATCAAAAGGTGTGTCAGAGCTCTGGTCCAGCATCAGCTGGGTCCATAGCATGACAGCACGAATATTCTCTGGCGATCGTTCAAGCACGGGCGCAATAAAGGACTGTGCGCGCCTGAAATCGCCCTCAAGGCGCGCAAGCAGGCTGGCAGCGATGGCTGCCTGATCATCCTCTGGCCACCGCTCGGCAATTGTGCGGATAGCGGCTGCGATAGCGACCTGACTGCCCTCATCCAGCGCCTCATACGTGCCGAGGTTAGTCGCAACGTTGACCGGATACCCGTTCTCAAAGGCGAGGGTGGCGTAATACACGGCATCAATGGGGCGTCCCGCCCTAGACAGCCACCCCGAAGCCGCCGCCGCGGCAGCCCCATCATCGGGGTCAAGTTCAACCAGCCGCACCGCCATCATGGCGGCCTGATCAGTGTCGTTGACGAACTCTGCCAGCCGCAGGGCGCGGCGCGCCAAGGCCGGGTCTGATAGCAAGGCGGCCTGCTCGGTCAGTAATGCGAGGCCTAGATCAAAATCGCGCTGGCGCAAAGCGAACTCGGCCTTCAAGAGCGGCAGCAGACTGTCATCCGGAATCGGCGTCTCTGGTCGGGCTACTGGTGCCTCAGCGACGCCCGTAGCGTCTTGCACAACTGGTGGCTCGACGCTTAGGTCGGGTGTTGGCGTGGCGCAGCTTGCAAGAAACAATGCGAGTGCGACGTAAGCGTAGCGAGAGGCAATCATGGTTCGTCATAGTGCCACAAAGGCGCTGGGCCCCTGCAGCGTGTTAATCAGTAGTAAATGCTATGATAGCAAGTTGGGATGAATGGCGAGGGTTGTGACCAAAGCCATGTTGAGCAAGCTGGTAGTAGTTGGCGTAAATCACGACTCGGCCTCCGTTGAGCTGCGCGAGAGAATTGCTTTTGCCCCGGAAAAAGTGCACGAGTCGTTAGGTGCCTTGATTCGCGATACACAGCTCAGCGAGTCGGTGATTCTGTCCACCTGCAACCGGACAGAGCTCTATGGAGTACTGCCGGACAATGTAGACGGTGTGAGCGCCAGTGACCAAGTGTCGGAATGGCTCGCTGCCCATCACGGGCTGGACATCAACCAATTGTCTCCGTCCGTCTACCGTAATCATGGTGTAACGGCAGCCTCGCACTTGGTCAGGGTGGCCGCCGGCTTGAACTCAATGGTGCTGGGCGAACCGCAGATCTTCGGGCAGATGAAGTCCGCCTTTGCCGTGGCGCAGGAGGCGGGGGCTGTCGGATTTCATTTAAATCTGATTTTCCCAGAGGCCTTCAGGATCGCGAAAAAAGTGCGAACGGATACTGCCATTGGTGAAAATCCGGTTTCAGTGGCCTATGCGGCGGTTGATCTGGCGCGACAGATCTTCAGCGATATGGAGCGCAGTACGGCACTCCTTTTAGGTGCCGGTGAGACCATCGAGCTCGTGGCCCGACATTTGCGAGACGCGGGCGTATCCAAGTTGATCATTGCCAACCGGACGCTCGAGCGCGCTGAGCAATTGGCCGCGCAGTTTGATGCAGAAGCGATCTTACTGGCTGATGTGACAGAGCGTTTGCCTGACGCAGACATTGTCATCAGTTCGACGGGTAGCCAGCTGCCCATACTGGGTAAAGGTGCGGCAGAGGAGGCGGTTAAAGCGCGGCGTTGGCGTCCCATGCTGATGATCGATTTGGCGGTGCCTCGAGATATTGAGCCGCAGGTCGCTGAAATTCCCGACATCTATCTG
>CALKHC010000064.1 GCA_938091425.1 uncultured Luminiphilus sp. | reverse complement strand
AGAGGTGTGTACCTCATTGCTGTCCACCCAGTACATCACAAATTCGGGGAGCAAGGCTTGAGCTTCGGTCTGTTCGATGCCCGCCAATCGCAACGTTTCATAAACAGAGGTGTCGGGTTCCCAGTTGCGAGGAATCCGCGTCGGCTCGGTGCTGTGATGCATCTGACTGGTGTGCTTCAGCCAGCGTCGGCGAACATGTTCGACGAAGCGACTGTTAACCTCTCTTGGCGGACCGCCTCGCTCACTCCAGTAGAGGATGAATTCTGCCCTCACCGATTCCGCAAAGATGATATCGATGTCTGCCTGCGCCAGAATGTCGAGTGCGTCCTGGCTGGGTGTCCAGTCGCGGTCAAAGGGTACGGGAGTGCTGATCTCGAAGGCGTGTGCAGTCGGTTGTCTCGCTTCCTGCACCTGAGTATCTCGCCAGCGAGTCAGAATGTGTTGCCGAAACTGGGTTCCTGCTTCGCTACCGTCGGATGGCATAAAGCCCGCTCTGGCGCTGTCGATAAATGATCTTGGAATGCCGTGATTCAGCACCAACAGCTTGATTAGAGCATCGCTGGGCTGCCAGTCAGCATCTCCATGGGAAGTAGGAGCACTGGAGAGCGCCGACCTACGCACCTCTTCGGCTATGTCGGCCACCGCACTGAGCACGACCAAATTGTGGTCCTGACTCGGTCGCCGATTGATGATACCCAGTGCCACCAGCTTTGTGATGAGCGCTGCAATGTGGTCCACAGACCAGAATGACAGCGTTTTTTGCAATGTTGTGAGCGATACGGAAGTCCAATCATCAGCTGCGTTTAGGTGGCCGCCCAAAGCCTGTAGCAAAACGGCCTCTTCAAGCCCGATCGTCTCGGCCAATTCGGGCGAGAAGGTCAGTTGGCGGTCAGGGATGAGTGAAGCGGACGACATTTTGATGCGGAGTGGGTTGGGCGGTCTGATAGGATACCGACTTACCTCCACCAATACAGCAATTACGATCAGTTTCCGGAGAGTTTCGCGTGGCCAAGGCAAAAACCGCATTCGTTTGCAATGACTGTGGGGCCGATTTCCCCAAGTGGCAGGGCCAGTGCGGGGAGTGCCAGGCCTGGAACACGCTGTCAGAAATCCGTCTGAGTGCCCCTGCGGCGAAGACAGCCACTGCCCGCGCGGCAGGGCGATCAGGTTACGCTGGCGCGGTGGCGGCTGTTCAGCGTCTTGAAGATGTCGCGGTGGTCGACTTGCCTCGACTAGCCTCTGGCTTTGATGAATTGGATCGGGTCCTGGGTGGCGGCTTTGTTCCGGGCTCAAGCATCCTGATTGGTGGGCACCCCGGGGCAGGGAAGAGCACGTTGCTTCTGCAGGCCTTGTGCCAGTTGGCGGCAGAGCACCCCGCGCTGTATGTGACAGGCGAGGAGTCCCCTGAGCAAATCGCTTTGCGCGCCAACCGCCTAGGTCTACCGACCAACCAATTACAGTTGATGGCAGAGACCGATGTCGATGCGATTCTGGCGTCGGCTGAATCGCTGAAGCCCAAGATTCTCGTCGTCGATTCTATTCAGGTGGTGCACAGCGAGACGCTGACCTCCGCGCCGGGCAGTGTGTCGCAGGTCCGGGATTGCGCGGCGCAACTGACCCGCTATGCCAAGCAAACGGGCACCATACTCATCTTAGTGGGCCACGTGACGAAGGATGGCAGTCTTGCAGGGCCTAAAGTACTTGAGCACATGATCGACTGCTCGATTCTCCTCGAGGGGGACCACGATTCCCGCTACCGCACCCTGCGTGGGCAGAAGAATCGTTTCGGCGCTGTGAACGAGCTGGGCATTTTTGCCATGACCGATGCCGGCATGCGCGAGGTCACCAACCCGTCAGCGATTTTTCTGGATCGCTCCGAGCACACCGCGCCGGGTACGACGGTGGTTGTTGTATGGGAGGGCACGCGCCCGTTACTGGTGGAAATTCAGGCGCTCGTCGACGACAGCTCTCTGGGGAACCCCCGGCGCGTGACGGTTGGGTTTGAGCAGAACCGGCTGGCGATGTTGCTTGCTGTGCTGCACCGACACGGCGGCATTCAAGTGGGTGACCAGGACGTGTTTGCCAACGTAGTGGGCGGTGTGCGGGTCATGGAGACCTCTGCTGATTTGGCGCTCCTCCTCGCAGTGGTATCGAGTCTCCGCAATCGTCCACTGCCGCGGGACTGGGTGGTCTTTGGTGAGGTGGGGTTGTCTGGCGAAATTCGCCCGGTGGCCAGTGGGCAGGAAAGACTGGCTGAGGCGGCAAAGCACGGCTTCAAACAGGCGATCGTGCCCAAGGGGAACGCACCGAAAAAAGCCATTAAGGGCCTCACAGTCATTCCTGTGGTGCGTCTGTCTGAAGCGCTGGAGGCCAGTCAGTGAGTGACCCCTCAGAGGATCTCACCCAGATCTCGGCCGACGCGACGGAGGTCTTTGTCACCGAAGTAGCTGGGCGGATGCAACAGGGATCATTGACGGCATCCATCGCAACCGACGCGGGGCATGACAACCTCGAGGTACTTGTGGGCAGGGCGCGAGAAGAGGGGCTTCTTATTCGGGATCGTTTTGTCCTGCTTGAGCAGTTGGGTGCGGGCGGTATGGGCACCGTTTTCACTGCGATCGACTTGCGTCGGGCAGAGGCGGATGATCCCAACAGTCATGTCGCGATCAAGTTTTTGAGCGCGGCGTTTAGTGAACATCCGGATGCCTTGGTCTCGCTGCAACGTGAAGCACGTAAAACCCAGCAGCTGGCACACCCCAATGTCGTCACAGTGTTCGACTTCGATCGGGATGGTGACCGGGTTTTCATGACCATGGAGCTCTTAGACGGAGAGCCCCTTTCACGATTGGATCGCCTGGAGCAGCGCACCGGCAAGGTGTTTGATCGATCCGACTTGGTCCGCCAGTTTGCCGAAGGCTTGGCCTATGCGCACAGCCAGGGCGTGGTGCATTGCGATCTCAAACCCGACAACGTTTTTGTCACAGTTGCAGGTCGGGTCAAGGTGCTCGACTTTGGTATTGCGCGTTTGACGCAGGAGGCTGAGCAAGCGGATCAATATGACGCAGGCCGTCTCGGCGCATTGACGCGGCGCTTCGCCTCGATCGAGATGCTGGTGGGCAATACTGAGTCTCACCCTGCGGATGATGTGTATGCATTGGGACTCATCGGCTGGTGGTTATTTACCGGTGAGCATGCCTATGGCGGCACGTCGGCAGATGAGGCCCTTGCTCAAAGTTTGGTGCCGGTCGGCTCCTCGAAGGTATGGCGGGAGCGGGAGCGGCGGGCGCTGGCGCGAGCGTTGCGATTAACCCGCAATGCTCGTCAGCGCGATGCAGGTGAATTCCTCGCTCTGTTTCAGGGTACAGCGCAACGAAATCGTTTGCTGGCAGGTTTGGCATTGCTGCTGGTTATCGTCTCGGGTGGCTGGGTATATCAATCTGTCGCTCCCACGGGGCCCGAGGTGCCCTTTTCTGAGCTGTCGCCTGCAGCTCAGCAGGACTTCACGGCCAACCTTGCGCAAGGCTACGAGCACTTAGAGATCAGCGATATCGACGGAGCGCTGCGTTTTTTTGACGCTGCCTGGCTTATTCATCCCTGGAACCCCGATGCAGTTGACGCGTTGGATGCCCTGGTTGAGCGGGTCGCCGTACTTTTCGCTGACGCACGCAGTCCTGACATGGCAGCACTCTTGCAGCCTTCGCTGGAAGCCATGCGCAGTAATCCTTATTTGGCGGAGCAGTCTGATCTCGGCAACCTGACTGAGGCCGTTTCAGCTGTGCAATAACGCGGTAGCGTGCTGGTCCGGGAAGTCGTATCCTCAAAGTCGGGCGTTTAACAAGGAAGGGAAAGCCATGCCCAGAGGATGGAATCGTTCATTTTTGATGGCCGCCATTGGCGTGGCGCTGGTCATCACCCTGACACCTCTTGCCGAAGAGCAGACTGCTGCCGAGGCTGAGGCGGCCAAATTTTATATTGTCGACTGTCTGCTGCCGGGTCAGGTACGACGGGTCGGTAATCGGACCTACATGACGCCCCGGCGGCCCATTCGCACCACGGCACAGGACTGTTCTATCCGCGGCGGGGAGTACACCGAGTGGGATCGTGCCGATTATCAAAGTGCGCTGACCGTCTGGCTGGATGCGGCCTCGACCGGCGATGCACAGGCCATGAATTATGTGGGCGAGATTTTCGAACAGGGTCTGGGCCGGGCACCTGACTATGTGATGGCCAAGTATTGGTACGAGCGAGCCGTCGCGGCGGAGTTCAAGCCCGCTATGGTGAATCTCGCCGGCCTGTATGACTCGGGTCG
>CALKHC010000063.1 GCA_938091425.1 uncultured Luminiphilus sp. | reverse complement strand
CGAGGTGGTTCGGTCTGGCGTGGCAGGTATGGCGCGCGGAGAAAAGGTGCTGGCGCCGTAGGCTACTGTTGTCTCTCGAAGCATTTTAATGTGAGAGTGCCTCCGACATATAAGAGAGACTCAACATAAAAAAGGGGCCATTAAGGCCCCTTTTTTGTTTTTCAGTAGTGATCAGAGTAGGGGTGCAATCACCAGACTCACAATCGCCATCACATTAATCAAGATGTTCATTGACGGACCGGAGGTATCTTTAAAGGGGTCACCCACGGTGTCACCCACCACGGCCGCGGCGTGGGTCTCGGAACCCTTGCCACCGAGGTTGCCTTTTTCGATGTACTTCTTGGCGTTGTCCCAGGCACCCCCCGCGTTAGCCATCATCAGTGCCATCAGAACACACCCCAACAGACCGCCAGCCAACATGCCACCCAACGAGGTCGCACCGAGACCAAAGCCGACTATTACCGGCGCGGAAACGGCGATTACGCCAGGCACCACCATGCGCTTTAGCGCAGCTGTGGTGGCGATATCGACGCAACGCGCTGTATCGGGCTGGGCATTACCTTCGAGCAGGCCGGGAATCTCCCGAAACTGCCGGCGGATCTCATTAATCATGTCGAAAGCGGCTTCGCCTACAGCGGTCATGGTGATCGAGGCAATCAAGAACGGAATGGTCCCGCCGATGAAGATGCCAATCAGTACTTCAGGGTCAGAGAGTTGCAGACTAAAGTCTGGGTTGTTCACTGTGACGGTTTCGACAAAGGCCGCAATGATAGCTAGTGCTGCCAGTGCCGCAGCGCCAATGGCAAAGCCCTTGCCAATAGCGGCTGTCGTATTACCCACCTCGTCAAGGCCATCGGTGATTTCGCGCGTGTCGGCACCCATGCCCGCCATCTCGGCGATACCGCCCGCGTTGTCCGCTACCGGACCATACGCATCGATTGCCATGGTGATACCGACAGTAGCGAGCATGCCCACCGCCGCAATACCCACGCCGTAAAGCCCGGCCAGGTTGGTGGACACAAAAATAATCGCGGCCAGGAACAAAACAGGTGCCACCACTGACTGCATGCCCACCGCAAGGCCGGTGATCATGACGGTCGCGGGACCGGTCTCGCCTGATTTGGCGATGACCCGAACGGGTTTGCCGCCTGTGTAGTACTCGGTGATGAGGCCAATAGCAACGCCACCAACTGCGCCCGAGACCACTGCCCACCAGGTGTTTTGGTCGATACCCATGCTCTCTGAAAGGAACCAGGCCATCGCAATGAAGATGATCGGCGCCCCCAGGGTGCCGCTACGAAGAGCTGCTTCAGGTGCGGCAGAGGAGCGTGCCCGCACGATCAGAATGCCCGCGATTGAGGCAATCAGGCCAATGCTGGCAAGGGCCAGCGGAAAGGCCATCATTGCGCTTTGCTTCTCAGCGGTCAGTGCCATCGTGGACGCAATCGCTATACAAGCGATCATTGACCCGCAATAAGACTCGAAAATATCGGAGCCCATGCCCGCGATGTCGCCCACATTGTCACCAACATTATCGGCGATCACGCCTGGGTTGCGCGGATCGTCTTCGGGGATGCCGGCTTCGACTTTACCCACCAGGTCAGCGCCCACATCCGCCGATTTAGTGTAGATGCCGCCACCAACGCGCGAGAACAGCGCTACCACAGAGGCACCCATGCCAAAGCCGTGGATGGCGTGTGCAGTGTGGGGGTCACCACCGAAATAGTAGTACAGGCCGCCGAGGCCAATCAGGCCCAGAGAGGCGACACACAGCCCCATGATGGAGCCACCGTAAAACGCGATGTTGAGCGCGGCGGCTGCGCCGTCGGTATTGGCCGCGACTGCAGTGCGCACGTTAGCTTTGGTTGCTGCGTACATACCAAGGTAACCGGCCGTGGCCGAGGACACGGCACCGGCGACAAATGCGATGGCCGTATTGGTGCCCAATGGCGATACGAGAATGCCCACCACCAACACTGCGGCGAATGCCGCCAGCATTTTGTATTCGCGGTGCATGAAGACCATCGCACCCAAGTGAATTTGCTCTGCGATACCACGGACCTTGTCCTCGCCATCAGAGGCGCGGGACATGACTGTGTAAATCACGAACGCAATTGCGAGTCCTACCACCCCAAGAATGGGCGGCAACGTCAGATCAAAGCTCATAGGATGTCCTGATACGTTATGTTCAAAATTCGGTGGAGCGCAAGTCTAACGACCGGCCCGTTCACTATCAATGGCATTGTTGTGTGTTCGCGGGCCTGACCGACGCCGAAGTCGCTCACTTGGCGTCAGTCGGCCGAGGAGATGGCTTTCATGCCGGTCATGTAGCCGCGCAGTTTGGCGCCAATGACCTCAACAGAGTGCGAACGGATCTCGGCATTAATGTCGATCAACCGCCGGTTATCAACCGCGTTGCCGGCTGCCATACCAGCTCCAATCACGTCTGCATCGAGGCCCGCGACAAATGCCTTCAGTAGGGGTCGCGCGGCTTGGTCAAACAGGTAGCAGCCGTACTCAGCGGTGTCTGATATCACTACATTCATCTCGTAAAGTTTTTTCCGCGCAATGGTGTTTGCGATGAGCGGCGTCTCGTGCAGAGATTCGTAATAGGCTGACTCTTCGATAATACCCGCTGACACCATAGTCTCGTAGGCCAACTCCACCCCGGCCTTGACCATCGCAATCATTAGAATGCCCTGATCGTAGTACGTCTGCTCGTCTATGGCGTCGTCGGTAATGGCTTGCAGCTCAAAGGGCGTGTCATTGGTTTCCGCGCGCCATTTGAGAAGGTTTGTATCATTAGCTGCCCAGTCAGCCATCATGGTGCTCGAGAAATGGCCCGACATGATGTCGTCTTGATGCTTTTCGAATAGCGGTCGTAGGATGCCTTTCATGTCCTCGGCTAAATCAAAAGCGCGGATCTTTGCCGGGTTAGACAGGCGATCCATCATATTAGTGATACCGCCTTGCTTCAGGCCTTCTGTGACAGTCTCCCATCCGTACTGCACCAATTTGGCGGCATAGGAGGGATCAATGCCCAGCTCGACCATACGGTCAAAACATAATAGCGAGCCGGTCTGCAGCATGCCGCACAGTATGGTTTGCTCACCCATCAGATCGGATTTCACTTCCGCAATAAACGAGGATTCCAGCACGCCGGCACGGTGCCCGCCGGTGCCTGCCGCATAAGCTTTGGCGAGCTCAAGGCCCTGGCCATGAGGATCATTCTCAAGGTGCACGGCAATCAGGGTTGGGACTCCGAAGCCACGGAGATATTCCTCCCGTACCTCGGTGCCTGGGCATTTGGGCGCGACCATGATCACGGTCAGGTCCTCCCGAATCTTCATGCCTTCCTCGACAATATTGAAGCCGTGGGAGTAAGACAGGCATGCCCCTTGCTTCATCAGAGGCATCACTGACTCGACCACGTTGGTGTGTTGCTTGTCAGGGGTTAGATTCAGCACCATGTCGGCCTCAGGGACCATTTCCTCATAGGTGCCGACGTGAAAACCCGCCTCGGTCGCTTTGACCCACGACGGGCGCTTTTCCTCAATCGCTTCTTTTCTGAGCGCGTAGGCGACATTCAGCCCGCTGTCTCGCAGGTTCAAGCCCTGGTTAAAGCCTTGAGCGCCGCAGCCAATAATCACTAGTTTCTTTCCTGCCAGTGGCTCCACGCCCGCTTCAAATTCCGCCGGATTCATAAACCGGCACTTGCCGAGCTCCTGAAGCTGGGTGCGAAGCGGGAGAGAGTTGAAATAGTTACTCACTGGTGTGTCCTCTATTGGGGCCCGAAAAAAGGGGGCGTATTGTGTCGGACATCGTGCCCGGGGTAAACGCCACTGTTACAATTAAATCGCGAAGCGCCAGAGAGACCGAGGAGAACAGCGGGCATGTCGTCAAAAGACCAGACATCCAATACCGATGAGTTGGAGCGAGCAGCAGGGCAAATCGAGGCGCCGCTGGCCAGCCTAGTAGGTGACTATGAAGAGTCTCAGTCAGACTCCGCCGCTCAAGCTACGGGCATTTTCCTATTGCCGAACCTCTTTACCTCCGGGGCTTTATTTTGCGGTTTTTACTCAATCATTGCGGGCATGCAGGGTGACTTTTACGCTGGTGCGGTGGCCATCCTCGTGGCCATGGTCTTCGATGGCCTCGATGGTCGCGTTGCCAGGCTGACCGGAACGAACAGCGCATTTGGCGCGCAGTATGACAGTCTCGCCGACATGGTCAGCTTCGGCGTGGCGCCGGCTTTGCTGACGTTTAACTGGGCGCTCACTGATCTCGGGAAGGTCGGATGGGTTGCGGCCTTTATCTATACTGCGTGCGTTGCGCTCCGTCTGGCGCGCTTTAACGCGCATCGTGAAAATGATGACACGACGCATTTTACCGGCCTGGCCAGCCCGCCTGCCGCCGCGACAGCAGCCTGTCTGGTGTGGATGGGCCCAACTCACGGTTGGACAGGACCCACTTTGGATTGGGTGCACGCGCTATTGCTGACAGCGCTGGGCTTTTTAATGATCTCGCGCTTCCCTTATTCGAGCTTCAAGAGCATCAACTTTGATCGACGGGTGCCTTTCGTCAGAATGCTGTCCATTGTGGCGGTACTGGGCTTGATTGCGCTGGATCCGCCGCTCGCGATCTGGAGCATGGCCGTGGTCTATGCGCTGTCAGGACCCATTCAATATCTCCGCCAACCCGATAAGGACAGCCAGGAGGGCGCCTCACATCATGAAAAAACGGACTTACACTGATCACAGCATCGCGTCTTCAGACATCACGCCCGAGCACACCTTTCTCAATCGCAGAGCACTGATCAAAGCCTCTACCGGCACAATGTTAACGGCGCTGGGAGCTTCATCTGCTGCAGTATCCGAGGCAAGCACCCAGAGCGCGCTCAACTTCAACGTGC
>CALKHC010000062.1 GCA_938091425.1 uncultured Luminiphilus sp. | reverse complement strand
TTGCGATGGTTGGTAGAAAAGTACAGCACCCCCTCTTTGCTGAGGCGGGCCATCGCTAACTGCAACAAATACAAATGATCCCGTTGTACATCAAAATCTGCCTGCCCCTTGGAATTGGAAAAAGACGGGGGGTCCACCATGATCAAGTCGTAAGTCTGTGTCTGCTCTGACAACCAGTCCCGAACATCAGCCCGGATACCTCGGTGCTGTCGATCCGACAAACCATTAAGCGCCAAGTTAGCATTAAACCAATCCAGATACGTGGCGGAGCTGTCGACACTGGTACTGGTGGTCGCGCCGCCCAAGGCTGCGTGCAGGGTGGCAGCACCCGTATAACTGAACAAATTGAGGAAGTGCCCTCCAGCGGCTTCTCTACCCAACCATCCTCGGAGTGGCCGGTGGTCGAGAAACAAACCGGTATCCAGATAGTCGTGCAAATTGACCAGCACCTTGACTCTACCCTCCCGGACAACCACCCGCTCATTGCTGGTCTCGAGGCGCTGATACTGGTCGCGCCCCCTTTGGCGCTGTCTCTGCTTGACCGCAACCTCGTCATCGGCAGCGACGCCAAAGACTGCGCGCGCGCCTTCTACCAACTGTGCTAACCGCTCTACAGATTTTCTCTCAGGGATCTCTTTAGGCGCCGCATATTCGGCAATGTGCAATCGACCCTCATACACATCGATCGCCGCAGCATACTCCGGGATATCGGCGTCATAAACTCGGTAACAGGTGATGTCCTCCCGCCTGAGCCACGGCTTGAGGCGCTTCAAATTTTTTCGCAACCGATTGGCGACCACCTGGCCACCATGAGACAGCGCTTGATGTTCAGTGGGCTGAGATTCCGAACGGCGCTCGGTTTCACGTTGCAGTAATCGGAACCGATTCTCCGCGTTGAGCTGAAATTGTAGGCAGTACAAATCGAGACGACCATTATGAAAGCGATGTCGCTTGTCGGCTCGCAGACCTACGGCCTTGCCGAGAGACAGCTCAGAGGTCAGGATCACTGCCAGCCAGTTGTCGAACTCCTGACTGATCCGTTCGCCTAACGCATTGTAGAGGTGCGGCAGTGCCGTCGCTTGCC
This sequence comes from uncultured Luminiphilus sp., assembly GCA_938091425.1. Lineage (GTDB taxonomy): Bacteria > Pseudomonadota > Gammaproteobacteria > Pseudomonadales > Halieaceae > Luminiphilus. The sequence goes on along the minus strand of CALKHC010000062.1, from coordinate 3,180 downwards.
CCATGCGCTCCCCCCATGGCGGGTTAGTAATCAGCAGACCGCTTGAGAGATCTCGATGCGTAGGCCGCGTCACCGACGCTAGGTCTTTGCATCGAATGCGCACAACCTCCTCCAAACCGAGACGCCCAATATTATCTTGGCACCGCCTGACCGCCTGAATGTCGGCGTCGTACCCCCTGATCTCAAAATGATGAGCTGATATCGCCGCGGCGCGCTCCTCTGCGTTGGAGCGAATTGCGCGCCATTGGTCATCGTCATGACCAGCCCAGCCGTGAAATCCAAAACGCTGTCGGTTTAATGCCGGGGCCCGATCCAGAGCCATCAACGCGCCCTCCAACAGAAGCGTGGCAGAGCCACACATTGGGTCCAGCAAGGCCTCTCCACACTGGCTTCTCTCCGGCCAGCCCGCGGCCCAGAGTGCCGCAGCAGCAATATTTTCCCGCAGAGGTGCAACGCCCCCGTCGAGCCGGTAACCGCGCCGATGGAGACTGTCGCCACTAAGATCAATGCCGAGGGTCAGGCGGCCCTTGCTCAGGCGAGCAAAAACACGAACATCTGGCTGCTTCAGATCCACTGACGGGCGCCCCATCCCCTTCTCTCGAAACTGATCGACAATGGCGTCCTTGATGCGTTGCGCACCGAACTGTGCGTTCCGAACATCTGCGCTGCGACCAGCGAAATCAACCGATAGAGACCCCGTCGCTGCGAGATGCGCTGTCCAATCAATATTCCGTGTCACCTCATACAGCTGATCACCCGAGTCTGCCTGCACGGTGGCAAGCTGAAGAATGATGCGATTCGCCAGACGACTCCAGAGGCAGGCCCGATAACCCAGGCTTAATCCGCCCTCGAACGAGACACCCACAGGCCGTTCGACGATGCGCTGAGCACCCAATTGCTCAAGCTCCTGTGCCAGGTAGACTCCGACACCCGCTGGACAGGTCGCGAGAAATGGGTGAGTCATGGCGCCTCGCCTCCGCTCTCTATCAAGTAAATATCGCGCAACAGCCGGCGCCAAGTGTCGTACTGGGAATCAAGGGTACCCTCCAACCGGAAAACTTGATCCTGTGTTCGCATCACAGTGGGCCGGGCTTCGCCATCAAAGGCCTCTGCCAACTCAAACAGTGCCTGCTCCTGAATCCGAAATGAACGATATGCCGCGTACTCTGCCTGCATCCTCGTGAACTCACTGTCACCAGCGCTGCCCGTGCGAGCCGCAGCACGCCTTTGATAGCGCTCCAGCCACTCAGTTTGCTCCAGCGTGGCCTCTCGCCAAAGCCGATAGGTGGGCCCAACGCGGTCCGCCATATCAACGTACTGCTCGTCGATGGTGTCGCAAAAAAGATATTCCTGATTCCGAATGCGCTCAATACGTGCCAGCATCGGATCGTTTTCGGCCGGGAGGCGGACCACCTTCCAGTCGGCCACCGAGCGCTGAATCATCCCTGAAAACGCCTCGGGGGCCAGCGCCTCTGCGTACGCGATTTCAGCGCCTTGAAGCAACGCGTGTCGGTCATGTTGATTTTTAGCCCGCCACGCCGCGAGTAGTCGATTCGCCAAGGCGTTGAAGATACCGTCAAAGCCACCGGCACCCTCTGGCTGCTGCCGATAGGCGACGGTCTGCTCAAACCAAAGAGCCCCCATGGCATCTTTGATGACAACATCGAGGACAAGATCTCGTCCATCGGACAGCACAATGCGCGTCTGAACCGATACCGGCGTCAAGGAGGAGGCGGTCGGTACAAGCCTCACAACGCCCCATTGATTACTGCGAACTAGCGTGTCCCTTAACTCGCCCGCCAGTAACTGGGACTCCAGCCGTCTGACCGCAGCCAACGGCGACCGATCTTCCTCAGGCATTCCGGGGTCGAATAACTCAACGGCAATATCCAGAGCGGGGTTTGTCGGGGTCTCAGCAATCAACAAAGGCTCAACCTTGTCCCACACCTGAGTCGAGCTAATCTGAGGCTCAGTGGATGCCGCGTCGATGGGCGCGGTAGCGCAACCGACCAAAGCATAAAGGCTGACCAGCATCAGAAGCCGGGGCACGACCCATGGGTCATTCATAGGGTGCGGCCTGTTCAGTGGTACACACACGGCCGCGGGTAAGGGTCTCCATACACCGGTAACCCCTCTCTGACGGATCGTAACGAGAGAAGATCTTGACCACCTCGATGTCCCGGGCAACACCCGGCGCCGTCAACGCGGTCCTCTGGGACAGAGACAGCCCATCTGCTGATCGCACGAAGCGATGCTTGATCAGCAAGCCGTCAGGCAACAAAACGCGAAAATGCAGTTGATGCCCATCCCACCAACATTGCTCCGCACCCAGAAGACTGGGCACCGATTGCGCCTCCAGAAGCTCACAACTCAGGGCAAAACTATTCTCTCTCTCAATACGCACACGTCGGGCATCCTGATAGACCTCCAGCAGCTCCGGCTCAGTGACCAATTCAGCCATTTTGGCCACGGCCACCAATGTATCAAGATCTCCCATTGGCGTGCCCTGATAGCTTGCACCCCGCTCTGCCGCTTCGCGTCTTCGCCTCAGCTCTCGCTGAACCTCTCTAAAAGAGGCATTGAGTTGAGTTTGCACGCTATCGCTCCGGGCATAATCCACCTCCCAATTTCCCGAAAGATCAGGCACAGGACTGGCGTCATGGGAACTCGGCATCGGCGTCGGCGCGCTGGCACAGCCGAACAAACAGAAGAAGAGGACGCTCAGCCTAAGCTGAGGTGCGACGCCCTCCAATAGGTCATACAGCGCCGTCAGCACTCGCGCTGCGCGCTACCCCAGACGTTAAACCCCGCGATCCGCGGCGTGCCCGGCAGGTACATCTGATCGAGTGACTGGATTCCAAAACCCGCCTTGCTAATCCAATCCACAATTGGCCGGTTCAGATTGCAGCCCCCCAGCAATTTTCTCCACATCGGATTGAGGCGCGCCTGCCATCGGGCAACAGATTCGTCAGGCGCTTCACCGTGCTCGCAAAAAACCAATCGTCCCTCTGGTTTTAGCACACGACGTATTTCCTGCAGCGCCGCGTGCCCATCAGGGATGGTGCAGAGGCTGAATGTCATCAGCACCGTATCGAAGGCTTCACTCGGCAAGGGCATATCCTCTGCAGAGCCCTGCACGAACTCAAGCGGCACGCCCAACTGAGAGGCTCTACTTTGAGC
>CALKHC010000061.1 GCA_938091425.1 uncultured Luminiphilus sp. | reverse complement strand
CACCTGATGGGCCTTAGGTTTAGGCGTCGACTTTAGGATTAGGGCCAGACGCCAACCCTAACCCGAACCCGAACCCGAACCCGAACCCGAACCCGAGCCCGAACCCGAACCCGAGCCCGAACCCGAGCCCGAGCCCGAGCCCGAGCCTAAGGAGGCTCCAGAGGAGGCGACCCCAGAAGCTGAGCCCGAGCCAGATTCAGAGCAGCCAGAGGATGAAGGCGAAGAAAAGGACAAGTGACGCGGCACCGATCGGAATCGCAACAGAAAGCCGGCAGTGCCGGCTTTTTTTGTGCGCAAGCTCCGATAAGGCCCTTCTTGGTTGTTCGCAGCTAAATGCCGCCCGATACTCATGAAGACCACCGACTTCGCTTTTGAGCTCCCCGCTGAACTGATTGCCCAGGAGCCGCTCCCCGAGCGCTCCGCCTCTCGGCTTCTGGCGGTTGAGGCCAACACTGGGGAGTGTTCGCACCTGACGTTTAGGGATCTCCCCCAACTACTCACTGTCGGCGATCTGCTGGTGTTCAATAACACGCGGGTCATTCCAGCGAGGCTGTTTGCCCAGAAGCAGACGGGTGGGCGTGCGGAGATCTTGATTGAGCGGGTGCGCGGTGATGGCAGTGCACTGGCTCACGTTCGCGCCAGCAAGAGTCCGCGCGACGGCACGTTGCTGTTGGTCACCCCCGACCCCGAGAGCGATGTCTCCGATTTGGCACTCAGGGTGTTGGGCCGGGAGGGCGCATTGTTTGTGCTCATGCCCGAGACGGGCACCCTCAAAGACATGATGCGCCGCTATGGTCATATGCCTTTGCCTCCGTATATCGAGCGGGAGGATACGGCTGAGGACCGTGATCGCTATCAAACGCTGTATGGCAGCCGGGATGGTGCGGTGGCGGCGCCTACCGCCGGGCTACATTTTGATCAAACACTGTTGGAGCAACTTGATGCCGCGGGAGTTGCCAGGGCCGAAGTGACCCTCCATGTCGGGGCGGGGACGTTTCAACCGGTGCGCGCAGAGCATCTTGAAGATCACATCATGCACAGCGAGCACATCGAAGTAGACCAAACTTGCTGCGACGCCGTGGCGGCGTGTCGGGCGAGAGGTGGCCGAGTCATTGCTGTGGGCACCACCGCAGTCAGATCTTTGGAGAGCGCCGCTCAAGTGTCGGGCAAAGACCAGGCACTAAAGCCCTTCAGCGGTGACACGGATATCTTTTTGTATCCAGGCGCAGATTTTCATGTGGTGGACGCAATGATCACCAATTTTCATCTGCCTGAATCAACATTGATCATGCTGGTGTCGGCTTTTGCGGGCACCGATACCATCCGCCACGCCTATCGCACAGCGATTGAAAACCGCTACCGTTTTTTCAGCTATGGTGATGCGATGTTTTTGACCAAAGAGCGCAACGCCTGATGGAGTTTCAGGTATCTCATCGGGATGGATTGGCCAGACGTGGGCAAATCGACTTTCCTCGGGGCGCCGTGCAAACTCCTGCGTTCATGCCGGTTGGCACCTACGGCACGGTCAAGGGCATGTTACCCCGGGATATCACCCAAATTGGCGCCGAGATCATTCTTGGTAACACCTTCCATCTATGGTTGCGTCCGGGCACAGATATCATTAAAGCCCACGGCGATCTTCATGATTTCATGGGGTGGCACGGGCCCATCCTGACCGATTCCGGTGGGTTTCAGGTGTTCAGTCTGGATGCCTTGCGGAAGGTGACCGAGGAGGGGGTCGCCTTCAAATCGCCGGTGAACGGTGACCGGGTGTTTCTCGATCCTGAGACCTCTATGCGCATCCAGCGAGACCTCGGCAGTGACATCGTGATGATCTTTGATGAGTGCACACCGTATCCGGCCACCGAGGTGGAGGCGGAGCGCTCCATGCAGCTATCCTTGAGATGGGCTGAGCGGAGCCGGCGCGCCCACGGCGACAATCCTGCGGCACTGTTCGGTATTGTTCAGGGCGGCATGTCTCCAGAACTTCGCCTGCGTTCCCTCGAGGGCCTCACGGACATTGGCTTTGATGGCTACGCCGTGGGTGGACTGTCTGTGGGAGAGCCAAAGGGCGAGATGATGGCTGTGCTCGATGGTTTGGCGGAGCACTTGCCTGCGGAAAAGCCCCGTTACTTGATGGGGGTGGGCACGCCCGCGGATCTACTCGAGGGCGTCAGGCGCGGTATCGATATGTTCGACTGCGTAATGCCCACCCGAAATGCCCGCAATGGCCACCTTTTCACCAGCACCGGTGTGCTGAAGTTGCGCAACGCCAAACACAAGAGCAGCACCGCATCGGTGGACGCGGATTGCGACTGTTATACCTGTGAACACTTTTCTCGGGCCTATCTCGCGCACCTTGATAAATGCAATGAAATTCTGGGTTCCCAGTTGGCGACTATCCATAACTTGCGCTTTTATCAGAAGCACATGGCGCGCATTCGGCAGGCAATTGAGACAGGTGAATTGGACGAGTTCGCTCGCGCATTTTATGCCGCGCAGGCCGAGGAGGGATGAGGATGAGCGACACGACACAGCCCGTTAAGTCCCCCTGCATTGAAGTCTGCTCGCTCAACGACCAGGACATATGTATTGGCTGTTATCGCTCGGCCAACGAGATTATTGAGTGGTTTTCTGCTCCCAATGAACGCAAGCGCGAGATATTGGCGGCGATCGATCGGAGGCGTTCCGGGTCCTAGGGGTGGAGTGACTCAGCTTCTGAGCTCTCGCTATTAGACGTTACCTCACTCTGCAACGGCCGAATCCGAATTTTGCTGATCTGTGTTTTGGCAATCTCCTCGATATCTAGCTGATACCCTTCTATTCGGACCGAAGTCCGTGCATCGGGGAAAGCTTCCAACGCTTCAAGTGCCAGACCACTCACCGTTTTGGGACCATCGGTGGGCAGGTTCCATTTTCGTTGTTTATTGAGGTCACGAATGCTTACCGTGCCCGAGCAGGTGGTGCTGCCATCTGAATGACTCGTGATCTCCTCATTTTCCTCTACCAGATTTGAGGTGAATTCGCCGACGATCTCCTCGAGGATGTCCTCGAGCGCTACCAGACCCAGAATATCTCCGTATTCGTCGACCACCATTCCGAGGCGCTTTTTCTGCCGTTGAAAGTGGAGGAGCTGAGTATTAAGCGGTGTATTTTCGGGGATGAAGTAGGGGGCCTCTGCTTCCTCTCGAAGCGCCTGTCGATTCAGCTTGCCACCATCCAACACGCGGCTCACATTGCGCATGTGAAAAACGCCTTCAATCTGATTAATGTCGTCGCGATACAGCGGCAGGCGAGTGTGCCCACTATTTTTAAGTTGACGCATGACCGCCTCATCTGGTGCTTCGATATCAATGCCGTAGATTTCATTTCGCGGCGCCATGATGTCATTCACGGTCATTTGCTCTAGGTCGAGAATGTTGATCAACATCCGCCGGTGTCGGCTGGGAATCATTGAAGCGGATTCGGTCACAATGGTGCGCAGCTCCTCCTGAGAGACGGCGTCGTCACCGGCCTCATCGGGAGAGAACCCCATCAGCTTGAGGATACCGTTGGTCAGTGAATTGATCGCCAACACCAAAGGCATCAGTAGTTTTTGCAGCGGAAGCAGCAGTGCGCTGGCAGGGAAGGCCACCCGTTCTGGATGAAGCGCTGCGATTGTCTTGGGTGTGATTTCGGCAAAAATGAGTATGACCAGCGTCAGTACAAGCGTCGCGATGGCAATACCCGCATCCCCGAACAACCGGATCGCGATCACGGTGGCGATGGCAGACGCGAGGATGTTGACCAGATTGTTGCCGATCAGGATAAGGCCGATAAGTCGATCCGGTCTCTGCAAGAGTTGGATGGCTCGCCGTGCTCCCCGATGGCCTGTGCCTTTGAGATGTTTCAGCCGATAACGATTCAGCGACATCATGCTGGTCTCGGAGCTTGAGAAAAAAGCGGAGACCAAAATCAGGATTGCCAGCGCCCCGAAGAGCAGACCCAGCGAGGTCTCGTTCAAGAGTGGCTTACGCCTCTATAAGAGTGGAATTGAAATGGTGGAGAAAAAGCAGCGGTGACACAAGCCTGTTGTTAGCTCCGAGCCTTTTCGAGCCGAACTAATGTGTCAGCGGTAACAGTAACTCCAGTACCAGCTTGGAGCCAAAAAAGCCCAGCACCACCAGGCCGAATGCAATCAAGTTGACCGTGATCGCTGACTGCACCCGCCAGCCCCGCCGAAAGTACTGCACCAACAGCACGGCATATAGGCACCAGGCCAGTAGGGTCAGCACCGTTTTATGGACCAGTTGCTGGCTGAACAGGTCGTCGATAAAGACCACGCCTGTGCCAATTGCCACGGTCAGAATCAGAAAGCCGGCGCCGGTCAGCTCGTAAAACAGGGTGGATGCGGCTTCGAGTGGAGGCAACTTGCGAATCACGCCACGGCTGCGGTGTTGGCGCAGTTGCCGCGACTGCACAGTAACTAAAAGGCCCTGCAGCACCGCCAGTGCGAGTACCGCGAAACTCACGATTGAGGCTGACACATGTGAAAGGATGCCCGCGGGCAGGTCACTCATGGGTCGACTGGTGTCTGGTGCAAAGGTCGCCACCAGGATAGACAGCGCCGCGAGAGGGAAGAGCACGATCAGTAGGGTGTGTAGTGGTCTTACCACCAGCGCAACAACGCTGATAGCACCCATACTGAGAAACATCAGTGACGCCACACGATAAAACCCGAGGCTTGATTCCCCCGCCTGAGAGGGCAGGTAAGCCGCGAGTGCATGGGTGGCAAGCGCTGCCGCACCCACCAACGCAATCTGCTGGCGCTGGCGATCCTCACCGTTTTCCAGATTCAATACTTGGCGCCACACTGCCAGCAGGTAGAGCAGCGCCGAGAGGATGGCGAGACCAGCGCTTAGCAGGCTGGGTGTACTGTCCATGGCGTCTCCGCAGTGTCCTTGCTCGTGGCTGGTTGTCAGTGGATTTGGGGTTCTTCCATTGCATCCTTATACTACGCCGTTCGAGATGAAATTGGGTATCCCTGCGCGGGTGAGCTGACACCATGTTTGAATCATTAAGCGACCGACTGAGTAGTAGCCTGAAGGCGATTTCGGGCAAGTCGAAGCTGACTGAAGACAATATTCGCGACACGTTGCGCGACGTTCGCATGGCGCTACTAGAGGCGGATGTGGCGTTGCCGGTGGTGAAAACGTTTACCGATCGCGTCAAAGATCGCGCGGTAGGGGTGGAGGTCAGTAAAAGCCTGACCCCGGGACAGTCGTTTTTAAAAATTGTTCAGGCCGAACTACAGTCGGTAATGGGTGGAGAATCTGAAGGTCTGAATCTCGCCACCCAGCCGCCCGCTGTGGTAATGGTAGCCGGCCTCCAAGGTGCGGGTAAAACCACGTCGGTCGCCAAGCTGGCGCGTTACCTCATTGAGCGGGAGAAGAAAAAGGTGTCGGTCGTCAGTGCTGATGTCTATCGCCCTGCAGCCATCGCGCAGTTGGAGACGCTTGCGGCAGAGGTCGGTGCGCGATTTGAGCCAAGCGATGCTGCGGAGAAGCCCGTCGATATTGTCAAACGGGCGATTGCGGATGCTCGGGTGGCGTTTTCCGATGTGTTGCTCGTGGATACCGCTGGTCGTCTGGCGATCGACGAGGAAATGATGGCCGAGATCAAGGCACTGCATGAAGCAGTGGATCCTATTGAGACACTATTTGTGGTCGACGCCATGACTGGTCAGGATGCTGCGAACACGGCGAAGGCATTTGGCAAAACCTTGCCGCTGACTGGCGTAATACTCACCAAGGTAGACGCGGATGCGCGCGGTGGGGCGGCGCTGTCTGTCCGCACAGTGACAGAGCGACCGATCAAATTCCTCGGTGTCGGCGAGAAGACCGATGCGTTGGATCCCTTTCACCCGGACCGTCTTGCCTCACGCATTTTGGGGATGGGAGACATGCTCTCTCTCATTGAAGAGGTGGAGCGGAAGGTCGACCACGGTAAAGCAAAAAAACTTGCCAGCAAGGTACAAAAAGGCGGCCGTTTCGATTTGGAAGACTTTCGTGAGCAGCTGCAGCAGATGAAGAATATTGGCGGTATGGGCGCTATGTTGGACAAAATGCCCGGTATGGGCGGGATGGCGCAGGCGGCGCAGAATGTCGATACCAAGCAGTTTGATCGCATGGAGGCGATGATCAATTCCATGACACCTCGGGAACGGCGAAATCCTGATTTGATTTCGGGCTCGCGAAAACGCCGTATTACCCTGGGTTCAGGTACGGCGGTGCAGGACCTTAATCGCTTGCTCAAACAGCATAAGCAGATGCAAAAAATGATGAAGAAAATGAAAGGCGGAGGCATGCAGCGCATGATGCGTGGCCTCGGTGGGATGACGGGCGGCCCCGGTGGCGGCTTGCCCCCCGGATTTCCGCGCCGCTAGACGCCTCCATCAGTGGTCAGAGAGCACCTTTCCACACCTCGCCGTTTACTGTATCCTCCGCGCTCTTTTGAAATGGGGGCCCAGTATTGACAGGGCTCTCAGCCAATATTGAGGACAAGACACTATGGTGGTCATTCGACTATCTCGAGGTGGCTCCAAGAAGCGACCCTTCTACCACGTAACGGTAGCCGATCGTCGCGAGCCGCGCGACGGGCGCTTTATTGATCGACTCGGCTTCTTCAACCCGATCGCTCGCGGTCAGGAAGAACGCCTGAGGATTGACGTTGAGGCTGTTGAAGGCTGGGTTGCCAAAGGCGCTCAGGTCAGCCCTCGCGTACTAAAGCTGATCAAAGAGTTCCAGGCTGGCGCCGAAGCGACTGCTGCCTGACAGCGTCGCTGGCGGCTGGAGGGGCCCGATGCATGAATCCTCGTCCCACAGCCACGATTTTCTGATACTGGCCGACGTTGTCGGCGTCTATGGCATCAAAGGTTGGGTCCGACTCAGGATCTATCTTGACGATCCAAACCTTCTTTTATCCTTATCCGATCTCACGCTGGTCACAGCGCCTGAGACACACAAACTTGCACATCAGTCCGTCGTTGTTGAAGCGCTGCAGGCACACGGCAAGGGGCATATTGCCCGGCTGAAGGGCATTGCAGATCGCACCCAAGCAGAGGCGTTGAGAGGCTGCGAAATTCAGGTGGCCACCGCGCATTTTCCGGCTGCCGGCGACGACGAGATTTATTGGCGTGATCTTGAGGGGCTTCAGGTGTGGTGCACGGAAGAGGGCGCGCGTTCACTGCTGGGTACCGTGAAAACTCTGTTCGAGACCGGGGCGAACGATGTGTTGGTGGTTGCGCCCTGCGAGGGGAGTATCGATGACCGTGAGCACCTCGTGCCTTGGATCCTTGATGAGGTTGTCACAGAGATTGCGCTCTCTGATCGCAGGATAGAGCTGAACTGGTATGTCGATGCCTGAGCAAAGCCCCGCTTTCCGCTTTGCAGTTGTGACCCTCTTTCCTGAGGCGTTTACTGCGCTGACTGAGTGGGGCGTGACCGGGCGGGCATTTCAAAACGGTCTTTGCCATTTACACCTTCAAGACCCCCGTCTCGAGGCCACCGATCGACACGGGTCGGTCGATGACAGGCCCTACGGTGGCGGGCCCGGTATGGTCATGCAGGCGCCCATACTTTCTGCCGCACTTCACAAGGCGAAGTCTTCGGTCGGCTCAGACTCAACGGTCATCGCCCTGACGCCTCAGGGACGCAGACTGGATGCGGCGCTGACCCGGAGACTGGCCGAAGCATCCAGCCTGATTTTGGTGGCCGGGCGTTATGAGGGTATGGACGAGCGCTTTATCGAGCAAGAGGTCGATCTCGAGGTGTCCATCGGCGATTTTGTCGTTAGCGGTGGCGAGTTACCTGCCATGCTGTTGATCGATGCGGTGACACGCTGGTTACCCGGTGTGTTGGGCCACGAGGCCTCTGCAGAGCAGGATTCCTTTACCGAAGGGCTTCTGGACTGCCCACACTACACCCGGCCCGAGGTGTATGAGGGAGAGGCCGTTCCCGAGGTGCTCTTGAGCGGTGATCATGGCGCGATCGCAGACTGGCGTCGGGCGCAGGCATTGCGCCGGACACTGGATCGTCGCCCCGACTTGTTGGTGTGGGAGCAGGTCCCGGAGGCGGACCGTGCGCTACTTGAGAAATGGGATCTTTTACCGGCTGACGGGGGCAGACAAGCCTGATCCGAACAGGTATCATCGCGCGCTCTCGGGGAAACCGGCCACAAAACCCGGGCTGAGATGAGCCAAAAGCCGGTGCGACGCCCTTCTAAACTGATGAGTCAGGGCGGCCGTAAAGACATTTTTAGAATGAATCGATCGCCGCCTGCGGGACGGTGATGGGAGAAGGTCATGAGCACCAACAAAATTATTGCCGAGCTTGATGCTGAGCAGATGAGCCGGGAATTACCCGATTTCGCACCAGGCGATACCCTTGTGGTTCAGGTCAAGGTGAAGGAGGGCAACCGTGAGCGGCTGCAGGCATTTGAAGGTGTTTGTATTGGCAAACGCAATCGTGGACTGAATTCGGCTTTCACGGTACGCAAGATTTCCCACGGCGTGGGTGTAGAGCGGACCTTCCAGACCTACAGCCCACTGGTGGACAGCATCAACGTCAAGCGACGGGGCGACGTCAGACAGGCGAAGCTGTACTACCTGCGTGAACTGTCCGGTAAAGCAGCGCGGATCAAGGAAAAGCTCTCCTCCTGAGGAGCAGTGCCGTTTTGCGGGCGCAAGATACCCGCAGATCTCCCGGTTAGGGCTATTCGCGCCCCTCAGAGCGATCCTTTACACTCCCGTCCCATGCCTGCGGCGAAAGCCCGGATTGAACCAGTAGCGCCTATGAGCGTTGCTACCATGGCCCTGTTGAGCCAGGGCGTAGATTGAGACCACGGGAGGAATCAGGAAGATGAACCCTTTAAGCCACATCTTGCGGCGAGCCCACTGGTTCGGTGCGCTCGGCACAGCCCTCTTTGCCATCGTGTTTAGCTCACTGGTAGTCGCAGACGATCTTCGGGAAAAAATGGCGGCCGCACTGACAGGCTTCGCTGGCCAGCCAATTGGTATTGAAGCGGTGCGATCCAGCCCAGCGCCCGGTATCGCAGAGGTACAAATTGAGGATGGTCCGTTGATTTACGCGACAGAGGATGGTGCGTATTTCTTCCTGAATGGCGATTTGCACCAAACCAGCGCCACGGGTGCTATTAATCTAACCGAGGAGCGTCGTGCAGTGACGCGCAAGGAGCAGTTAGCAGCTGTGGCGTTAGACGACATGGTGGTCTTTTCGCCCGAGGGAGAGACCCGCGACTACATCGCCGTCTTCACCGACGTGACCTGCTTCTATTGTCAAAAGCTTCATCGGGAAGTGGATCAATTGAACGCCAAGGGCATCGAGGTCCGTTATCTGGCGTTTCCTCGAGGAGGAATCAATTCTGAGGGCGCGCAGAAGCTCGCGACCGCATGGTGCGCAGAGGACCAGCAGACCACGCTGACTGAACTCAAGGCAGGGGTGGAACTGCCCGTCAATAACTGCGTGGATAATCCGATCGCTGCTCAGTACCAGTTGGGTCAGGACATGGGGGTATCGGGTACACCAGCGATCGTCACCAGCTCAGGCCTCATGGTTCCGGGCTATCGCCCTGCTGACGATTTAGCGGCCTTACTGGGACTCGATTGAGCGCCATTTCAAACGAGCGTCGACTTCGTGGATACCCATTTTCAGCGCATTGAGCGTCTCCCGCCCTACGTATTCAATATCATCGGTGAATTGAAGCAAGCAGCGCGCGCACGCGGCGAAGACATCATTGATTTCGGCATGGGCAATCCTGACCAGCCGACACCTCCTCATATCGTTGAGAAACTGCGTGAGACCGTTGAACGCGGCGATACACACCGGTACTCGCAATCCAAAGGCATCCCCAGACTCCGGAAAGCGATCTGTGATTGGTATCAGAGTCGTTACGCTGTATCCCTCGACCCCGAGACGGAGGCGATCGTCACCCTGGGCTCTAAAGAGGGACTGGCGCATCTGGCTTTGGCGACGACCGGTGTCGGTGACGCGATCTTGGTGCCGAACCCTAGCTACCCGATTCATCCCTATGGGTTTGTGATCTCGGGTGCAGATCTGCGACACGTGCCGATGCAGAGCGAAGCTGGCTTCCTAGAGGAATTGGAGTCTGCCATTCGCAATACTTATCCTAAGCCTAAAATGTTGGTGCTCAATTTTCCGTCTAATCCCACCGGACACTGTGTCGAGTTGCCGTTCTTTGAGCGGGTGGTGGAGATCGCAAAACAACATGATCTTTGGGTGGTTCACGATCTCGCATACGCCGACCTGGTTTTCGACGGGTATCAGGCGCCCAGCATCTTGCAGGTGCCCGGCGCTCGGGATATCGCCGTAGAGTTCTTTACGCTTTCCAAGAGCTACAACATGCCGGGATGGCGGGTGGGCTTTTGCTGCGGTAACCCCGAGCTCATTGCCGCACTGACACGTATTAAGTCATACCTCGATTACGGCATCTTCACCCCCGTGCAGGTGGCAGCGATTGCCGCTCTCGAAGGGGATCAGCAGTGCGTTGCTGATATTTGTGACATGTATCGGCGCAGACGCGACGTATTGTGCGAAGGCCTTAATGAGGCGGGCTGGCCGGTTGAGCCGCCCAAAGCCACCATGTTCGTGTGGGCTCAAATTCCCGAGCCGTTCCGCCATATGGGGTCGGTGGAGTTTAGTAAGCTTTTGCTGCAACGGGGCGGCGTCGCGGTTTCGCCGGGCGTGGGCTTCGGAGAATATGGTGAAGGTTTTGTGCGCTTTGGCTTGATCGAAAATGAGCACCGTACCCGTCAGGCAATCCGGGGGATCAAGAAGGTGTTGCGTCAGGGCCCGCCGGTGAAGGCTGAAGGATTGTCTGCATGAGTCGTAAACCGCTCAATATTGGCGTCTGTGGCGTTGGCACGGTGGGGTTGGCGACAATCGGGATCCTGCGCGATCAACGCGAGACGCTGTTGGCGCGCTCTGGACAATTGATGGTGGTGAGTCATGTCGGTGCGCGACGTGAGCACTCCAACCACGATTATGGAGACGCCCGTGTCAGTCGCGATGTACTCGACGTGGCGCGAGACCCTGACGTCGATGTGCTGGTGGAGTTGATTGGCGGTACGACCGTCGCTCACGACTTGATCAAACTGGCCATTCAGCAGGGTAAACATGTTGTTACGGCAAACAAGGCGCTGATTGCCGAGCACGGTAATGAATTGATTGCGCTGGCGGAATCAGCCGGTGTGCAGATCCGCTACGAGGCCGCTGTGGCAGGTGGCATTCCGGTCATCAAGGTATTACGCGAATCCATGGCGGCCAATGCTGTCACCGAGGTGACTGGCATTATTAATGGCACAGGTAATTTCATCCTGACTGAGATGAGCAACAAGGGTCGTACTTTCGACGATGTGCTCTCGGAGGCACAGGCCCTCGGCTACGCCGAGAGCGATCCGACTTTTGATATCGACGGCACCGATGCCGCTCACAAACTGGTGATACTGGCGTCGCTGGCCTTTGGTATACCCCTGAGCATCGATGCGCCCATGAAGCAGGGTATTGAGGAGGTCGCTCCTGAAGATCTGGAGTACGCCGCTTCAATGGGGTATCGCGTCAAACATTTGGGTATCGCGCGCCTGACGGATCAGGGTATCGAAATGCGCGTGCACCCCACGCTGATTCCTGAACACAAGCAACTGGCGACAGTCGACGGTGTTCTCAACGCCATTATGATCTCGGGGGACGCTGTAGGTGAGGTGGTGCTTGTCGGTCCCGGCGCCGGTGGTGCAGCCACCGCTTCATCGGTCTGCGCCGACCTTGTGGATGTCGCACGTAACGCTGCGGGCTCAGGTCCTGCACTAGGTGTACCGACAGCCGCACTTCAGGCACCCAAATGGGTGCCGGTAGAGGAGATAGCTAGTGAGTGGTATGTGCGACTCACTGCCAGTGATCAATCCGGCGTGATGTCTGGCATTACACAGATTTTGGCGAACCGCGATATCAGCATTGAATCGATCATTCAGAAATCGCCGGCCTCGGGGTCTGACAAGGTACCCATAGTGTTATTGACCCATGCGGCGCCGCAATCCGTAATGACTGGCGCATTGAATGAAATCACGGCGCTGGAAGAAGTTGCTATGGATGCTGCACTCATGCGCGTCGAAGCGTTTGATCGCTAGAGGTGGCCTGTGACCGATAACGCTCTAATGATGGATAGACTGCAGTGAGCCTTCAATATCTCAGCACTCGTGGCCAGGCGCCCGTTCTCGATTTCGAGGGGGTGTTACTGGCGGGCCTCGCTCAGGATGGCGGCCTTTACCTGCCTCAGACTCTGCCCAGTTTCAGTGCGTCTGAACTTCAGGCAATGCGAGGCATGTCCTACACTGAGTTGGCCACCACTGTGATTGCACCTTTCGTCGAGGGCAGTATTGATCGTGACACGTTGTCAGGACTGGTCGAGGCTTCATACCGCGACTTTCGGCATCAAGCCGTTGCCCCGGTCCTGCAATTGGATCACGACCAATGGCTGCTCGAACTTTTCCACGGGCCCACCCTGGCATTCAAGGACTTCGCGCTGCAGTTATTGGGACGCCTGCTAGATCATGTGCTGACCCGACGCGGCGAGAAGGTTGTCATCATGGGGGCAACTTCCGGTGATACGGGCAGTGCGGCGATCGAAGGATGCCGGCAATGTGAGCATGTCGATATCTTTATCCTGTATCCCGATGGCCGCGTCTCTGACGTGCAGCGTCGGCAAATGACCACTGTTCGGGGCGACAATGTTCATAACCTCGCCATTCGAGGTAACTTTGACGACTGTCAGGCGCTTGTGAAAGCAAGTTTTGTCGCTGACGCCTTCCTCCCTGACGGCCGGTCTCTGGTTGCCGTGAATTCCATCAACTGGGCACGCATCATGGCCCAGATTGTGTACTACTTTTATGCAGCCTTCGCGCTGGGTGGACCGGATCGCCCGGTCAACTTCTCAGTGCCCACAGGTAACTTCGGTGATATCTATGCGGGTTATCTGGCGCACCGAATGGGCCTACCCGTTAACAACCTGGTGATCGCCACCAATCGCAATGACGTACTGCATCGCATGCTGACCACGGGGACTTATGCTCGGCAACCGATTGCGACCTCATTGTCTCCCAGTATGGATATTTCGATTTCGTCGAACTTCGAGCGTCTGTTATTTGATCTCTACGACGGTGATGCCGCGCAGATCGCGCAACTGATGGCTGATTTTTCCGAGGGCGAGATTAACCTGACGGACGCTGCGCTCGGCCGCGCCCAACAGCTCTTCACTAGTGCCAAGGTCTCCGACGAAGAAACCTGTGACGAAATACGCCTCGCCTGGCAGCGAACAGGTCAGCTTTTGGATCCCCATACCGCAATTGGGACCCGAGCGGCGCGACTCTGCGCGCGCGACGGAGAGGGTCCAATGATCACCCTGTCCACTGCTCACCCCGCTAAATTCCCCGCAGCCGTGGCTCGGGCGGAAACAGGTCATACCCCTCAGCTGCCCGACCATTTGGCTGATCTTTTTGATCGAGAGGAGCGGTTCGACACCTTGGACAATGATATCGCCGCGGTTCATGCCTTCATGGCGGCGCAGTGTCGAAGCTGAACGCGCCTGCGATTCGTCGGCGTCACGCCGAGATTTCCTCTGCTTTACAAACCACGGCGCTACCCGAAGTGCTGAAACGCATCTATGCGAGTCGGGGCATCACAGATCCTGGTGAGCTAGCGCTCAACCTAGATCAGTTGTTACCGCCGGCCCGCCTCAAGGGTGTGACTGATGCTGCCGAGTTATTAGCTGATGCGATCGAGGGTGAGGCCCGGGTACTAATCGTCGGCGACTTTGATGCGGATGGCGCCACTAGCTGTGCTATGGCGGTTTCAGTGCTGCAACAGATGGGGTTGCGTGAGGTTGCCTATTTGGTCCCCAACCGCTTCGAGTTCGGCTACGGTCTGACACCTGAGATTGTCGAGATGGCGGCTGCGCAGATGCCCGATCTCATTGTGACGGTCGATAACGGTATTTCCAGCGTCGAGGGCGTGTTAGCGGCCCGGGCCATGGGAATCAGCGTGCTGATTACAGACCATCATCTCCCCGGGAACTCGCTGCCGGCAGCGGATGTCATCGTGAACCCGAATCAGCCAGACTGCCGTTTCCCGAGCAAATCGCTCGCGGGCGTCGGTGTTATGTTCTACGTGCTGAGCGCTGTCCGGGCAGCACTTCGCCAGAGAGGTTGGTTCAATGCCGAGGGGATCGAAGAACCCAATCTGGGTGACGCACTGGATTTGGTCGCACTTGGCACCGTGGCCGACGTGGTGCCACTCGATCGCAACAACCGGATTCTGGTCGCCGCAGGCTTAGCGAGAATTCGTAGTGGCCGCGCACGACCGGGCATCGAGGCACTTTTTGAGGTGGCAGGGCGTGATCACCAGCAGGCAAGTGCGGCCGATCTTGGCTTCATTGTTGGCCCCCGGCTGAATGCAGCGGGTCGTCTCGACGATATGTCGATCGGTATCGAATGTTTGTTGGCAGAGTCATCTGCATCGGCGCGAGGCTTTGCCGAAAAACTGCATCAGCTCAATCGTGAGCGACGGGATATTGAGCAATCCATGCAACAGGACGCCATGGCGCAGCTGGAGTCCATTGATTTGGAGGGTGATGCCTCGCTGTTTGCTATGACGCTCTATGACCCCGGCTGGCATCAGGGGGTCATCGGTATTCTGGCCTCCAGGATTCGGGAGCGTGTGCATCGCCCGACGTTGGTTTTTGCTGACGCGGACGAGGGCATGCTGAAAGGTTCAGGGCGATCTATTGCCGGTCTTCACTTGCGCGATGTGCTCGATCAAGTGGCGACTCAACATCCTGGGTTGCTGACAAAGTTTGGCGGTCATGCGATGGCGGCCGGCCTGAGCCTCGCGAAGGAAGATCTAGATCGCTTCAGACGTGCGCTCAACGACGCGGTGGCTGACGCATTGGGTCACATTCCACCCGAGCGAACCGAGGAAAGTGATGGGGCGCTGGCTCCCGGGGATTTTGGACTCCTGCTCGCGGAGCAATTAGCAAGTGGTGGCCCGTGGGGGCAACACTTCCCAGAGCCGCTTTTTGACGGCCAATTTTCTGTGCGCAGTCACCGCATCGTCGGTGAAAAGCACCTCAAGCTGACGCTTGATGCGGAAGGCACAGAAATCGAGGGCATTGCCTTCAATATTGAGGTCTCTGAGTGGCTGGCGGCACCCCTTCAAACACTCCATGCCCTCTATCGTCTGAATGTAAATGAATATCGCGGTGAACGCCGCGCACAGTTGATTATTCAGTCTTTCTGGCCATGTTAGCGATCTTATGGCGTTGACGGATATGGCAGTCGCGCGCGCAACCCGATAGACTCTCGTCCCTTATTTCAAACCTCCCCAGCTTGGGCTTGGCAATCTTGGAAATCCCGTGGAAATAGCGCCCCTGATCAATCAAATTAAAGATATTCGTGCACGTACTGACGTGCTCAGGGGGTATCTTTGACTACGCTGTCAAACAGGACCGACTGAAAGAGGTTGAGCTCGAACTGGCTGAGCCCAGTGTGTGGGATGACCCTGAGAAAGCTCAGGCGTTGGGCCGCGAGCGAGCCTCTTTGGAGGCCGTTGTCTCCACTATCGAAGTATTGGACGCGGGTTGCGACGACGCCAGCGACTTACTGGATCTCGCGGTTGAGGAAGACGACGAAGACACCGCGCAATCAGTAGAGCAGGATCTGTCTGGACTCGAGAGCGAACTCGAGAAACTAGAATTCCGCCGCATGTTTTCCGGTGAAACCGACCCCAACAACGCCTATCTCGATATTCAGGCGGGCTCAGGTGGTACGGAGGCGCAGGATTGGGCTGAGATGTTGCTGCGCATGTATCTCCGTTGGGGCGAGGACAAGGGATTCAAGACGACGCTGGTCGAAGCCTCCGCGGGTGAAGTAGCGGGCCTTAAAAGTGCGACTATCCAGTTTGAAGGAGAGTACGCTTTTGGTTGGTTGCGCACCGAGACGGGGGTGCACCGACTGGTACGCAAATCCCCCTTTGACAGCGGTGGGCGTCGACATACCTCCTTTGCGTCTATTTTTGTGTCGCCAGAAATCGACGACAACATCGAAATCGAAATTAATCCGGCGGATCTGCGGGTCGATACTTATCGCTCATCGGGTGCGGGCGGGCAGCACGTCAACACCACTGACTCTGCCGTGCGCATAACCCACGAGCCCTCTGGGCTGGTCAGCAGTTGCCAGACAGAGCGCTCGCAGCATCAAAACCGCGATAATGCGATGAAGCAACTCCGTGCGAAACTCTATGAGATGGAAATGCTCAAGCGAAACGCTGAGAAACAGGCGATGGAAGATAGCAAGGCAGACATTGGTTGGGGAAGTCAGATAAGGTCCTACGTGCTGGATGATTCCCGGATTAAGGATCTGCGCACCGGGGTTGAAACGCGCAACACCCAATCAGTACTGGATGGCGCGTTGGACCCCTTTATTCAGGCGTCCCTCAAGCAGGGCCTCTAAGGCAATATAAAAGGAAGATGATCGTGGACGATCCGCAGCAGCCTGAAGATGAAAATCGCCTGATCGCAGAGCGTCGGGCAAAGCTTGCCGCATTGCGTGAGTCGGGCCCGGCGTTTCCGAATGATTTCCGACGAACAGCGCTGGCTGGCGAGTTACAAAGCGACTTTGAGTCACAAGACAAGTCCGAACTGGAGGCAGCAGATCATCGTTTTTCGGTGGCTGGACGCCTGATCCGCAATCGCGGTGCATTCCTGCTCATTCAGGATGGGTCGGGCACCATTCAGCTTTATCTGAACCGCGACGCGCTGTCTGAAGGAGCGGTTGAGGCCATCAAGACTTGGGATCTGGGCGACATTGTTGCCGCATCCGGTCCCCTCCATCGCAGTGGCAAGGGCGATCTTTACATCAACATGGAAGAGGGGCGCTTGCTGACCAAGGCGCTCAGACCCTTGCCCGACAAATACCATGGTCTGGTCGACCAAGAGATGCGCTACCGCCAGCGTTATGTTGACCTTATCGTGAACCCCGAAGCGCGCGAGGTCTTTCGTATTCGTGCGGCGACGGTTCAATGTATTCGGCAGTTTCTGGTAGAGCGGCAGTTTGTTGAGGTTGAGACACCGATGCTGCATCCCATTGCCGGTGGTGCCACGGCGAGACCCTTTATCACGCACCACAACACGCTCGACATGGAGATGTATCTCCGTGTGGCCCCGGAGCTCTACCTCAAGCGCCTGACCGTTGGCGGTCTGGAGAAAGTGTTTGAGATCAATCGTAACTTCCGCAATGAGGGACTCTCGACCCGGCATAACCCCGAGTTCACTATGCTGGAGTTCTACTGGGCGTATGCGGATTACCGTGACGCCATGGATCTCACAGAAGAGCTGATGCGGGAGCTCACGCAGTCGGTGTTGGGCTCGACAGACGTGGTTTATGGCGATGCTACCTTCCACTTTGACCGGCCCTTTGAGCGAATGACTGTTGTTGAGGCCATACTCAAGCACAATCCAGATCTAACGAATGACGATATCGCTGAACGAGACGCCGCCGCGGCGGTAGCCAAGCGGTTAGGTGTCAAAGTCGAGAAGAGCTGGGGCCTCGGCAAGATCCAAATCGAGATTTTTGAGGAGACGGCAGAAGCACAGCTGCAGGAGCCTACCTTTATCACCGCGTATCCCACGGAAGTGTCGCCGTTAGCGCGGCGCAGCGACGACGATCCCTTTGTGACAGACCGGTTCGAGTTTTTCGTTGGTGGGCGGGAGCTGGCCAATGGTTTCAGCGAGCTCAATGATGCAGAGGATCAGGCGGAGCGCTTCAAAGCTCAAGTTGCAGCCAAAGAAGCGGGAGACGATGAGGCGATGCACTTTGATCACGACTATATTCGCGCTCTGGAGTATGGTCTGCCGCCGACGGCAGGCGAGGGAATTGGCATCGATCGACTCGTCATGTTGCTAACCAATTCGCCCTCTATTCGGGACGTGATTCTGTTCCCCCATCTGCGGCACGAATAATCTGCTCTCAGTGCTGGTCTGGCCGCGTTGCGCGGTGCTATGCTCCTTCAAACCTATAGGGGCCCGAATCGTGGTGTATCACCAGCGTCTCATCCATCTCTTTTTCTTTTCAGCGCTCATGCTGCTCTCTGGCTGCGGCTTGCTGCCCACGGATACCGCGTCGGGAACCGATGATCAGGGCGGATCGGCTCTAAGCACCACAGGCGACCTGGATACGGGTGTTTGCCAATGTCCCAGTGAATCCCAATCTGATCAATTCGCGCTCGGACTTCAGTCGCTTGCCCAAGGCGATTACGAAGCCGCGGGGGCAGCCTTTGAGGAGCACGCCTTAGCCGGCAGTGAGCAGGCGCCCAGGGAGGCGGCCGTCGGGCAGGCTCTGGCAGATACCCTCTCTAGGTATCCCGCCGAGGGAGAGGCATCCGGCGTCAGCGTGGACACTGATCGAGCGGCGCTGATCGAATTAGTTCTCGTACTGATTGCGGGGCTAGAGCAGCAGGTATCTGACCTCAGCGCGCAAAATGAGGTGCTGTCGATCGACTTGGCGAAACGCGAGGAGGCGCTCAAGCGCCTGCGGGAACTGACGTTGGGTCAGCCGGAAGCGTAACTTCAAATACAGACCCCTGGTCGGGTTGGCTCTGCAAGGTAATCCTGCCTTCCAGCATCGCGCAAAACTCTCTCACGATGGCGAGACCTAGGCCGGTACCCCCATATTTCAGTCCGGTGTTCGATTCAGCCTGAGTGAAGGCCTCAAATACCCGGTCCTGCTGTGCCTGTGTCATACCAATACCGGTATCAGCAACCGAAACGATCAGTGCGTCCTCGCTCATGCGCGCTGACACTGTGATCTCGCCGTCTTTGGTGAACTTGCAGGCATTGGAAAACAGATTGGTAACAATCTGCTGCAGTTTCCCTCGATCGCTGTTCATATCGCGCATGTTGCCCTTGTCGATATCCAGCGTCAGCCGATTATTATTTTGCAGAAGAAGCGGTGACAGCGCGTCACACACTTGAACTAGAAGGCCCGCAGGGCTGAAAATCTCGCGGCTAACCTGCATCTTGCCGGTCTCGATTTTCGACAGATCGAGAATATCGTTAATCAGCGTCAGTAGTTGCTTGCCAGAAAAGATGATCGTGGCGAGGTCATGATGAAATTGCTCGCGATCGATCTGCACGCCATCTCCTAGCTCGTCCTGAAGCATCTCGGAGTAACCGATGATGGCATTGAGCGGCGTTCTCAACTCGTGGCTGACATTGGCGAGAAACATACTTTTGGCCGCATTGGCAGAATCGGCGTCGGCGCGCGCGGTATTCATCTCTTCGATCGCTGTCTGAAGCTTGGTCGACATGTCGTTGAAGGTTCGCGCCAGATCACCGATTTCTCCTGAATCGCGCTGCTCATCGATGCGATAGGTGAGGTCTCCAGAACCGAAACGCTCAACGCCGCGTTTCATCCGCGTCAGCGAAGCATTGGTGCTACGGATCATCGCAAAAACAAGCGCCAACGTAATGGCAATCGAGGCGATAAATCCGATAACAGTAATCTGGTCCGTGAGGGTAATGGTGGCGTCAATAATGTTGGCCCGCTGCACCGCGATAAAGGACTGCCTTTGATCGAGTTCCTGCAGGCGCTGTTGCGTGTCGTTATAGGAGATGGCCGATTCAACGTCTGGTATCTGCGTGGGCTCGTTGTAACCTTCGTAGAATTGCCGCCACTCCTCGAGCAGTGCAGTGATGCTGTCATGAAGGCGTCGGTAATACGCCTCCAGATCCTCACTTCCGAACCCCCCCAGCTGCCTCAGACGCTCGGCAATGATTTCTAGATCCGCAAAGGCCTGATCCAAAGCGGCGGCATCCAGGGGCTCTTCAGTGGTGCCCCTCAGAGTGGCCAGAACCAATACTTGTTGGCGTTTGTTCTGCAGATTCTGTTCCAGCTCTGCAGTCAGTTGTGCAGCGGTCACCGCCTCCTGATAGGCGATCGAACTCTCGTTTCGCGCGAAGCTACCCCACAGAGAAGTACCGACGTTAATGGCAAACAGGATGAGAATGGCGCCCGAAAACAGGTACAGGCGCCCGCGCAGACTGAGCCGCGGGCGCAGTTGTGTAACGGCTTCACTAGCGCGCATCGAGTTGTGCCGCAATCTTTGTCAGCAGATCAGGGAAGTCCACTGGCTTGGTAGCGTAGTCGCTACATCCCGCCTCAAGGGCACGCTGCTTGTCTTCTTCCATGGCATGCGCGGTTAGCGCAATGATGGGGATTCCGGCAATTGCAGCGTCCTGTTGCGCTTCCCGGCACGCAGTCCAACCATCCTTGACAGGCAGATTCATATCCATAAGCACGACTGCCGGCAGCTGATCGCGCATGGCGGCAAGCGCGGCCTCACCATCTCCAGCGGTCGCTACTTGGTGACCGGCGCGTTGAAGCCGGCGCACCAACATATCCCGGTTCACCTCGTTGTCTTCCACCAAGAGGATAGTGCACTCGGACCCTGTCATGACGTGAGGCCCAATACAGGGTAGGCAAGAATGTGGTCTTCGATTCCCTTGACGACCAGCTTTCGGGGTTCACCCAGATCAAAGACATCGTCAGGCAGAGCGAGCCGCGTAGCGTTAGAAATCAAAATCTCGTCGTTTTCGGTCTGTCCTTCGATCCGGGACGTAACGTTCATAGCATGGCCGACGCAGCCGTACTTGGCGCGTTGCTCAGAGCCGATATTGCCGGCAATAACAGAGCCAGTATTCAGCGCGATACGATGTTGCAGCGCGGGTAGGCCAGCCGCCTTGTTGGCGGCGTTGACGGCGGTCATGGCCTCGCGCATGGCCAGCGCGCAGCGGACGGCTCGCTCGGGGTCGTTCTCCTGCCGCTTTGGCGCGCCAAAAACTGCAAGAATGGCATCGCCTAGAAACTCATCGATGGTGCCCTCGTGATCGAAAATAATGCTGGTCATTTGTTCAAAGTAGCCATTGAGTAGCGCCACGACCTGAGGTGGCGGCAGGTGCTCCGCCAGGCTCGTGAACCCACAAATATCGGACATCATGATGGTGACTTCGCGCAGGTCGCCGCCGAGCTCCAACCCTTCGGGCGCTTCCAGCAACTGCGAAACGATGTCGTCTGAGAGATAACGACCAAATGTTTGTCGGATAAAGCGCTCATTGCGTTCTAGCTGGTGTCGATAATCCTCTTCCCGGTCGTGCCAGCGTTTCCGTTCGATCCCCGCGGAGATGCGTGCCTGCAGAAGAACTGGATTGAATGGCTTCAGCAGGTAGTCGTCAGCGCCTGACTGAATGCAGGCAATGATTTGGTCCATATCCTGCCGGCCGCTGATCATAATGACCGGGGTGGCGCGAAGGCCGTCATGCTCCTTCATCTGCCTCAACACTTCGGCACCCCCAATCCCGGGCATCATGAGGTCTAGCAGTACAACATCCACGCCACGTGTCTCGAGGAGTTCCAGCGCTTCCTCGCCTGACTCGGCGGAAATGACCGTGTGCCCGGCCCTCGACAGTAGCCTACTGATCAGCTCGCGGTTCTCGGGCATGTCGTCGACTGCAAGAATCACGCCCGGTGCTTCGGTTTGGGGGATAGGGGATTCGTCAGCGGCCGGCATTTCCAGAGTGATTTGAGTACTGTCTACCGCCGATAGAACGGCGGGCAGCGTCTCTTTGAGTGCGGGATGCAGTAGCGCGATATCCTCGTAGAGCATTTCGGCATAACCCCTGATCGCGCCGATCAGGTTCAGCAGGTCATGGTTCATATCGCTTGAGGGTGAGGCCAGCAATTCACGGATACGCTCTAGACCTTCTTGTAGTGCTTCAACATCGCTGTCCATGGGGGCGTCGATGGTTACCGTGGGACGCCTCGCGGCGGCTAACAGGGGCTCGGCGGATGCGAGAATCCGGCCGGCCCATTGATCTGGTTGGTTTGTATCTGCCACCAAAGGGGTTACCTCGTTATCCCTCGTCTCAAGTATACCGATGAACGTTCAATCGCGCGGGACCGTCACCTTTGGGGATAGGCGACGCGCGGTTCATGGGGTAGTATCGCACCAACTTGGGGAGAAAATGAGGCACACCACTTATGCTAGATCAAGTGGAAATATTTCACGGCCTTTCGGACGAAGAGCTGAAGGCGCTTGAAGGTAGTAGCACTACCCGGGCATTCCCCAAAAACACTGTCGTGATTCACGAAAACGACCCAGCCGACTCGCTGTTTGTCATTGAGTCTGGCAAGGTCAAAGTCTACTGTAGCGACAAAAACGGCAAGGAATTCATCATGAATACCCTCGGACCTGGGGACTATTTTGGTGAATTGGCGCTGCTGGATGACTCCACTCGCTCGGCTTCGGTGCGCACAGTCGAAAAGTCTGAATTCCGGATCGTGATGAAGGAGGATTTTTCCGGCGTGCTGGAGGATCACCCAGGTATCACCCAGCAGCTAATCAGTAATCTTGCGGGTCGCGTGCGCAAGCTGACTGCAGACGTCAAAAGTTTGGCGCTGCAGGATGTCTATGGCCGGGTCGCCAATGTGTTGATGGATTTGGCGGAAGAGCGGGGTGACGGGACGCTGTTTATTCCCGAGAAGCTGACGCAGCAGGACATAGCGGATCGAGTGGGTGCCTCGCGTGAGATGGTTGCGCGCATCCTCAAAGACCTGACCATCGGCGAATATATTCGCTTTGAAGGCCGACACATCGTGATCAATACCCGGTTGCCCGCAAAGTATTGATCAGTCCTCGGGGTGCCCCGTTACGGTAGTTGCCAACGCCCCTGAACCTAATTTCACACGAAGTGCGTCGCCGGCTTTGGCCTGCGTGGCGCGCCTGATGACCGACCCATTCTCGCCCGTGACGATCGCGTAGCCTCTACTGAGGGTTTGCTCAGGACCCAGCGATGCCAACAGTTTTTTCTGATGTCTGAATTCTGAGCGCATGTCTCTGAGCCGCTGCTGAATGCGCTGCTGTATCTGTTGATTGAGTTGTTGGGCCTGCAACTGGTGTCGAGCTAGCCGCTGTTGCGGGTGCTGGGTGGCCAGACGGGTGCCCAACTGCAACGCTTGAGATTTGCGATAACCGATGTGGCGCTCGGCAGCGCGCTGCAAAGAGCCCGAGAGATTCATCACAGTCTTTCGCTGCTGGCTGAGCGCATATCCTGGATGACGCACCCTTTTCCGTAGCGATACCAGTTGCTCGCTTAGCCTCATAAAGTGGCGGTGTAGTGATCGGCCGAGCGCGTCACGCAGGCTGTCGATGTGCAGCAGCAGTTCGTTCTGATCAGCTGAAATCAACTCTGCCGCCGCAGAAGGCGTCGCGGCCCGTGCATCGGCTACCAAGTCGGCGATGCTAAAATCGATCTCATGGCCCACGGCAGACACCGTAGGCAAGGTTGCGGCGTAGAGCGCGCGCGCTACCACCTCCTCGTTGAAGGCCCACAGATCCTCAAGCGAACCGCCGCCCCGACCGACGATCAAGACGTCGAGGGGCAGTTTGCCGCTGCTTGCAAGGTGATCGGCCTGAGAAATGGCAGCTGCTATCTGCTCGGCGGCACCGTCTCCCTGCACTGGGACGGGAAAGACGTAGACCCTGGTGTGAGGACTGCGTCGTTCAAGCACCGTGAGAATATCCTGCAGGGCAGCACCGGTTGCCGAAGTGATGACACCCACACTGGCTGCGTCATCGGGTATCGGTATTTTGGCGTCTGCCGAGAAGAGCCCTTCGTCAGATAGCTGCTTCTTGAGACGTTCAAAGGCGAGTTGCAGGGCACCCGCGCCCGCGGGCTCGAGATGTTCGCAAATCAGCTGGAACTCGCCGCGGCCCTCATATAGTGAGACCTTCGCCCGAATCCGCACCGAGTCCCCCTGATTGGGGCGGATCTTCAGTCGGCTGTTGGCGCGCCGAAACATCGCACAGCGAACTTGGGCGTCATTGTCTTTCAGTGAGAAATACCAGTGTCCGGAGCTGGCAGCCGTGAAATTGCCGATCTCGCCTTCTACCCACACCCAGTCGAAATGGCTTTCAAGCAGGCGCTTTGCTTCCCGGTTCAAGTCGCTGACCGAGAGCGAGGGCGGGCTGTGCGATTCATAAGACATGGGCAACCAAGGCTCACTGTGAAAGGGTTATGGCAGGCCTCATACAGCGCCGACATTGTCCGCTCCCGGGCCCGTCTGTATACTAGCGCGTTTGGGGAGACCCGATACGGCAGGTTGCTGTCTATCGGGCAACACGAGGCCAACATGCTCCGAATTGCACACGAAGGGCTCACTTTCGACGATGTGCTCCTCCTGCCCGGCTATTCCGAGGTCACTGCCAAGGATGTCTCGCTGGTCACGCGCCTGACGCGCAACATTCCGCTCAATATCCCACTGGTGTCCGCTGCTATGGACACCGTCACTGAGGCACGTTTGGCGATTGCGTTGGCTCAGGAAGGTGGTATTGGCATCATCCACAAGAACATGACCATTCAGGAACAAGCCGAGGAAGTCCGCCGGGTCAAGAAGTTCGAGAGTGGCGTGGTCAAAGATCCCATTACGATCGAAAGCACTGCGAGCATCGCGCAACTGATTGAGTTAACTCGTGCCAATGGCATATCCGGTGTGCCAGTGATGGAGTCAGGCAACCTCGTCGGCATCGTGACGCGCCGCGATATCCGCTTTGAGACCGACACCGAGCAGCCGGTTTCCGCCATCATGACCAAAAAGAAAAAGCTGGTGACAGTGAAAGAGGGTGCGCCGCTCGAGGAAGTGCAGAAGCTACTGCACGAGCACCGCATCGAGAAAATTCTGGTTGTGGACGACGACTTTGGCCTAAAAGGCCTGATTACCGTTAAAGACTTCGACAAAGCGGAGTCCTTCCCACATGCGTGTAAAGACGGTTTCGGGCAACTGCGCATCGGCGCGTCTGTGGGCACCAGTCCTGACACCGATGAGCGAGTAGAGGCGCTGATTCGCGCGGGGGTCGATGTGCTGGTGGTAGATACCGCCCATGGCCACTCAAAAAATGTGCTGGACCGGGTGAGCATGATTAAAGCCGCCTATCCCGAGGTTGACGTGATCGGCGGCAATATTGCAACCGCTGAGGCCGCCTTGGCACTCCGTGACGCGGGAGCCGATGCCGTGAAAGTGGGTATTGGCCCCGGCTCGATATGCACGACGCGTATCGTGACCGGTGTGGGTGTGCCCCAAATTTCGGCTATCGCGACCGTGTCGGAGGCACTCGCTGATTCGGGTGTGCCGGTCATCGCTGATGGCGGTATTCGCTTCTCCGGTGACCTGGCTAAGGCGCTGGCAGCGGGCGCGGATGCCGTGATGATGGGCAGTATGTTTGCGGGCACAGAGGAGGCACCGGGTGAGGTTGAGCTTTACCAGGGGCGTACCTACAAATCATACCGGGGCATGGGCTCCATTGGCGCCATGGCGCAGAGTCAGGGCTCATCCGACCGATATTTCCAAGATTCGAGCTTGGGGGCTGAAAAGCTGGTCCCCGAGGGGATTGAGGGAAGGGTGCCTTATAAGGGTCCGGTATCCGCGATCATTCATCAATTGATGGGTGGGGTTCGCTCCGCGATGGGTTACGCGGGGTGCTCCACGATGGGCGCGATGCGCACCGAACCGCAGTTTGTGCGCGTCACGTCTGCGGGCATGTCGGAGTCCCACGTACACGACGTATCGATTACCAAGGAAGCGCCGAATTACCCTGTTCGGTAACACCCTCATTCAGTACAGGCACTCAGTACGGTGCGCGGAGCCTAGAGCGTGACACAGGATATTCATCGTCATCGTCTGTTGATCCTCGACTTTGGTTCCCAATACACGCAGCTGATCGCTCGCCGTATTCGCGAGGTCGGGGTCTACTGCGAGATCATTTCCTGGGATTCATCCGATAACGATGTCGAGTCGTTTGCGCCTAGCGGGATCATCCTGTCCGGCGGTCCGGAGTCCGTCACCGCGCCCAACTCTCCCCGAGCGCCAGAGATTGTCTTTAATCTTGATGTGCCGATTCTCGGGATTTGCTACGGCATGCAAACCATGGCCGCGCAGCTGGGTGGGGCTGTAGAGGGCTCTGATACCTCTGAGTTCGGGTATGCGCAGATCCGGCGGACGGTTAGCGGGGGCCTTTTTGCTGAGCTGGCCGACGGCACTGATGACAGTGGACAGCAGCTGTTAGACGTCTGGATGAGTCACGGCGACAAAGTGTCACAGCTCCCACCGGGCTTTGAGCTGATTGCCGAGACCGACAGCTGCCCGATCGCCGGTATGGCGCATCGTGACAAACCTTGGTTTGGCATTCAGTTCCACCCGGAGGTCACCCATACCCCGAAAGGCGAGGAGATTTTTCGCCACTTTGTCCTCAAGATCTGTGGCTGCGAGGCCTTATGGACCCCGGCCAACATTGTTGAAGATGCCATCGCGCGGGTGCGCGAGCAGGTGGGCGATGACAAGGTACTGCTGGGTCTATCCGGCGGTGTGGATTCCTCGGTGGTGGCGGCGCTTCTGCACCGGGCGATTGGCGATCAGCTGACCTGTGTGTTTGTCGATAACGGCCTGTTGCGCCTCAATGAGGGTGATCAGGTCATGGAGATGTTCGCCCAGAACATGGGCGTGAAGGTGATTCGCGCCGACGCCGAGGATCGTTTTCTTGCCAAGCTTGGGGGCGTGGAAGACCCCGAGGCTAAACGCAAAGCGATTGGTAATACCTTTATCGATGTCTTTGACGAGGAGGCCGCAAAAATCGAGGGAGTGAAGTGGCTGGCGCAAGGCACGATCTACCCCGATGTCATCGAGTCAGCCGGCGCAAAAACCGGTAAGGCGCACGTGATCAAATCTCATCACAACGTTGGCGGCTTGCCCGAGGATATGGCGCTCGAGCTGGTGGAGCCGCTGAGAGAGCTGTTTAAAGACGAGGTGCGGCGTATTGGCCTCGAGCTGGGACTGCCGCGCGATATGGTGTTCCGTCATCCCTTCCCCGGGCCGGGATTGGGCGTAAGGATTCTCGGTGAGGTGAAAAAAGAGTACGCCGATCTGCTGAGGCGCGCTGATGCCATTTTCATTGAGGAGCTGCGTAACGCCGGGTGGTATGACAAAACCAGTCAGGCCTTCGCGGTGTTCCTGCCGGTCAAATCGGTTGGTGTGGTGGGGGATGGCCGTCGCTACGAGTGGGTCATTGCCATCCGGGCCGTGCAGACAATTGATTTCATGACCGCCCGCTGGGCGCATTTACCCTATGAGTTGATGGAGACGGTATCTAACCGCATCATCAACGAGATCTCGGGCATCTCTCGCGTGACCTACGATATTTCAGGCAAGCCGCCTGCCACCATTGAGTGGGAATAGTCGCTCGCGTGCATTGAGTGAGATCATGGGTTCCCGATCAAAACGTCAATTCGTGCCTAAGGAATTTGTTGTTCCGAGTGAGTTGGCGACGGCGAACTTCACGCTACGCATGCTGTCGGTCGATGACGTTGAGAAGGATTTCGAGGCGGTCACCTCGAGCGCTACCCGTCTCAGCAAAGTCTGGCCAGACAGCGGTTGGCCGGCTGGATTAACGCTCAGACAGAATCTCATTGACCTCGGATGGCACGAAAAGGAGTTCCAGAACCGGAGTTCTTTTGCCTACACGATGGTGTCGCTTGACGAATCCCGGGTGCTGGGTTGCGTTTACTTCTACCCGACTGACAAGGCAGGGCACGACGCCGAAGTGTTTTTATGGGTGCGGGAAAGCGGCGTTGCGAACGATCTGGATGAGGAGCTTTTCGAGGTGGTGCAACGTTGGGTGGCGTCGGATTGGCCTTTTGAAAGACCCGCTTATCCCGGCAGGATAATCAGCTGGGAGCAATGGGACTCACTGCCCATCAAATGAGTCTGCTTTTAGGCTGACTCAGGGCGCGTCACGTCACCGGGTCATATCGAGCAAGTGCTTACTGAGCACTTACCCAACCAGCATGAAAGCCGTAAGGAACTCTAAACGGCATGATAATGGTGGCGACGGGCCCTGCGGTGATGTCCTGTGCATCGATAACCTGGCATTCGCTCTGGTTTTCAGTCTCGTCATGGACAAAACACACCAGATAACCGTCGTCCTCTGAGACACTGCCGGCCTTGGGCGCAAAGACCGCCTCGCCGCCATGGCGGTGGGGGCCGTACAGATACTCGCTGGTGACACCCGACTCATTGTCGTACTTCATGACGCCGTCGAACGTGAAAGCGCGCTCGGTATTGAAGATGCCGGCGTAGACGTACCGAGTTTTATGGCAGGCATAGTCATCGTTAACCCGTGTGAAATCACAGGGTGTGTCACTCAGCGTACGTTCACTGACGGCGCCGGTTTCGAGGTTAATGCGCCACTCGTGCAGCCGACCCTGATTCTCCTGAAGGTTATTGCCTTCCGATGTGCCGGCGCCGGCGATATCAGCCGTGTTGGATCTGGAGGCTTGCAGCACCACCTCATCACCTTCATCCCAGGCATTGGCGGTATGAATAACAACGCCCGTCTCCACATCGAACCACCGCACATCCTCATCGGAGCCAAAGCGCGGCATCACACCGATGCGAGACCCGTATTGCGGTTCGAAATCGACAGCCGGCCCACCCGCGATCGCGCGACCCACATCGAGTGTGATCGGGAAATCGAGAAACAGGGTGTATTTTTCTGTCGCGGCGAAATCATGCATGAAGATGGATCGTGGGATTGTGATGGGGGTGGTGTGCACCAGATCGCCTTGTTGATCAATCACCGAGTAGCTCACGAAGGGCACTTGAAAGGAGTAGCCGTAAGCAACCATTTCCCCACTTTTTTTATCGATTTTGGGGTGGGCAGTGAAGGGGTGGGTCAGCTTGCCGTCGAAATCAGTCGGACCTACGGTTTCCAGATCGGGTAGGCTGATCACTGTCGGCTGAGAGGGTTCATGCAGCGCGTACAGCGTATTGCTGTGGTACGCGAAGGCTGTATTCGCAAGGTTCTTTGAACTCGGAGCACCCTGAGGAATCCTTGAAGGCGCGGGATCCATGAGGGATTTCATGCCTTTATAAACCCAGTCACCATGCTCTTGCTCGAGTTTGAAGCCCTCGTTCTCGATGAATCGATTTCGGTAGCGCGCTTTGCCATCGCGGAACTCGATGGCGTGAATCATGCCGTCACCGTCAAAGGTGTGATACGTCTCTTCACTGAATACATACACGGGATTCGGACCCACTCGAAGAAAGTGGCCCTGCAGGTCGGTGGGTATTGCGCCGATTACCTCCATATCCTCGGCATCGCGCTCCTCATGTACCGGACTGAAGTTACCGTCGAGGAAAAAATTAGATGAGGGCGCGCCTGCAGTGATGAGTGTCATGCACGATTTTCCTTATTTTGGATTGCGGGTCGAAGTCGCAATGGTTCAGCGTGGGTTCAGTATATCTTCAAATGGCAACTGCCTCGGTATTCTCGTGCATTGCCGCGTGTCCCGCTGGCCATAATTTGCGGAACCGCGATATGGTCTGGGTTGAAGTCTTAACTGACATGAGTCGAGCGTAAAAATGAGCGCCAAAAAAAATTTACTCGCCGTATGCCTTGCGGTTTTTTTCTCCCACGCTTTTCCGTACTGCGTGGCAGCCGAGTCTCTGGGAAATTTGGCTCAATACCCCCCAGAGCGCATTGGGCTTACGATCACCACTGCAGATAACGGGAGTCCGAAATTACAGCCTGAGGGGCTCATCCTGAACTCTGGCCAGTACTACCGCCTCACGCTTGATTGTCCTGACGTGCGGGATGACCTTACGGGCTGGCGAATCGAAATGACTGAGTTTTTAAACAACGCTCATTTGCGCTTGGTCACGGTGGGTGACATCGAAGTGCATCTACAAGGCCTCAGTTTCAACGCCATTGAATGTGACGAGATCGGATCAGCCCACGTGAGCTTCGTGCCGATCAAGCCCGGTGTCTATCCACTCTATGTTGGTAACGTGCCGCTCGCCGTCGGTAGACCGATCGGTGAGTCAGGAGTGCAGGAAAAGGGCAATTACGTCTTTGGCGAGATTCTCGTCCGCTGACAGCTTTGGGCTGTTGGCGCAGAGCGCCTCAGGAATTTTGGCTGGCAACTGGTCTTTCCTATTAATGATAGGAGTATTGGCGACTCGAAAAGACTTTTTTGATGATCCTTTTCAGTGGTGCGAAGGTACCAGACATCATGGATAAGCCACGGCGAATACCCATCCTCAGGTGTCATGGCGCCGCGCCAGGAGTAGAATCGCGCCTTCAAAGCCAGCATTGAACGAGTCGATGTGCTGTTGACCCTTATCGTTATGCTAAGTCAGACGGCGAAAGCCCCTTTGGGTTTGTTTATTGATGGCGACAGACATCAAGAAGATCGAGGATTATGAGAAATAACCTGAAAGTCGCTTCAATCTTTGCAGCCTTGGTTCTGCTATGGCTCGCGTCGGGATTGTTCTCTGAGCCTAAAGCCCCAGTGCCAAACTTACTGGATGCGATGGCTTCGATGTCAGATTCGAGTTTGCCTTCCGTCGTAATAGAAGAAATACGCGCCGAATCCAGAACAAGGAGACGCGTGCTTCGAGGTAAGACGGTCAGTAAACAGACAGCGAGTGTCAGCACTGAAATCTCGGGCATCGTGGTGTCGCGACCGGTAGAGAGGGGCGCGCGAGTGTCGGAAGGGCAAGTGCTCTGTGAGATCGCTATCGACGACAGAGCAGCCTTGGTCACGGAGGCTATGGCAACCCTGACTCAGGCAGAAATTGAGCATGACGGAGCGTTGGCTCTGCAGGGTGAAAACCTGCTTGCAGAAGCACAGGTGGCGCAATCCGCCGCTCGACTTGAATCGGCGAAGGCTAATTTGCTGCGGCGGGAGCTCGATTTGAGTCGTACGACGGTGACCGCGCCGTTTTCAGGGGTGATTGAGACCCAGCCCTTGGTAGTGGGCGACCTCGCTCGCGTTGGAGATGTTTGTGCGACATTAATCAATCTCGACCCAATCCTGGTTGAGGTATTCATCTCCGAACGGGATGTCGGTGCGCTTCGTTTGGGCGAGGCTGCGAGCGCTAGAACGAGCACCGGTCATTATCTTGAGGGCACGATCACATTCGTTGGCAGTCAATCCGACGACCTTACCCGCACTTATCTGGCTGAAATAACCGTCCCTAATCCGGACTATCAGATTCGAGCGGGGCTCACAGCCGTCGTAGATCTGCTCGGGGAAACTGTAAAGGCTCATCGCGTGTCGCCCTCACTGTTCACACTCAATGATGCCGGCGCACTGGGGCTGAGAACAATCAACCGAGAAAATCGAGTTGAGTTCCATCCTGTCGCGATCCTTGAAGATTCATCAGATGGAACGTGGGTGATAGGGCTACCTGAGCGCACTCGCCTGATCACGGTTGGTCATGAATTCGTGGCGGAAGGTCAAATTGTAGATGCCCGAAGGGCCGCGGCCGAAGAAACCGGGGCGCCAAAATAATGATGGGATTCATCGATGCGGCGATCAGCCGATCACGTTCCACTCTGATGATGATGTCGATGGTGGTTCTGTGCGGACTTCTGGCTCGCGCGGCATTACCTATCGCCAATGAACCCTACATTGTGTTGCCGTACTTTTTGATTGGTATCGCGCACGAGGGTATTTCTCCTGAAGATGGTGAGCGCCTGCTGATACAACCCGTTGAGGTCGAATTGCGCAAAGTGGAAGGGATTAAGGAAATTTCAGCGGTAGCGTCTGAGGGTTTTGTATCGCTGGGTGTTGAGTTCGAACCTGAAGTTGATTTGAACGTGGCTTTGCTCGATACGAGAGAGGCTGTTGATCGCGCTAAGTCCGAAATACCGACAACGGCAGAAGAGCCCCTTGTCGAGGAACTGAATGTTGACGATTTTCCATTGCTGCAGATCAACCTATTGTCCGAGGGCGCCAGTGAGAGACAAATGTATGACGCAACCCTCTTGCTACGGGACGCCATTGAGACGGTGCCGTCCGTCCTTAGCGCAGATATGCGGGGCACCCGAGAAGAAGTTTTAGAGGTTCTCATTGACCCCCAAGCCCTTGAGGCCAACAGGATTTCAAGCGAAGCACTGGCCGACACCCTTCAACGAAACAATAGGCTGATTCCCGCGGGCAGCCTAGAGACAGGGGGTGGTCGGTTTGCGGTGAAAGTTCCCTCAGTAGTTGAGACCGCTACAGATGTTATGAATCTGCCTGTGCAGGTAAATGGCGACACTGTGGTGACCTTGGCGGATGTCGCTGAGATACGTCGAGGCTTTAAAGATCGCACGAGCTACGCGCGGTTTAACGGTCAGAGGGCAATGTATATTGAGGTGAAGAAGCGACCTGATGCGAATGTCATAAAAACATCAGATGCTGTGCTAGCAGTCGTCGAGGAGATGAGCCAGCAGCTCCCAGCCAGTATTCGAGTGCAGCCTTCACTGATTACATCTGAATTTGCCGAGGTGCAGGTCACTGAACTTCAGGGCAACATCATGACGGCCTTGGCGCTGGTTATGGTGATAGTGGTGGCCGCAATGGGCTTTCGAAGTGGATTGATTGTCGGGTTGGGTATCCCGGTGTCCCTATTGTTCTCAGTAGTCGTCATTTATTTGCTGGGTTACACCTTCAATTTCATGGTCATGTTCGGCATGTTGCTCGGTTTGGGCATGCTGATAGACGGTGCGATTGTGGTCACTGAGTACGCAGATCGCAGGATGAGCGAGGGCGCGGATCATACGCTAGCTTACTCAGAGGCCGTAAAGCGAATGTTTTGGCCGGTGACAGCCTCCACAGCGACGACGCTCGCTGCGTTTCTGCCACTGATGTTTTGGCCAGGGATTCCTGGTCAATTCATGAGCTACTTACCCGTTACCGTATTCACGGTCTTGTGTGGATCGTTGTTGTACGCGCTCTTTTTCGGCCCCGTTCTGGGCACCATATTTGGTAAGCCTACCGTTCATGCGACTGCGCCTGCGGCACGACTCGAGGAATTGGAGCATGGGGACCCCACTCGTCTCAGTGGTTTTACAGGCGCTTATGCGCGCGCAATGAGTCAGGTTTGCGCGCGGCCTGCGGCGACTCTGGGCGCTATCGCGCTGTTGTTGGTCAGTATTTTTTGGGCTTACGGCCAATATGGAAAGGGCACCATTTTTTTCAATGAGACTGACCCGCAATTTCTTACCGTCTCTGTGAGCGGGCGCGGAAATTTTTCGGCCGGAGAGGTCGATAAGTTGGTGAGCGACGTCGAGCGACGCGTCTTCAGTGTTCCCAATATTCGATCTGTGAACACTCAAACGCTTCTGCCCGGCGCTTCTGGAGGTGGCCCCGACGCTATTGCGGACAGGATAGGCGTGATGTTTGTTGAGCTCACGCCGGAGTCTGATCGTAGCGATTCTGGCTTCGACATTATTCGACAAATTCGTGAGAGAACTTCAGATATGCCTGGCTTGCGTGTCGAGGTGCAGCCGGTAGAGCAAGGCCCTAGTGTTGGCAAACCGATCCAAATTGAGCTGCGATCACGATACCGGGAATTATTGCAGCCCGTGATGGCTGAAATAAGAGGCTATCTGGAGACGTTACCTGAGCTCGTTGATATTGACGATACGCGGCCGTTACCATCGATTGAATGGCGGATGGAGGTCGATCGCGCGCAAGCGGCACTATATGGCGCAGATGTCACAACCTCAGGCATTGCCTTACAACTTGTCACCAGTGGTGTGAAAGTGGCTGAGTACAGGCCGTCTGGAGCTGATGATGCAGTGGATATTCGTGCTCGATATCCGCGCGAATATCGTGGCATCAAAGCGATGGAGTCGATCAGAGTGAGTACGGCTAAAGGCCTCGTTCCACTGACTAATTTTGTATCAATAAAACCGTCTCCGGGTGTGGATACGCTGCGCAGAATCAATGGCTGGCCCACGGAGCGTATTAGGGCGCAAGTGGTGGAGGGCGTGATCCCCGATAATGTCGTCGCTGACCTAAAGAAATGGCTTAACACGCATGACTTTGATTCGCGCGTTGATATTCAATTCAGGGGTGCCAATGAAGAGCAAGAAGAGAGTATCGCTTTCGTTTCCGTCGCGTTCCTACTCTCTCTGTTGCTCATGTTTGTGCTGTTGGTCACTCAATTCAACAGTTTCTATCAAAGTACGCTGATTTTATTGGCCGTCATCATGTCGACCGCTGGTGTACTGGTTGGTCTGCTGTTAACGGAAAGTCCTTTCAGTGCCCTTCTGACGGGTATTGGTATCGTCTCGCTCGCCGGTATCGTTGTGAATAACAATATCGTACTCATCGATACCTTTAATTATGTCCGGGCGCGCCACCCAGAGTTGCCGATCAACAGCATTATCGTCCGCGCTACGGCCCAGCGTCTGCGACCGGTCATGCTCACAACGACGACAACTGTTTTTGGATTGCTGCCCTTGGCGCTGGGCATGTCGGTGGACCTGATCAATCGCAATATCAATTCTGGGGGGCAGATGGCTGTGTTCTGGGGACCTCTATCGCAGGCCATCGTATTTGGTCTGTCCTTTGCCGCGATTTTGACGCTCGTGGCCACGCCAGCCCTGCTTGCCTTACCGTCATACATTCGTGATATCTGGCATAGAGGGGCTGTTCGAAATCGTGCTCCACTTCCAGCGGGTTAGCACCGCTTGCCGGGTGACAACTTCGTGGGAGCATCGGGTCTCATGCTCTTGTAGTTCCTGCCAATCGGCAAGGTAGCGCGGTGTGGCGCTCTAGGTTGGTTCGATCTCCCTCACCGCTCGATAACCCATCCGCATCGCCTCAATGGCATCTGCCGCCGGCGCTGAATCAGAATTGGCAATGGTGATCCGCCCATGGGGTTGCCGCCCGATCGCTACGGAGTCGCCGGGGCCCGCAACGGTGTAACCGTGCGCCCAACGATTGACCGTGAGACTGGCGACATCGCGATCAAAATTAAAGTGCCTGGATGAAAGCATGCCGCTCAGGTGCTCACGGATCTCCGACTCGTAATCTGAGAACTGCCTGCCCAACATCCGATAGCGCGCCTCCTTGTATTGTTCTGCTCGCGGTTTACCCACTTCTTCGCTGTAGGGGCAACTGATCATCTGAATCACACAGGGGTCATCAGGTGTCTGGGTATACTCATAGCCGCCAAGACTTACAGGAAAGTCCATGAAGAGCGTCTGATGCATGTTTCCAGGGCACATCGCCAGGCCAATTCCTTGCTCTTTGAACGCGCGCCAGTTCCGCAGACCCACGGTGGTGTAGATGAGCGGGCTTTTCATTTGTTGTCGTAGCGCACTGGCCTGGTGGGCGGGGAGATCCGTGACGATGTGAGGAATCATCATGTTGTAACAGGCCATGACCACATGGGTCGCAGAAACCTCAAGGGTTTCTCCTTCTTTCACGTACCGAACCACCACATCTTCAGCACTGTGCGCGCCGCCGCGATGATGAATATCCACCGCAGTGCTCTCGAGCCGAATGCGGGTGGCCTGATCGCTACCATCCAGTCGCTGGTAATCAAACCGCGCATTGACGAGGGATTCGGCGCTGCTCCCCTCGGCAACCTCGGGAATTAGGTGCTTAACGAGCGTGCGCGCGACACCGGCATTACCGTCGGGGAAGTGATGAATGTAAGGATGCTCCTCGTCATAGACCGCCACTGGGGCGAATCCAAGCGCGCCGCATTCTTGGGCCTCGGCAATGCTTATCAATTCTGTACCCGTGTTGGACCAATCAATGCCTGAGTGGCGTGCCATCCGCAGTACGCCTGGATCATCCACTCCGAGCGTTTGCTTGAGGTAATCGAAGTAGTTATGGCTGTTGAGGTGGTCCTTTAGTTCTTCCGCAGGTATGTCCAGTAGGTGCAGGCCACCCTTTAACACCCGCAGCAGTTGCGCCTTGCCTTCAGCACTCAGCGGCGCCGCGGCCACGGCTTCCTCGTCAGACAGCGCCGCACCCGGCAATCCTTCTATATAGTTGTAGTAGTTGCAGAAGGGGTGCTGAACCACAGCATTGCGCCCAAAGTGCTTGGCATTAAAATACGTGGCGGCGCTGAGACCATGGCGACTATAGAAGTCTTGATCAAAGGCCGTATCAAATTGTAAAAGATCTACGCCGATGTCAGAAAACAACTGGCGAATGATGGGGTCGGCCGTACGAGGCTCGACGAGCGTCTGCGAGCCGCCATAGGTGATCAGTGTTTTGCCATCGATCACATGTTCATTGCGCCTGGCGTGGCCGCCGAAGTCGTCATGGTTATCAAGGATTAGAATCTTTTTGTCAGGCCCATGCTGCTGACGATAGAAGACTGCCGCCGCGAGGCCGCTTAAACCCGCGCCGATGATGATTAGATCAAACCGCTCATCAGTTTGGCGAACCTGATCAGCCTTCAGACCGCCGGCCCATGCGCGCTGATGCGCCACCGTATTGGAACCAGGTTGGCTACCTCTGAGTCCTGTGAGGGCAGGTGGGTAGGCCGAGAGCTCGGAGCCTTGCGAAAAGCGAGGGAGCGCGCCCGATAGGGAGCCGGCAATCGCTGCGGCGGATCCGTTGATAAAGTCTCTGCGCGTGATGCGGCTCATATCGGTTTCAGTTCGCTAAAAATCATTGAGTGGGTTTGCAAACGGGGCCTATTGTGAGATTGACGGCCTGCCAGTAACAGAATCTCACTACCGTAACAGAATACCTGACGGGGCTGTGCTCTCCCGTCGAGCACAAAAAAGGGGGCTTGCGCCCCCGTTTCGATTTTTGTGAACGCCTTAGAAGGAGATCGCAAACTCCGCACCGATGGTGCGAGGCGGCGTCCACCAGCCGCG
>CALKHC010000060.1 GCA_938091425.1 uncultured Luminiphilus sp. | reverse complement strand
AGCGAAGTCGGTGTCGATGAGGTGGTTGTGGTGACAGGTCACTATCAGTCGCAAGTCTCGCCGCTCTTGGCCCGGGCGGGGCCGCTTTTCGACGACGCCACTCTGACCGAGGTGGTGCAGCCGGCTGAGGGCCACTCTCAGGCGGATTCTCTGCGACTCGGCGTGGCAAGCCTCTCGTCAGGGGTCGACGCCGTGATGGTGCTACCCGTCGATATGCCGGCGCTAACACGACAAGACCTGATATCTCTCATTGGTGCCTATAAACACGCCGACGCGGCGATTGAGTTTGTCGGACCTACGGTCGGCACGCGCCCCGGTAACCCCGTGTTGTTCAGCAGGCGGATAGCTTCACAAATAGCGCAGGGCGAGGGCGACTTTGGCAGCGGCGCATGGCGCCACCAGCGCCCGGACTGGCTGCTGGAGTGGCAGACTGACAATCTCCATTACGTGACCGATATCGATACGCCCCAGGATCTTGATCGTTGGACTCAGTGAGCAATAAAAGGGGCGTCGTTTAGCGCCCCACGATCGTTACAGCGCCTGCATCACGGCCCTTGCCGCAAGGGTAATCAGGCATAGGCTGGAAAGCGCAAACAGCGCAAAGCGCACCGGAATGGTATTCACATTCGCTTGCCACAGGCTGTGTAGCACCCGAATGCCAGCATAGCCCCAGGCGAGATTCACGCTGAGCGCCGTGTTGTCACCTAGCAAGGCGAGCATGATCACAACGGGATAAAAGACCGTCGGCTGCTCCATGAGGTGGGTGTAGTTATGCGAGATCCAGTTGGCCTTGGTAGAAAGTTGCGCTTCGGTATCAACGCCTCGCGCACCGGCAGGCATGGAGCCTACTGTGATACCGGCTGCTGCAAAGGCGGGCATGCGCCTGGCGATGAGCCAGAGAAAAACAATCATAGTCCAGCCGGCAAGGACTGCGGCAGGTGCGAGGATGGCGGTTTCGATTTGCATCGTTGTCTCCCAGAGCAATTTTTACGGCGCCAGATTCGGTAATCGGGCTCACGGTTATGGCACGGCCCGCGCAGATAATGTGCCTGCCGTGCGCCGGCGAGTGTGCTACGAAATCCGCCCTGCATGCTAGACTTCACGCTCGTTTTTCTGGAGCCCCTAACATGGTGATTCAGCCCAAAGTGCGCGGCTTTTTGTGTACGACCACCCATCCCATCGGCTGCTTTGAAAACGTGCGGCGTCAGGCAGAGCACGTTCGCAGCAAGGGTGACATCGCAGATGGCCCCAAGCGAGTGTTGGTATTGGGCGCTTCTACCGGCTACGGGCTGGCGTCGCGTATCACGGCGGCTTTTGGTTCTGGCGCATCGACCATTGGCGTTTTCTTCGAGAAGCCCGGAACGGATCGCAAGCCCGGCACCGCCGGCTGGTATAACTCGGCGGGATTTCACCAGTTGGCAGACGAGGCGGGGCTTTACGCCAAGAGCCTGAACGGGGATGCGTTCTCAGATGAGATGAAAACGCGGGTGATCGACCTGATCAAGGCAGATCTTGGTGAGGTGGATCTGGTGGTCTACAGTCTGGCCGCACCGCGACGCACGCATCCCAAAACAGGGGAAGTCTTCACTTCGACGCTGAAGCCCATTGGTCAGGCCACAACCCAGAAGGGTGTGAACACCGACAAAGGGGTCATTCAGGACTTTCATCTCGAGCCCGCGACGCAGGAAGAGATCGACCATACCGTTGCGGTCATGGGTGGCGAAGATTGGGAGATGTGGATTAACGCGCTGGCTGAGGCGGGCGTATTAGCCGAGGGCGCCAAAACAACCGCTTACACCTACATCGGCGAGAAGATCACCTGGGATATCTACTGGCACGGTACGATCGGTGCGGCCAAAAAAGACCTCGATCACCGCGTGGAGGGGATTCGCGAGCAGCTCGCGTCACTGGGTGGCGACGCGCGCGTGTCGGTACTAAAGGCGGTGGTGACGCAGGCGTCAGCCGCGATACCTGCAATGCCTATTTACTTGGCGATTCTCTTCAAAGTGATGAAGGCGCGCGGCGTTCACGAAGGGTGTATCGAGCAGATCGATCGCTTGTTCCGGGAGCGACTCTACGGCGATGGCGAGCTGGATGAGGCGGGCCGATTGCGGGTCGACCAGCTGGAGCTTAACCCAGAGGTGCAGGCGGAGGTCGCAGGCATCTGGGAGCAGATCGATACGGACAATCTCAAAACCCTCGCTGATTTTGATGGCTACCGCCAGGAGTTCCTGCAGCTCTTCGGCTTTGGCGTGGACGGCGTGAATTACGACGCCGACGTCGACCCGGAAGTCGCGATCCCCCAGCTGGTGGAGTGATGCAGCCCCACGGAGAAGTCCGGTCACTGTCGGCGCGGGTGCGTCGCATCGTGGCGCCGAATCCCGGTCCCATGACCGGTCCCGGTACCAATACCTACATTGTCGGTGAAACCGATTTGGTGGTGGTGGATCCTGGGCCCGCCGAGCCCTCACACATCGATGCCATCCTCGGGTGTGTGGGCGACCGTCTGAAATTTATCGCCTGCACCCACACGCACCCGGATCACTCACCGGCGGCCGCACGCTTGGCAGAGGCGACCGGCGCCACGCTGATTGGCCGGGTGACGGCGGATGACCGGCATCAGGACCTGACTTTTCAGCCGGCAGCGCAGATCGAGGAAGACGACTGCATCGCGGGTGAGGGATGGACGCTTCGCGCGATTCGCACGCCCGGTCATGTCGATAACCATGTCTGCTTTCTCTTCGAGGAAGAAGGCATGGTGTTTGCCGGTGACCACATTATGAATGGCTCCACGGTGGTGATTGTGCCGCCGGGCGGCAATATG
>CALKHC010000059.1 GCA_938091425.1 uncultured Luminiphilus sp. | reverse complement strand
TGAGAATTTCCTGAGAGCGAGGCCTGAAAGCGTTGGGCCGGTAATGGTACCCGATTATCCGGCCGGGTCTCAGCGACGTATCCACTCGCTAGGATCGACTGGTTCGCCACGGTGTCGAATTTCAAAATACAGGCCAGACGTTTCGCTACCACCACTGGCGCCCGCTTTGGCGATGATGTCTCCGGCGCTGACTCGGTCGCCAACTGCTCGCAGCAGGCTGTGGTTCTGTGCATAGAGCGACAGCCACCCCTCGCCGTGATCCACCACCATCAAGAGGCCCTGTCCGCGAAGCCAATCGGCATAGATAATGTCGCCGCCGTGGACTGCGCGCACAGGTTCGCCCTCATCCGCCGCGATCAGCCAGCCGCGCCAGCGAATATCGGCATTGCGCCGCGCGCCGTATCGGTTTCTAAGCGTGCCTGCCACTGGCATGGCCAGCGTGCCCTGAGTCTTGGCGAATGGTCGCTGCGTTTCGAGCGGCGTGATGACTGGGAGCGTGGCTGAGGCAAGTGTCTGCAACTCACCCAGCAGCGCGTTCAGTCGCGCCTGGTCGCGCTCCAGCGCGCTCAGGCGTTGCTGGTCGTCCTGCACCTTCTGGCTGATCAGCGCGAGGGTAGTGTGTCGAGTTGCCCGTTGATCCGAGAGTGTCCCTCTCGTCGCTTCAATCACTGCCGTCTGGTCCCTGAGAGCCGTCTCGGCTTGGGAGATGCGGCTGCGGTTCTCCGTGAGAGCCTCCAGACCCAGTTCATACTCCGCAATAGTCCGCTGCTGTGCCTCGATCAGTGTCTGAAAGTAGGCCAGATTTCGTCCCACGTCCTCAGGGTTTTGGTCACCGAGCCAGACCCTCAAGCCGCCTCCCTGTTGCAACAGCCACAGCTGTTGAATGCTGGCGTCGATGGTATCGGTTCGCTGGCGTTGAGCGTCGCGGAGTTGTTCGCCCTTGGCATCAAGCTCGGCTAGCTCCCGCTGAAGCGCTCGCCGTTCCTGACTCAGCGCGCCCAGCTGCCGGTCCAACTCGCCGATCTGAACCTCCGCCTCTCGCAATGCGTCCTGCAGCGCGTCGCGTTCACTTTCCTGAGATGCCAACCGCGACTGAATCATCGTGATCTCGGCGCGTAGCGTCTCGATCTGTTCTGAGGTTTGGTCGAGGGTGTTGGGTGATTGTGCCCAAGTGGTAGCGGAGAGGCCCGCGCAGAGGGCAAGGCAGCAGCAGCTTAGTCCGTTGCGGAGCGCGAAAACACGGTCCACCGAGCGTGGGCTCAGTGCTTGAGGAGGCTGCGTCCTGACATCGCAGCAGGGACGTCCAGTCCCATCATGGTCAGGATCGTCGGAGCGATGTCGGCGAGGATGCCACCATCGGGATCCAGGTCACGGTTGGCCTGACCAAGGTAAATTAACGGCACGGGCTCGGTCGTGTGCTGGGTGTGTGGCTGGTTGTTTTCGTAGTCGCGCATCTGCTCACAATTACCGTGATCCGCGGTGATCAAACCCTCGCCACCTGTGGCGAGCAGTGCCGCTTCGATTCGGCCCAGACACCCATCGAGGGTTTCCACCGCCA
This sequence comes from uncultured Luminiphilus sp., assembly GCA_938091425.1. GTDB lineage: Bacteria > Pseudomonadota > Gammaproteobacteria > Pseudomonadales > Halieaceae > Luminiphilus. The sequence goes on along the minus strand of CALKHC010000059.1, from coordinate 8,624 downwards.
ACACGGCGGCATCAAGCTGACCGGTATGGCCCACCATGTCACCGTTGGCAAAATTGACGACGATAAAGTCGTAGTCACCCGATTCGATGGCGGCGACCAGCGCATCAGTGACCTCATGCGCACTCATCTCCGGTTGCAAGTCATAGGTAGCAACGTCGGGTGACGGGATCAGCGTGCGGGTTTCACCTGCAAACGTCTCCTCGCGGCCACCGCTGAAGAAGAAAGTCACGTGCGCATACTTCTCGGTCTCGGCAATGCGCAGCTGAGTGAGGCCTTTATCGGCAAGCACCTCTCCGAGACTGTCCTTCAGCGTGTCGGGCGGAAAAGCCACCGGACACGAGAGAGACCCGGCGTACTCGGTAGTCGTGACGAGTCGCAGGGCCGGCTGCTGGCGTCGGTTAAAGCCCACAAAATCAGACTCAGTGAGTGCCTGTGTCAGCTGTCGGGCTCGGTCTGCACGAAAATTCATGAATAGCACGGCGTCGCCATCCGCGAAGACCGCGGGATCGCCAATTCGAGTCGGGGCGACAAACTCATCGTCCTCGCCCCTTGCGTAGGCGGCTTCCAATGCATCTAAGGCGGTATGGGCGTCATGCACCGCCTCGCCCTCTGTCAGTAGGGAATAACTTTTCTCAATGCGTTCCCAGCGGTTGTCTCGATCCATGGCCCAGTAGCGACCATGAACGGATGCAATCCGTCCGGCGCCGAGTGCCATAAAGACCGCCTCAGCGCGCTCCAGTGATGCGGCCGCACTGCGGGGCGGGGTATCCCGGCCGTCGAGAAACGCATGCAAAAAGATCTCCTTCGCACCGCGTTCTGCGGCCAGTTTCACTGCCGCGAACAGCTGTTCCTCATGGCTGTGAACGCCGCCGGGGGACAGTAGGCCCATGATATGGACCGCATTGCTTGACGCCACGGCTTGGTCGATGGCTTCCAGATAGACGCTATTGGAGACGAATTCGCCGCTGGCAATCGCCTGATCGATGCGGGTGATGGACTGATAAACGATACGCCCTGAGCCCAGGCTCATGTGACCCACTTCGGAGTTGCCCATCTGGCCTTCGGGGAGTCCAACATCCAGCCCGGATCCTGAAACCAGCGTGTGGGGGGCCGTAGCCCAGAGACGATCCAGCGTCGGTGTTTTTGCAGCCAGGATCGCATTGTCCTCGCTGGCAGAGCGGTGACCAAAACCATCCAGAATGACAAGTAATGTGGTGCGTCGGGGCGTAGACACGGCGTGTAGGGCTCGGGTAGCTGACCTGCGTATTGTAACGCGCCCCTGCAGGCGGAGCACTATCTGGCCCTGTCCAGTGGGTGTCGTGAATCCCCTGTCGGGCGCAAGGCGCCAATGTTAAGGTGAAGCCATGGTGCTCTGCTCCGATTACCAATCCTGGCGAGGGTGAGGCTCAACCCGTTTATGCGTCCATCAGCAACCGCGCCGCCCGATGTCCCAAGTCGCTCTGTCGATGCCGAGGAGGGCGCCCGGCTTCTTCGTCTGGCAACCTATCTTTCCGTTTCGGTCGCGCTGGTTCTGATCGTTGCCAAGGGTTATGCCTGGTGGCAGACGGATTCGGTCGCCATTCTGGCCTCTCTGGTGGATTCGCTCATGGATGCGGGCGCCTCACTGCTGAATCTGTTTGCCGTGCGCTACGCCCTTGCACCGGCAGACGCCAGCCATCGGTGGGGTCATGGCAAGGCCGAGGCCATTGCGGGCCTGGGGCAAGGCCTTTTTATCATCGCGTCGGGGCTGTTCCTAGTCAGCGAGGCCACACAGCGATTGCTCAGCCCCGAGCCGCTGTCGGCATTCCCGGTCGGTGTCGCCGTGATGGTGGTCACGATCGTACTCACTGCCGGCTTGGTGGCGGTGCAGAGCTACGTCATCCGCCGCACGCGCTCGCCGGCGATCCGCGCCGATTCCCTGCACTATCGGACTGATCTCTTGACCAACGCCGCAGTGCTCGCGGCATTGGTGTTTGCACAGTTCGGCTGGCCCGGAGTGGATCCGTTATTTGCGTTGGCCGTGGCGGCCTACACCCTCAAGGCTGCTTGGGACATTATCGTGGACGCAATCAGCGAGCTATTGGATCAGGAGCTTCCCGAAACACAGCGCGAAGAAATCATCCGTGTTGCCCGTGCCCGCCCCAAGGTGCTCGGTGTTCACGATTTGCGAACGCGCAGCGCGGGGCGAGTCGATTTCATCGAATTGCATTTGGAGCTGGACGATCACATGCCATTGATGACTGCCCATGAGGTGAGTGATGACGTAGAGGAGGCCATCATGACGGCCATGCCTCAGGCAGATGTCATGATTCACCTTGATCCTGTGAGTCTCGCGGAAGAACAACTTGACGAGAGGATTGAGGCGGCGGAGAAGGCCGAGGTGCCTTGAGGCGCCGAATCGGCATGTGAGTCCACTGCCGAGCCCCGCGAAACTCCCTAGAACTCAGTCTTATTCGCCTCGGCGCGGGTGTTGTCTGGCTACACTGGAGGGTGGTCGGTTGAACCGATATACTCGCGTCCCTTGTACATTGCACTAAGTCGATTGCACAAAGCCGATTGCAGTGAGTCGATTGCAATGAAACCCCGAATGATCGCAGTACGTCTGAGGCCACGCAGATGCGGGTGAGAAGATGATTGCTTAGCGGATAGAAAGAGCGTGTCAGCAGAATTAATTTTTCAGTTTCTCGGAGAGCAGTGGATTTTGGTGGTCGCATTGGCGACAACGCTGACCATGCTGGTACTGAACGAGACGCGTAAAGCAGGCCCGGCGCTGTCTATCAACGAGGCAGTCCAATTGGTGAACAGTCAAGGCGGCGTCTTTCTCGACATCCGAGACGCGGCGGACTTCGCCCGCGGTCATATTACGGATGCACTGCATATCCCGGCCGCGGCATTGGCCAATCGTGCCGAAGAATTGGAAAAATTCCGCGAAAAACCGGTCGTCGTGGTGTGTAAAATGGGGCAGTCAGCCGGTCCTGCAACCAAAACACTCCGGTCTCAGGGCTTCAGTCGGGCACAAAAGCTCTCTGGCGGCATGATGGAATGGGACGCGCAAAAGCTCCCGGTCGTGAGTCAGTGAGCGAGGTGGTTATTTACACCACACGGTGGTGCCCATTCTGCATTCGGGCAAGAGCGTTGCTTGATCAAAAAGGGATTTCGTATCAGGAAATCCCGGTAGATGGCGATCCCGCTGCACGACAGCAGATGGCCGAGCGGGCCGGGCAAACCTCGGTGCCGCAGATTTGGATTGGCGAACAACATATTGGTGGTTGCGATCAGTTGTATGGTCTTGAGCGCTCAGGCGGGCTGGACCCTCTGCTTGCGTAGCCCGCGGGCAACCGCCATCACTTTGATACAGAAGGAGAGCCAGCATGGCTGAAGAAGGAACGGCAGCCGCTCAGGAAGCAGCCGCACAACAGCAATTTGTCACCCAGCGGATCTATACCAAGGATATTTCCTTCGAGTCTCCGATGACGCCCAATGTCTTTCGTCAGGAGTGGAAGCCGGCAGTGAATGTCGACCTCAACACCAAAAGCAGTCGCGTGGATGAGGAGGGGAATCACGAGGTCGTCTTGACGCTGACCATCACCGCTAAGCTGGAAGAGCAGACCGCTTTTCTCGTCGAAGTGCAGCAGGCGGGCATTTTCTTTGTTGCGGGTATCGAGGGCGACGCGCTGCGGCAATTACTCTCGACCGTCGCGCCGACCATCCTATTCCCTTATGCCCGAGAGGCGGTCGACAACCTGGTGGTAAAAGGTGGCTTCCCCGCGTTGATGATCGCACCGGTTAACTTCGACGCCCTGTTCCGCCAAGCAGTTGCGCAGCAGGCAGCTGAGACGGGAGAAGGCGCTGAGACTGCACCTGAGGGCGCCACTCACTGACTCTATCGGCCACCTATTAGGCGGCCGGTAAATCCAGATCCTTGAGTTTGCGGGTGAGGGTGTTTCTTCCCCACCCGAGCAACTCCGCGGCTTCGGCTTTGCGGCCTCCGGTGTGCTGAAGCGCCGCTTCAATCATGATCGATTCAAACAGCGGCAGCGCCTGACGCAGGACGTTAGATTGCCCCTCTGCTAACTGTCGGTTTGCCCAACCAGCCAGCTGCTCGTGCCAGCTCTCGGCGACACCCTCGGGCATCTCGTCGCGGCGTTGCAACAGTTCTGCAGGGAGGTCTGACAGCAATACTTCACGCCCAGCTGCCATGACGGTCAGCCAGCGACAGGTGTTCTCAAGCTGTCTGACGTTACCCGGCCAAGGCAATTGGGTCAGCACCTCAAGCGCGTCCTCTGACAGCGTCTTTGTCTCCACATCGAGCTCGGCACTGGCTGCTGTTAAAAAGTGCGTGAGCAATCTCGGGATGTCCTCTCGGCGCTCGGAGAGTTTGGGAACATGTATACGAATCACGTTGAGCCGGTGGAACAGGTCCTCCCGGAACGCACCGGTTTCCACCAGTGATTCCAGTTTCTGGTGCGTCGCGGCAATGATTCGCACATCTGCCTTGATCGAGTCGACGCCGCCGACGCGGAAGAACTCGCCGTCTTGAAGCACGCGCAACAAACGGGTCTGGGTAGCAGCGGGCATGTCGCCAATTTCATCGAGGAACAGCGTGCCGCCTCGGGCTTGCTCAAAACGCCCTTCACGTCGACTGTTGGCGCCGGTAAACGCGCCTTTCTCGTGGCCAAAGAGCTCCGATTCCATCAATTCCTGAGGGATCGCGGCCATATTCAGTGCAACGAACGCGTTACCGGCGCGGGGGCTATGACGATGCAGCGCGCGCGCTACCAGCTCTTTGCCGGTTCCGGACTCGCCGTTGATCAACACCGTGATGTGACTTTGTGCGAGTCGGCCAATTGCGCGGAACACCTCCTGCATGGCCGGCGCGTTCCCAATGATTTCTGTAGAGGGGTTAAGGCCCTGGCTCTCATTAACTTGAGTATGCTGAGTGCGCTGGGACTGCGCGCGGGTGACGGTGGCGACCATCTCCTCAATATCAAAGGGTTTCGGCAGATACTCGAAGGCGCCTTCCTCATAAGAGTTTACCGCGCTGTCTAGGTCGGAGTGTGCCGTAGTGATAATGACAGGCAGGTCGGGTTGTTGCGATTTGAGCTCGGAAAGCAGTGCGATGCCGTCCATTCCGGGCATGCGGATATCGCTCACCACAACCAATGGCTCTTCCTTGGTAAGCGCTTCCAGCACCTCGTCACCTGTCTCAAAGGCGCGGCAGTTCAAGCCTGCTCGCGACAAGGCCTTTTCCATTACCCATCGGATCGAACTGTCGTCATCGACAATCCATACCTGGTCAGTCATTGGCATCTCAGGTCTCCATGGGCAGTAACAAGGTGAAGCAGGTATCGCCGGGCACGCTCTGCACCTGAATCAATCCGCCGTGTTGATTGGCAATCCGCTGCGCTATCGACAATCCAAGCCCGGTGCCTTTCGCATTACCGGTCACCATCGGCAGAAATAGCATCGGGAGCAGGTCATCGGGGACTCCCGGGCCGTTGTCTGATATGTGCAGGGCGCACACCAGCTTGTGCCGGTTACCGCCGACGGTGAACTGTCGATGAACGCGGGTTTTCAACGTGATCAACCCGCCATCACCGCAGGCCTGCCAGGCATTGCGAACGAGATTCAACACTGCCTGAGTGAGCTGCCCTGCGTCGGCGAGAAAATCGGGCAGGCTTGGGTCGTAGTCACGCTCAATAATCAGACCGCCTTTGGCTTCGGCCTCTATCAAATGACGAACATGCTCCGTCACCTCGTGGATATTGGTCTGCTCTGATTCCAATCGTTCCTTTGGGCCCAGCATCCGGTCAACCAATGTGCGCAGCCGATCAACCTCAGAGATGATGATGTCGGTGTATTCCTGAAGGTTTGGATTGGCGAGCTCGCTCGCTAGCAGCTGGGCGGCACCGCGAATGCCACCCAGCGGGTTTTTCACCTCATGTGCCACGCCTTTCATGATCTCTTTCAATGTGGCTTGTGCCTGCCATTCGCTCTCGTCGCGGCTAATGGCTTGAAGACGATCAATCATGGTCAGTTCAACGAGGAGGCACCGGGTTCCGACTTTCCCTGCGATAGGGCTTAGCGTCAGATCGACAGTGCGCTCCTGTCCTGTACGAGTGGTGAGGGGAATAGCCCGCCGTACCATGGGGTAGTTATCGGCCAGCGCCTGATAAAGGAGCGGATACCACTCGTTGGATTCGTCGAGCAATGCCTCAAGGGGACTGCTCAATGCGCGACTGGCAGAAACTTCGAGCAGGTTCTCTGCCGCTTGGTTCAATTCACGGATATGCAGGTCGGCGTCCAATAGAATGACCCCTGTCGCCAGCAGGTCGAGGTGGTAGTCGGCGGAGAGGTCCATCAAAGATTCGGCGGCCATCACGTCACCTGTTCACAATAGGTCGCATTATGAACACCGTGCTCGCCGCCGATGCGTCGACTTGTGCGCCACTCTCATCGAGGCGAACTACTCGGAGTCGATGTTCACCGCGGTACACGTTGGTCAGCTGCCAGTTTGCGGCTCGCTGCGGTGCGCCGACGGGTTCGTCATCGAGGAGCAGCTGCAGAGTTTCGCCGGCTGCCAAGCGAGGATTGAAAGCAGCCTGCACGGCAAAGTTGCCAGGCCCCATCGGAATAGTGGTGTTATCGGCTGGCGTCACAATGCGAGTGTCATAAAGGGTTGGCTCCTCAAACTCCCCAGATGCGGCAGGGATGCTCGTCGTCGCCGTGGCTTTTGCCGTGTTGGCCGCGTGGACCGAGTGTTCTTCAACCGTTCCCTCGCCCGAATGTGGCGGAGTGTCTGTGAACGTGACGTTGCCATCCGTATCAGTGACTTTGTAAACCGGTTGCGCGATCAGGGCCGGAGCAAATGCTAGACAGATGGCTACCTGTAGCATCCACCAAATAGAACGCGAGGGGGCTCCGTGCGTGCGCTCCCGCGTCATAGCCGCTGTAGTGACCTATGTGTCATTGATGGAGACAAGATGAGCCCTTCCTATGCACCAAGATGGTGCATTATAGACTTTGCAGTGGTAAGGAAACAAAAGCCCGCATACCGCGGGCTTTTGTGATCGATCTTCGTCGGGATCGTCCGACTCAGACAGAGTAGTACATGTCGAATTCGACAGGGTGGGTGGTCATGTTCAGGCGCTCCACATCTGCTCGCTTAAGCTCGATGTAAGCATCGATCATGTCATCCGTGAAGACACCGCCAGCCGTCAGGAAGTCCCTGTCGGCCTCTAGCGCATCCAGAGCCATTTCAAGACTGGAGGCCACGGTCGGGATATCCGCTGCTTCTTCGGCGGGCAGGTCATATAGATCCTTATCCGCGGCATCGCCCGGGTGAATCTTGTTCTGAATCCCGTCAATACCTGCCATCAGCATGGCCGCAAAGGCAAGGTAGGGGTTGGCAGTCGGATCGGGGAAGCGGACTTCGACGCGCTTGCCCTTTGGTGAAGGCTCATAGGGAATACGAATCGACGCCGATCGGTTGCGGGCAGAGTAAGCCAGCATCACAGGGGCTTCGAAGCCTGGCACCAGACGCTTGTAGCTGTTGGTGGAAGCGTTGGTGAAAGCATTTAGCGCACGCGCGTGCTTGATGATACCGCCGACGTAGTAGAGCGCAGTGTCGGACAGTCCCGCGTAGCCGTCGCCAGCGAACGTGTTGTCTCCGCCCTTGGCAATAGACTGGTGAACGTGCATGCCTGAGCCGTTGTCACCAACCAGAGGCTTGGGCATAAAGGTGGCGGTTTTGCCATAGGCGTGGGCAACGTTCAGTACGCAGTACTTCATGATCTGCACTTCGTCCGCCTTGGTTACCAAGGTATTGAACTTGATGCCAATCTCGCACTGACCGGCAGTGCCCACCTCATGGTGGTGAACCTCGACGTCGAGGCCCATCTGCTCCATGGCGGAACACATCGCCGCGCGGATGTCATGCAGTGAGTCAACCGGTGGCACGGGGAAGTAGCCGCCCTTCACTCTTGGGCGGTGACCCGTGTTGCCATCTTCAAAATCAAGGTTAGAGGACCAGGCTGCTTCCTCGGCGTTGATCGCGTAGCTCGCGCCGCTCATGTCGGCATTCCACTTCACGTCGTCGAACACAAAGAACTCGGGCTCGGGGCCAAAGAAGGCAGTGTCGCCCAAACCGGTTGACGCGAGATAGGCCTCAGCTTTCTTCGCGATGCTGCGGGGATCGCGGTCATAGCCCTGCATGGTTGAGGGCTCGACGATGTCGCAGCGCAGGATCACCGTGGGATCATCGGTGAAGGGGTCAAGAATGGCAGTGCTGTCGTCCGGCATGAGGATCATGTCTGACTCGTTAATGCCTTTCCATCCTGAAATGGACGACCCGTCAAACATCTTGCCGCCCTCAAAGAAATCCTCATCCACTACACCGGAAGGAATAGAAACGTGTTGCTCTTTCCCCTTGGTGTCGGTGAATCGCAAATCCACCCAGCGAACATCATTTTTGCTGATTAAATCGAGCGTGCGCTCTGACATGTCGTTCTCCTTCAGTAATCACTTTCCCAGCACTGTCTGGGCAATGTAAGTCAGAAAGTGCGTGGGCACCGGCTGAGCTCATAAAATAGTGCAAAGTCCGTGCCAACTTTTTGCTCGGGGCC
>CALKHC010000058.1 GCA_938091425.1 uncultured Luminiphilus sp. | reverse complement strand
GCGTTGAGACGGTTGAGAGCATGCTCGCGATCGCCGATGACTGGGGTGGTCCCGACTCTTTCCCGCATATGTCCGCGGGCTGGACAGTGGCGACTGACACGCCCTTTAAATGGACCAAGCAGGTCGCTGGTGATTACGGCGGTACGCGCAACGGCATGGTCATGCACTGGCCCAATGGGTTTAAGTCACGTGGCGAGGTGCGCAGCCAGTGGTCCCACGTGAACGACATCGGCCCCACGGTGCTGGAAGCAACGGGTCTGCCGATGCCAGACACCATCTACGGTATTCCGCAGCTGCCGATGGATGGCGTGAGCTTGCTCTACGCCACCGATGATGCCGACGCACCGGATCGTCATACCACCCAGTATTTTGAGATGTTTGGTAACCGGGCGATTTATCACGAAGGCTGGTTAGCCCGCGTGGTTCACGGCGTGCCTTGGCACCCCACCCCCATCCGCACGTTGCAGGAAGACATCTGGGAGCTCTATGACACCACCGTTGATTTCAGTCTGACCAATGACCTGGCAGCGGAGAATCCTGAGAAGCTGGCTGAACTGCAGGCAATATTCGATCGCGAGGCCCTCGCCAACAACGTTTATCCGCTTGATGACCGACGCTATGAGCGGTTTGATCCCGCGCAGGCAGGTCGACCCGACCTGATGGGTGGCCGCACCAGCCTGACATTGGCCGATGGCATGGACGGTATGCTTGAGAACACGTTCATCAATATCAAGAATCGGTCCAAGACGGTCACTGCCAATGTCGAGCTGGTTGGTAACGACCGCGGCATCATCCTGACTCAGGGCGGCAAGTTTGGCGGCTGGGCGCTATACATGGATGGCGGCAAGCCTGCCTATACCTACAACTGGTTTGGGCTGGAGAAGTACACCATCGCATCGGATGAAGCTCTACCAGCCGGTTCTGCCGAGGTGAAAGTGGAGTTCGCCTATGATGGCGGCGGCCCGGGTAAAGGTGGGTTGGCAACGCTGTACGTGAATGGCAAGAAGATGAGCGAGGGGCGCGTAGAGCGCACTACACCCGCTGTGTTCTCTGGTGATGAGACCGCAGATGTCGGTAAAGACGATGCGACTCAGGTCGTGGCCGCTTTTGAAAACGTGCGTGACTCACACTTTACTGGCTCAGTGAAGAGCGTCACGGTGGACACTGCGATGCCGTAAGCCCGACACCAGGCGCGGCCGCCCTCGCGCGTGCCGCTCAAAATAAAAAGCCCGCTAATTGCGGGCTTTTTATTTTTTTGCTGAGGGATCAAATCAGCTGTTGGAATCCCGTCGAAAAAAACCACTTTAGCTTTTCCATTGCGTTCTCGAGGTCGCCCGAATCACAAAGCCCTGCCGATTGGTCGTCCACTAGTTGCGTATCTAGAAGCAGGTTGATCACAGATGACCGCAGAAAATAAATCCCCCAGTGCAGTGCTGATTCGTTGACATCAGGAATGCTTTTTCGGAATTCTGCAACAAATTGATTAATCACTTGATCGTATTTATGAATCTGAACTTTGGGCTCAAGGTGCGCAGATTCCGAGTAAAGATAGGCCATCAATCGAGTGTAGTTTCGCCACCCATTCCCATGCGCCAGATGGCGCTCCAATATGGGTCTCGCGTAGGCTTCGACTAATTTATCCACCGGGATCGGCTTGTCACCATAGAACTCTTTGTGCTCGTTGAGGATCTCTAGCAGCGCCTGCTGGTGAACATCGGCCCGGCGGTCCACTACTGCCTGAAGCACATCTTCCTTCGAGCCAAAATGGTAATAACACAGAGAGATGCGAATCCCTGAAAGACTATGGATATCTCTGAGTGAAGTGCCGTAGAAGCCATGCAGAGAGAACAGTTCCTCTGCGGCATTCAGGATTTTATTTTTGGTTTCGATCGAGCGTTGTTGGTCCGACCGCGCCTTGGGTTGCAGGTTTGCGCCCATCTCTCTACCTATGGGAAAGCCTTATTAGCATCAGCTACGAACCCTAACAGAAAATCTGAGTTGACTCAGAGCGACCGCACTCTGGCCTCATCAGACCTTTGCAACTCAGCCTGCAGAATCGCTTGAATCCAAGTCTTGCGCGGAGTACGATAAATATGAGTCGAGCGTTCAATTTATGAAAATAGCCGAATAAGTGAGGATTCACAGGTCAGTGGAATTGTCACCTTAGGCGCTGTCTTTTTGGCCTTCGGCACAACTGCGTAAATCAGTAGATCATCACGGCGATAACGACAAAAAAGAGGGTAGCTGCATGCAATTTGTACGAACATTTTTTCCGCATCGATTGTCGGGGTTTGCAGTGTCTGCGCTGTTGGCTTCAGGCTATGTGCACGCACAAAACGTCCTGGAAGAGGTGATCGTCATCTCCAGCAAGCAGGCGGACAATATCTCCACTCAGGACTTGCCCGCTTCGGTAGTCACCTTCAATGAAACCGCGCTGAAGCAAGCATTCACCGTAGATCTGGTCGACATTGGCAAGATGGTGAGTAATGCGGAGCTAAATAATGTTGGCACTTACGCCAGCTACCCCAATTTTTTTATCCGCGGTATGGGCGTGAATGGATCGACCCGCACCAATGACCCCAAAGTTGGTATCTTCATGGATGGCATTTACGTTGGCTATAACGCGGGTGCGCTTGCTAGCACATTCGATGTTGAAGCCGTGGAGGTATTGCGGGGGCCGCAGGGCAGCCTACTGGGGCGTAACGTTACTGGTGGCGCGGTGCTGGTGAAGTCCAAGCGGCCGGGAGACGAGTTTGGATTCACCGTTGAAGCAGGCGTTGGGAATTACAGCGCCACTGAGTTCAATGCCAGTATAGAGGGACCACTCACCGACAACATCTTCGGTAAGGTCGCGGTAATCAAGTTAGACCGCGATGGATACTTTGAGGATAACAATGGTGGCAGCATCGATACGAGCATCTACCCGGCGGGCATGCCAGATACTGACACTGGCGACAAAGTAGGCATGGATCTGACGATTATCCGCCCCATGGTGAGATTTGAGTTCACAGAAAATTTCGAAGCCACGTTAATCGCAGAGTTTCTCGAGAACAATACGGGAAGCGCCAACTCTCAGAACGTTGCACACAACTGCGCGCCGATTCCTGGAGTGGATAACCGAGACATCGTTTGTGGAGAGGGGAGCCGGTTTCTCGCTCAGACCACTTGGGGGTACACCCCGCCCGATGACAAATACAGCATTAATCATGATTTGATTGGCTATACCGAGCTCGAGACAAGCTCACTGGTGCTGGATGCTTCATGGGATCTTGGTCACGGCGTTATCACGACTATCGCAGGCTATCGGGAGGTGGAATACAACTCCAGTACCGACTTTGATGGCACGCCGTTTACGATCTTCCATTTTAATGACAACAAAGAGGAGCAGGACCAAACCAGCATCGAGGTGCGGTACTCGTCCACTTTCTCTGATCGCTTTAATTTTGTTGCGGGAGTGAATCGCTTCGATCAGGACTACTCTATCGGCGAACGAAGAAATTTCTTTATTTCGCTCAATGCGGCGACGTACTCGGAGACTGAGCACAAAACAACCGGCATCTTTGGCGAAGCCAATGTTTCCGTTACCGATTCTCTCATGCTGACGGTTGGCGGTCGCTGGACCAAGGAAGAAAAGAAGATCGACATTGGGGTGTTGGGCTCCTGTGAGCTCGACTTCTCCTCCTGTACCAACAACGCTTCCAACGAAAAGGACTGGTCTGACTTCTCTCCGAAGGTTGCGGCAACTTATCACTTCAATGATGACACCATGGCTTACGCCAGCTGGACACGCGGATTCGCAAGCGGAGTCTTCAATGCGCGGGCAGCGACTTTGGACGCGGTAGGGCCGACTGATCCCGAATCGGTAGACTCGTTTGAGGTGGGCTTCAAAACCAGCTTTCTTGGTGGACGCGGACTTTTGAATGTCGCTTACTTCATGGCAGATTATGAAGATCTGATCCTGTTCGTGAA
>CALKHC010000057.1 GCA_938091425.1 uncultured Luminiphilus sp. | reverse complement strand
CATGGCAATTGAACGCCGGTGCGGCTTACCTTCACTACTGTCCCAACGAGACCATTGGCGGCCTGGAATTTGCTTTTGTCCCGCAGATTGAGGTGCCGCTGGTAGCCGACATGTCATCAACGATCCTCTCGCGGCCCATCGACGTGCAGCAGTACGGTGTGATTTATGCAGGCGCCCAGAAAAATATTGGCCCCGCGGGTCTGTGCCTGGTTATTGTGCATCGGGATTTACTGGGGCGCGCCCGCTCCGAGACCCCGGCCATGCTGAATTGGCAGACGGCGGCTGATAACGATTCTATGTACAACACGCCGCCCACATTCGCTCTGTACCTGACAGGTCTGGTATTCCAGTGGTTAGAAAATCTGGGTGGCTTGGAAGAAATGGCAGCGATCAACCGTCGGAAAGCCGACAAACTCTATCGCGTCATCGATGACAGCGACTTCTACAGTAACCCCGTGGAGACGGTGAGTCGTTCTTTGATGAATGTGCCGTTTACGCTGGCCGATGACCGCCTCGACCCGATTTTTCTGCGGGAAGCCGAGGAGGCCAAGCTCCTGAATCTAAAGGGGCATCGCTCGGTCGGCGGGATGCGCGCGAGCCTATACAATGCGGTGGAAGAAGCTTCGGTGGACGCCCTGTGTGACTTCATGCAGGATTTTGAACAACGCCACGGTTAGAAAACCCGGCGAGGGGATACCCCATGAACCCTGATGAACAACTCAGCAAGATTCGCGAGCGCATTGACGCCATCGACAGTCAATTGCTTGAGCTGATCAGTGAGCGCGCAAAATGCGCGCAGGACGTCGCGCAAGTGAAGCTCGCTGCCTTGCAGTCCGACGAGGCGCCTCCGGTCTTTTACCGACCCGAGCGCGAGGCACAGGTGTTGCGAGCCATTCAGGAGCGCAACACAGGACCGCTGGCGTCAGAGCACGTTGCCTCGGTCTTTCGGGAAATCATGTCCAGTTGTCTGGCGCTTGAGCAGCCCTTGTCCGTGGCGTTTCTGGGGCCTGAGGGAACCTACTCCCAGGCCGCGGCGTTGAAGCATTTTGGTCAATCGGCGATACCTCAAGGTCAAGCCAGTATTCACAAAGTCTTTCGACAGGTTGAGGAACGACTCTGTGCTTACGGTGTGGTGCCCGTTGAAAATTCGACCGAAGGTATGGTGGGTCAGACGCTAGATTGTTTCCTCGAGTCGCCTCTGCAGATCACGGGTGAGATAGAACTGCCCATAGTGCATCACCTGCTCGCAGGTCAGGGCGCCAAGCAATCTGATATCCAATTGATTCTCGGGCACGAGCAGGCGCTGGGGCAGTGCAGGCAATGGCTGGACAGTCATTTGCCGGATGTCCCGCGTGAGGCAGTCGCCAGCAATGGCGAGGCAGCGAGACGAGCTGGGGTCGAGGCTGGTGTGGCAGCGATTGCCGGAGAGTTAGCAGCGGGTCTGCATCAGTTGGATACCTTGGCAAGTGCCATACAGGATAGCTCCACCAATACCACGCGATTTTTGGTGCTGGGCAAGGAGAGTGTGCCACCCAGTGGTCATGACAAAACATCACTACTGGTCTCTGCGCGCAACCGACCGGGTGCGTTGCTAGGCCTTCTGCGTCCCTTTGAGGAAAACGGCATCAGTTTGACTCGCATCGATTCCAGACCCTCCAAGACAGAAAAGTGGACCTATGTGTTCTACATCGAGTGCGAAGGTCACCTTGCTGACGAAGTCATGGTGGAGGTGATTGGCCAGATCGAAGAGCACTCGATTATGCTGAAGAGGCTGGGCTCTTATCCCCGAGCGCCCATTTAATCGTGGACCTTGACCAGGATCCCCTTGTCGCTTTTTTGGGCCTCGGACTGATTTCCGGGTCGTTGGCTGGTGCCCTTAAGCGCGGTAACTGGCAGGCGGATCTCATTGCCTGGGGCCCGCGAGCGCACTCTTTAGAGCGTGGGTTGGCGTTGGGGCTTATTGATCGTTTCAGTCTGGATCTGCCGACCATCGTTGCTGAGGCCGATGTCATCGTCATCGGCGCTCCCCCGGAGGCCACTGCGCAGCTTTTGCCAGAGGTTTTGGATCTGGCGGCGGCTTCGGGCGAACCTGTGGTTACGGATATGGCAAGCATAAAAGGTGTCATTGTCGATGCCGCGGGGTCAGCTTATCCGCGGTTTGTCCCCGGGCACCCGATTGCAGGCAGTGAAAACAGTGGCGTCGGTGCGGCCTATCCTGAACTGTTTGATGGACGTGAGGTCATTCTGACACCCTCTGGCGCGACCGATACAGGGGCGCTCAAGATCGTTGAGCGGCTCTGGAAGACTGCTGGGGCGCGTATTACGCATATGTCTGTCGAAGATCACGACGCGGCGCTGGCGGCAAGTAGCCACGTACCGCATATGGTGGCTTACGCGCTGACATCGATGCTTGCCGATCATACTTTGTCGCCTATGAAGCACGGCGGTGGCGCACTGAGGGATATGACCCGTATTGCGGCATCGGACCCATTGATGTGGCGCGATATTGCATTGACCAATCGCGACGCCATTCTCACGGCAATGGAGGCGATGGCGCAGGAGCATGATCACCTGCGGACGCTGATTGCCGAGGCTGACGGTGACGCGTTAGAAACGTTTTTTTCCCGGTGCAGGGAGGTGCGGCGCAAGCACGATGACATTCTGAACCCTCTCACTCAAAGATCGGAGCAGACGGACTGATGCACTTTTATCTGGATCCGGGCGGCTCGCTCACTGGTCGTATTCGCGTCCCTGGAGACAAGTCGATGTCCCATCGGGCCATCATGTTGGGGTCCATTGCCGAGGGCCGCACCACCGTGAGTGGTTTTTTGGAGGGCGAAGACGCGCTGGCCACACTGTCGGCGTTCCGCGAAATGGGCGTGGATATTACAGATCCGCAATCGGGTCGACTGACCATTGACGGCGTCGGTCTTCGTGGGCTGGAGCCACCTACCCGGGTCATAGATGTCGGTAACTCAGGCACCAGCATTCGCTTGATGGCGGGCCTGCTCGCGGGGCAAACTTTCGACACTATTTTGACGGGTGACCAGTCGCTCCTGCGTCGGCCCATGGCCAGAGTGATTACCCCTCTGTCGCAAATGGGGGCGCTCATCAGCTCACATGAGGGCTGCCCACCCCTGGAAATTCAGGGACGCCGCGTTCTCAAAGGCATTCACTATGATCTGCCGGTAGCCAGCGCTCAGGTGAAGTCCAGTGTCTTGCTGGCCGGTTTGTTTGCTGACGGCCGCACCGCTGTGACAGAGCCCGCTCCGACCCGTGATCACACCGAGCGCATGCTCACCGGTTTTGGCTATACCGTTAATCGCGATCAGGGCGTAATCAGTCTTGAGGGTGGGGGCGCCCTCCACGGCACAGAAATCGACATACCCGCCGATATTTCGTCCGCCGCCTTTTTCCTGGTGGGCGCTTCGATTGCACCGGGTTCGGATCTCACACTGGAACACGTGGGCATTAACCCGACCCGTGACGGCGTGATCACTATTTTGCGTGCTATGGGCGCCAACATCGATATTTTGAACGAGCGTCAGGTCGGGGGCGAGCCGGTTGCCGATTTGCGCGTTCGATCCGCGCCGCTGAAAGGAATCGAGATTCCTTTGGAAGCGGTGCCGCTTGCGATTGACGAGCTACCCGCTGTGCTGGTTGCCGCTGCCTGCGCCGAGGGTGTCACCGTACTCCGTGGCGCCGAGGAATTGCGGGTGAAGGAGAGTGATCGGATTGCCAGCATGGCGGAAGGGCTGTCGCAGTTGGGTATCGACAATACTGTGCTGCCGGACGGGATCGAGGTGGTGGGCGGAGAAATATCCGGGGGCGTGATCACAACTCACCACGATCACCGCATTGCTATGAGCTTTTCCATGGCAGCGCTGAGAGCGTCCGATCGCATCAAGGTCAGTGACTGCGCGCATGTGGCCACGTCCTTTCCCGGTTTTGCAGATTTGGCCTTGCAAACGGGTTTGCGTCTGGAGGTGGCCGAGGAATGACTGGCACTGCGCCGGTGATCTGTATCGATGGTCCGAGCGGGGCGGGAAAGGGCACTCTCAGTCAACACCTCGCCGCAGCATTGGGCTGGCATTTATTGGACAGCGGTGCGCTCTATCGCGTGGTGGGTTTTGCTGGTCGGCTCGCATCAGTGTCACTCGAGGACAGCGAGATGGTTGCCGGGATTGCGCGGTCCCTTGATGTCGACTTCCAGCCGACCGATACAGGCGTTTCGGTGTGGCTTGCTGGTGAGAATGTCACTGCGCACCTTCGTTCGGAAGAGGGAGGCCGGGATGCCTCGACTGTGGCCGCGTTACCTGAGGTGCGTGAAGCACTATTGCTAAGGCAGCAGGAGCTGGCCAGACCGCCCGGGTTGATTGCTGACGGCCGGGACATGGGTACTGTTGTGTTTCCAGAGGCGCCTTTAAAAATCTTCCTGACTGCCAGCGCAGAGGCGCGCGCCGAGCGGCGTTTCCATCAGTTGCAGGGCATGGGGGAGAGTGTTAGTCTCGCGCGCCTTCTGACTGACATACAGCAGCGAGACGCGCGGGATCAGTCCCGCACCGTGTCTCCGCTTGTGCCGGCAGAGGACGCCATCGTCATCGACAGCACCGCGCTGTCGGCCGATGAGGTGTTGCAGGCAGCCCGCGGCTTGGCGGTTGCCCGCGATTTACTGAGCGACGCATCGGAGTCACGGCTGGACCCCGCCGAAGCGTCAGGACCGTAAACCCGGCTGGGTCTGGAAGCCGGTAGGAGTGATCTCACTCCGCAATTCAGGAACATCATCATGAGCGAATCCTTCGCTGAACTCTTTGAAGAAAGCCTCCAAACCGTCGACATGGAACCCGGATCTATTGTCACGGGTGTCGTAATCGATATTGACAACGAGTGGGTTACTGTCCACGCCGGTTTGAAGTCAGAAGGGGTGATTCCCCTTGATCAATTTACTAACGCTAACGGTGAGTGCAGTCTCAGCGTGGGCGATGAAGTACAGGTGGCTCTGGAGACCGTTGAAGACGGTTTTGGAGAAACCAAGCTGTCACGTGAGAAAGCGAAGCGCGCAGAAGCTTGGAAGGGTCTCGAGGCAGCGCATGTGGCAGACGAAGTGGTCATGGGCGTGATCAATGGCAAGGTGAAGGGTGGCTTCACCGTTGATATCGATACCATCCGAGCATTCCTGCCAGGTTCGTTGATCGATGTGCGCCCCATCCGGGAGACGACGCACCTTGAGGGCAAAGAGCTGGAATTCAAGGTCATCAAGCTCGATCAAAAGCGCAACAACGTCGTGGTTTCGCGTCGTGCGGTGATGGAGTCGGCTAATAGCGCTGAGCGCGAGGAACTGCTTCAGAATTTGCAGGAAGGCCAGTCCGTCAAAGGGGTGGTAAAGAACCTGACAGACTATGGTGCGTTTGTAGACCTCGGCGGTGTCGACGGGCTGTTGCACATTACCGATATGGCTTGGAAGCGTATCAAGCATCCCAGCGAGATCGTGGAAGTCGGTCAGGAAATGGATGTCAAGATCCTCAAGTTTGATCGCGAGCGAAACCGTGTTTCTCTCGGCCTCAAGCAGTTGGGCGAGGATCCCTGGGTACAGATCACCGGTCGCTACCCTGAGGGCAGCCGCGTGGTCGCCAAGGTGACCAATCTGACTGACTATGGCTGCTTTGCCGAAATTGAAGAGGGTGTCGAGGGCCTGGTACACGTCTCCGAGATGGACTGGACCAACAAAAACGTGCATCCCTCAAAAATCGTGCAACTCGGCGACGAGGTTGAGGTCATGGTGCTCGATATTGATGAAGAGCGCCGCCGTATCTCACTGGGCATTAAGCAGTGCACCCAGAACCCATGGGATGCGTTTGCCGCAGACCATGCTAAGGGAGACAAGATCTCGGGCAGCATCAAGTCGATCACCGACTTCGGTATCTTTATTGGCCTTGAAGGCAACATCGACGGTTTGGTTCACTTGAGCGACATTAGCTGGAATGAGACTGGCGAAGAAGCGGTCCGCAATTATAAGAAAGGTGACGAGATCGAGACGGTGATTCTGTCAATCGATCCCGAGCGGGAGCGTATTTCGTTGGGTATCAAGCAACTCGAGGAAGACGCTTTTTCACTGTATGTCAGCGACAATGACCGCGGCAGTCTGGTGACAGGTACTGTTACAGAAGTCGACGCCAAAGGAGCGACCATCAAGCTTTCCGATGAGGTTGAAGGGTACCTGAAGGCGGCTGACATCAGCTTTGATCGTGTCGACGACGCGCGCGCTGCGCTCAGTGTCGGCGACAAAGTAGAAGCCAAAGTCGTGAACGTGGATCGCAAGAGTCGCGGGCTAGGACTGTCCATCAAGGCCAAGGATATAGACGACGAGAAAGAAGCCGTCGAGTCGCTGAAAGAGCAGGATGACGCTTCTTCACCGGGTACGATTGGTGACCTGATCAAGGCAAAAATGGAAGATCAGTGATCTCGTCACAGTGGCGCGAGGCCGGCTTGATGCAGGCCTTTTTTTTGCCGTGATCAAATGGCGGGGGTGCGTCTATAAACCCATTTAAAATGAATGACTTGCCAATACTTGAGGCGTCGGCCAAAATGTTGCCAGCGAACAAGGGGTGACAGCATGACGCGTAGCGAATTGATTGACTTGATGACTGATGGTCAGAGCCAGTTGAGCGCAAAGGACGTTGAGCTGGCGGTTAAACTGCTGATTGATCATATGGCGGAGACGCTGTCCTCTGGTCAGCGCATCGAGATCAGAGGGTTTGGCAGTTTCTCTTTGCACTATAGAGAGCCCCGCCAGGGTCGCAATCCCCGAACTGGTGACACGGTGGCGCTGCGCGGTAAGCATGTGCCGCACTTCAAGCCCGGGAAAGAGTTGCGCGAGCGGGTCAATCGGGCGGTCAAGTCCGGCTTCTGACCATGCGATGGTTGAGACAGGGACTGACGCTGCTGCTCGCGGTTGGCGCAGTCGCCGCCGGCGGACTCTTCTCTTTACAAAACACCGAAGAAATACCACTTGACCTGATCTTGGTTCAACTGCCTGCGCAGCCAGTCGCGATATGGATCTTGGCGGCATTGGCCACAGGCGTACTGATAGGCTTGGGTGCTGGTACATTGCTCGCGCTCAGGCGCTTAGCGACGATCCGGCGATTGCGCAAACAGTGCGATCGCCTGTTGGCTGCCGCCGAAAAAGGGACAGAGCTTGATTCTCAATAACGCATTGCTCTTGGTGCTGCTGGTGCTGGCGGTGGCGGCAGGCTGGACGTTGGGTCGCGGTGGGTTGCGCATGGACGGTGCCGATCGGGCACAACTGCCCTCGCAGTATTATCGGGGCTTTAATTTTCTGCTGGATGGTGAAGAAGATGACGCGGTCGATGCCTTCACTGAGGCGTTGGCGGTGAACGAGGATACACTCGATACCCACATTGCGCTGGGGAGCGTGCTGCGTAAGCGCGGTGAAGTCGATCGGGCGATCAGAATTCACCAAAATTTACTCAAGCGCCCGCAGTTGACGGCGGTACAGTTGCACCAGTCCCATCTAGAGTTGGCCAGAGACTTTATTGCAGCGGGCCTTTATGACCGAGCCGAGCAGTTGCTGTCTGATCTAGCCGTGCAATCGAGCGAATTTAGTGCAACAGCCCAACGGCATTTGCTGGATGTTCATGAAGCGCAGCGAGACTGGGTCGCTGCGACAATGATTGCGGACCAACTCATTGCGCAAGCAGATGAGGGAGGTCAGTCTGCGACCGGTCAGGGCCAGCCCGTTCAGCAACTGAGAGGGCACTACTTGTGCGAGCAGGCGGACGCGGCTTTGGAGTCTGGCGACGGCGCTGCTGCAGGTGAGCTGTATGAAGACGCGCTGAGAGATCAGAATCAGGATCTCCGCGCGCGGACAGGTTTGGCCAAGCTGAGCCTCTCGGCGGGAGACCCTGAGATGGCGTTGGCGCACTTTCGAGTGATCATGGGAAGTGGTCGGAACTGCACCCCCGAACTTCTCGCATTACTCAGCGATATCTGCGCTGCTCAGGGTGACGCGGCGCAATATCTCGCTTCGCTGGAAGAGTATTACGCGTTGCAGTCTTCCTCGTTGCTGGCTCTGGCACTTGCCGGCGAATTGGAAAACCAACGAGGTAGAGAGGCAGCCGAGGCCTTCCTTCGAGAGACATTGAAAACCCACCCCTCTGTATCGGTGGCGGCGTCGCTGGTGCTGCAGGGGCTGCACTCCGACGACTCGCTTCCGGAGCGTGAGGTTTTTGATCGGCTCACCAGTGACGCGGAAGGATACCAATGCGGCCACTGTGGATTTACGGGCAAAGCCCGCCATTGGCGATGCCCCGGCTGTCGCCACTGGGATTCAATTCATTATCGCGGTGGCACATTGGAGCAATCCCATGGCTGATGCCGCCGGCAATTTGATCGTTGCCCTCGACTACGATTCTCCAGAGGCCGCCTTGGATCTGGCCAAGCGGCTGAATCCGGCCACAGTGCGCCTCAAGGTCGGTAAGCAGCTCTTCACTCTTGCGGGGCCTGACA
>CALKHC010000056.1 GCA_938091425.1 uncultured Luminiphilus sp. | reverse complement strand
GCTCTGGTGCGCATAGAGCTCCATCAATAGCGCATCGCTTTCATTTTTCTCCAGCCCTACAAAACCCTTGATGTAGGCCGCCGAGGAAAATAACGCCCGCTTACCTGTCTCGTGGTGCGTTCTGACCAAAGGGTGCTCGTAGGTTTCCAACGCGCGCTCACTGGGCAGAATCTTCATGCTCCGACCCTGCTCTCGATCGGCTTCGCCGTAGGCGCCATCAGGCGCGTAGCCCAGCGCCGCAGAGTGAATGGCGGTCAGATCCTCCACTCGCGATCGCAGATCATCCGGCATCTGCTCATAAGCGGCCACCTGATCCGCGAAGAGCGTGTCGCCACCCGTCGGCGGAATCGTTATGCCGTAAAGCGCGGTGGCCGCTGGCGGGACTGGCATAAAGCTCCAGTCACTGTGAAAAATCTCGGCAAATATCGATGTTTTCTCTTCGGCGTTGCGCTGGATGGCCGCCACTTGCGGGTGCTCGTCGATATGACCAAAAAACGGATCCTCGCCGATTTCACCAAAATGCTCACTGAACCCGACCAGCTGCACCGGTGTGAGCTGCTGGTCTGGAAATGCGACCACTTTGTGCTCCAACCAATGCGCTCGAATCTCCGCCACCAAATCAGCCGAGAGCGACTGATTCAGCTGCAGGCCAGCAATGGTAGCCCCGCAACTCGCGCCCGAGGGCTGGACTGTCAAACGCATTAGGCTACTCCTCTCTCCGGCCCGCTGGTGACCGAGTTCGCATAGACACCAGCATCCTCCCGTCGGCTTCGTAACCGCCGTGCCACCGCAGGGCAGGCAACTTGACGCTCATCCGCTCGCTTATTGCCGGCAACCGATGTGACTCTAGACAATCAAATGTCAACGGCATGATTCCACCAGGCCAGATCAGAGTAGGCCCGCAAGTCGAGCTCATGGGTCCAGGCGGAGCGATGCTGCTGTGAGAGATGGTAATAGGTCTCCGCGATCTTCTCGGGCAGTAGCAAGCCATCCTTGCCTTTACCCTTGGCTTCTCTTAGCGCCTCAAAACGCTCGACGCCCAGCATCTTGCCAAGTGTGTCCGGGGCATCCACCGCGCCATCGATCAAGATGTGCACCACATGCACACCCTGCGCTGCGTACTCAGCGTTTAAGGTTTGGCACAGCAGCCGTCGCCCTGCCATCGCCGCAGCGTGAGAGTGCTGACCACTGTTGCCCCGCCTGGCGGCCGTTGCCGATGTCACCAAAATCGTGCCATGCCCGCGCTCGACCATCAGTGGCACCAGCGCTTTGGCCACGCGAAACAAGCCGTAGCAGGCCATTCGCCACCCTAATTCGAAGGTCTTGAGGGGGGTGTCATCAAGTGAGCGGTTGCCGATCTGGGCACCGAGGTTATAAAGCACAGTATCGATTGGGCCAATGACCTCGACCTCCTCGATCAGAGACTCCAGTGCACCGTCGTCTACCGCGTTCAGCAGATGCCCGCTCGCTGACAGGCCAGCTCCTTTAAGGCCCTCGACCATACCATTGAGCCCTTGAAGATCACTGCGACGGCACAGTGCCGCGTGATATCCCTCTTCTGCGAACTTCTTACCCACTGTGCCACCGATACCTGCGCCCGCGCCGATAACCAGACAAGTCTTATCTGCGGTCAATGCCGAACCTCCTCTTCATTCTAAAACGGTGCCAGCGTTGATTAAGGCGTTAATTGCAGCGTCGTCGTAACCAATCGCCGCCAGAACCTCGCGCCCATGCTCGCCAAGCCTTGGGGCAGGCCGCGACACACTCGCGGGTGTTTTGTCGAACCGCGCTGGGTGCCTCGCCTGACGCACTTCTCCGAAATCGTCAAAATGGAGTCGATCTACGGACCCATTGGCGACCACCTGTTCGTGCGCCAGCAACTCTGAACGATCGATAATCGGCGCACAGGGCACTCCCTCTTGATCGAAGCGCGCAAGAATCTCCTCGCTCGACCACTTTTTAATCTCCTCGGCGGTAATCTCTTTGCGCTCGCTATTGTGCGTGAACCGTCCTTGCGCCGTGTTGAAGTGCGGGTGCTCAATCAGGTCCTCGCGGTTGAGTGCGCGACACATTCCCTGCCACTCCTTATCCGATATCGCACCCGCCGTAATGAACCGATCCTGTGTTTCATAGACCAAGTCCATCGCGCCCTGATATTTGCGCACATCAAACTCCTGATCGGCATAGGTCAGACCGGCCATGGCCTCCGGCCAGAACAGGCTCAACATGGCGTCGAGCATGGAAAGTCGAATGTGCTGGCCTTCACCAGTCTTTTCTCGGGCATAGAGCGCCGTGCTGATGGCTTGCGCAGCCGTGATAGCGGTGACTTTGTCGGCAATAATGATGCGAAACATCTGTGGCCGACCGGTGGCACGGTCCGCCTGAATATCGGTAGCGCACGATAGCGCCTGAATCACCGGGTCGTACACCCGCTTATGGGCATAGGGGCCCTCTTCGCCAAAACCGTTTATCGAGACGTAGATCAGTCGCTTATTGAGCTCACGCATGACAGGCTCTGCAAAGCCCATTCGATCCATCGCGCCGGGTCGGAAGTTCTGCAGCAACACATCGGCGCTTTTAACCAGGTCAAACAAAACCTTTTTACCGTCTTCGGACTTGAGGTCTACCGCGATCGATCGTTTACCCCGATTACAGGAAAAAAAGGCCGCTGTGACTTTATTGACGGTGGGCCCGATATGGCGCATTTGCTCGCCGGTCGTCGGCTCGACCTTGATCACGTCAGCACCTTGATCTGCCAGCATCATTGCCGCGACGGGACCTGAAACCATGCTGGTTAAATCCAGTATCTTAATGCCGTCCAATGCGCTCATTCGTCTCCCTCGATCTGCTCTGGGCAATCTTGTGTCATCGCGGCCATATTATGCTCGCGCTGCGTTCTCCCATATTAACCGCGTCTTTCCAGTGGTAAAGCACTGCACCGGTATATACCCAGATCCCCGCCAACAAGAGAGCACAAAACCAGCGGGGTATGGGCCGGCAACCTGCACCCTAAGACAACGCTTGTTTGGCGCTCAGCCGCTAGGATACAAAATCAGCAAGCGTGTCTAATCAAGCGCCCACGGGAAGCGATTCGCCATTCAGGGCTTTCACTTTCTGTCTAGTTTGTTATCGTCTAACAGCAGAAGCTAACAAATGTTGAGGTTGTGATCATGCGAAACAACTTATTGATTTTGGGCCTAGTGGCGGTAGCGGCGCTTGTCGTGCTGTCAAGAAACCAGCAGGTGGTTGCCACCGATGATCTGGACCGAACCCGGTTACCGATCGCCCAGCCGGCGCCCACGCCCGTGACTGAGGCTCTTCCGGAGAACGTGCCGCTTCCCACACCTTGGGAAGTTAAGGCACCCGAAGGCGCGCCCAACGTGGTCATAGTGTTACTCGATGACATCGGATTCGGCGGACCATCGCCTTTCGGTGGGCCGATCAATATGCCCACGCTGCAGAAACTTGCTGATAACGGACTGAGCTACAACCGCTTTCATACCATCGCCCTGTGTGCGCCAACCAGAGCGGCACTCAAGACCGGTCGAAATCACCATCAGGTCAATATGGGTTCCATTCCTGAAATCGCCACCGGATACGCCGGAAACACAACGGTCGTTCCCGACAATGCTGCACCCATCGCCGAGGTGCTTCGCCAGAACGGATTCGCGACAGGGGCTTTCGGTAAGTGGCATGAAACGCCCAGCCGCGAAACCACCGCAGGTGGCCCGCAAACACGCTGGCCCACGCGGCAGGGATTCGAGAAGTTTTATGGCTTCTTAGGGGCTG
>CALKHC010000055.1 GCA_938091425.1 uncultured Luminiphilus sp. | reverse complement strand
GCCCCGATTCCGTGGTTTGCACGTCCTCATTGGCACTCATCTCTTCCATATACGCTCTGCCTGCCTCCAAGTTTGACTGCGCCTGCGCCACGCGCTCGGCTTCCGCTTCTGCCTGACTTCGCTCCTGAAACGCGGACATTTCGGTATTGATTTCCTCGTCCGACAGCTTCGCTTCGGCACCCGTCATCGCGTCCTCAAGACCGGCCGCGTAGGCGGCAACATCGATCTGCATACCGTCAGCAGACATTCGCTGGCCCATGCGCAGGCCAATGCCATAGCTGAGTCGCGCGTCGGTCGACTCCAGAGTGACTTCCTGCTCCTGCGAGGCGCCACCACAGCCCAGCAAGGCCATCATCAGCCCAGCCAGTGACAGCTGGCCAACTACTTTTATCGGGGTACTCATGCTCAACGTTCTCCCTGTTCCGTTTGCAGTGGAGGGGCGATGTTACGTTGACTCGAGAAGCAGTGCCACCAGTTGCCCCCTTTCCGAGGCAAATTTACCGTTCTCAAAACCGGGCAGCGCCAACAAGTTAGCGTTCATGCGCTCACAGGCACGCTCCGTGGTCTCTTTTGCAACGATATCTGTCATCGTGACATCACGAGGCTCACTGCGAAGCGCCTCTGTGCTGGCCCACATCAACTCGGCGAGGTGACGCTCCGCCTCAACCTCCAGTTGAAGCAAATGCCGTCGCGCTTCCTCGTTAGCCGCATCGCCCTTCCATTGCTCCCGCACGGCGCGCAGAGGCACGATCACCTCATCAATCCAAGCCCCAGTAGTCACTCGCATTGCAGCGACATGATTATGCTGCAGTCGATGTCCCTCGGTGGACAACCAGGCGGCAAACAACGCCTCAAGTATGACTAGGTCGGCCTGTGATTGAAGTGCGAGCAACAAGGTTTGTGTTGGCTCATGACCATACTGCCTCAAGGCCCAGTCCCAGAATGACGCTACTGCCACGTCTTATCCTCTCCCCTCGGCTCCCGCGATGAGCAACAGCTTCTGCTCCCTGCTGAGACGACGAAGCGCATGCTCCCTTTGCTGGGCATCGGATCGAGAGGCGCAGACCTCCGACCACACCAATGCTACCGGGCGCCTCGCTTTGGTATAACGGGCCCCGCCAGCCAACTGTCCATTGTGCTGCTGAAGCCGTCTGGCCAGATCGTTGGTGACACCGGCGTAGAGCGATTGATCAGCACACTGCAAAAGATATACCTGCCATTGAGAATCCTGTGCCAAGTCGGTACTCATCAGCTGACCAGCGAGTTGAGGTCAAAACTTGCCGGCTGGCAGACAGTAGGATATTTTCTCGCTGACATGGACCTAATCCTTGAACGCGGCTAAAGCCCTGCCTGACAACGGAGCACCTATGAGCGCTGACATTCTGCACGTGACCGACGACAACTTCGATGCGGAGGTACTCTCCAGCGACCTGCCTGTGCTGGTGGATTTTTGGGCCGAGTGGTGTGGCCCCTGCAAGATGATTGCACCCATTCTTGAGGAGATTGCCACAGAATACGCAGGAAAGGTCAAAGTCTGTAAGGTCGACGTCGACGCCAACCCTGACATGCCGGGCAAGTTCAACATCCGCGGCATCCCGACCTTGATCATGTTCAAAGGCGGCAATGCGGTCGACACCAAAGTAGGCGCGCTGTCCAAGACGCAACTGAGCGAGTTTGTAGAGAGCGTGGCGTAAGCGCGAGAGGGGCACATTACCCCCATATTTTTTGCTGGACGCGCCCATCTTCGGGTGCTAACTTGCAGTCTTCGGGACCAGTATGGCTCCCGTTGCACCCGACCTTCTCTTTTTTCACCGTAGCCGCAGAGCCTTTGGCGAACGCGCTGATCAAGTGGGATTGAGAGACCGATCGGGTGGCTATTTCTACCCCGACCCGCACCAGCACAAGAAGCAACAAGCATCGGCGGGGCAGACCCATTCCCAACTGACCTATCTATTCGGAAGTGATTCGTGGAAGACCAAACCAGTACCAACACTGAAGAGTTGGAAGCCGCCAACAGTGATACCCCCGCCACCAGCGATGACGCGGCTGCCGAAACTACTAAAAAGAACGGGCGAACCCTGAAGCTCAAGGCCTCTGAAGCAGAAGCCTCGAGCGAAGCACCAGGCGAAGCACCAAGTGAAGCACCGAGTGAAGCACCGTCTGACAACGAGACGGGTGGTGAAGACGCACCCCAGGGCCGCTCCCGACGAGGACGACAGCGACGTCCGCGCCGTGATCCCAATACCCCCAGCGAAAACCCCATGAGCCTGACCGACCTGAAAAGCAAGTCGACTCAGGACCTCATTGATATGGCTAGGGAAATGGGCATTGAGAACATGGCTCGCTCCCGCAAGCAGGACATCATCTTTGCCCTGCTCAAGCGTCATGCCAAAAGCGGTGAAGACATTTGGGGCGATGGCGTACTGGAGATCCTGCAGGATGGCTTCGGATTCCTGAGATCGGCGGACAGCTCCTTCCTTGCCGGCCCCGACGATATTTACGTGAGCCCCAGCCAGATTCGGCGTTTTAATCTGCGTACCGGTGACTCCGTCACCGGCATGATTCGACCGCCCAAGGATTCCGAGCGTTACTTTGCTTTGTTGAAGGTGAAGGACGTTAACTTTGAGTCTCCAGAGAGCGCCAAAAGCAAGATCCTTTTTGAGAACCTCACGCCGCTGTTCCCGAATGAGCGCCTAACTCTCGAGAAAGGCAACGGCTCGACCGAGGACCTGACGGGGCGTTTGATTGACCTTGTGGCACCGATTGGAAAAGGCCAGCGTGGGCTGCTCGTCGCACCGCCCAAGGCCGGCAAGACGATCATGATGCAGAACATTGCGCAGGCAATCATCTCCAATAACCCCGAGTGTTACGTGATCGTGCTACTCATCGATGAGCGGCCGGAAGAAGTCACCGAGATGCAGCGCTCGGTGGGCGCGCGCGGTGCCGAAGTTGTTGCCTCGACCTTCGACGAGCCGCCTTCGCGCCACGTTCAAGTCGCCGACATGGTGATCGAGAAGGCGAAGCGACTGGTAGAGCACAAGCGCGACGTCGTGATCCTGCTCGACTCCATCACACGTCTTGCTCGCGCCTACAACACTGTGATCCCCAGCTCCGGAAAAGTACTGACCGGTGGTGTGGACGCCCACGCCTTGGAGCGACCCAAGCGGTTCTTCGGCGCGGCCAGAAACATCGAAGAAGGCGGCAGTCTCTCTATTATCGCTACGGCCCTGATCGACACCGGCTCGAAGATGGATGAAGTCATCTACGAAGAATTCAAGGGCACGGGCAACTTGGAGCTGCACCTCGATCGCAAGATCGCGGAAAAGCGCGTCTACCCCGCCATCAACATCCGGCGATCCGGAACGCGTCGCGAAGAGCTGCTGACCGGCGAAGAGGAACTGCAGCGTATGTGGATTTTGCGCAAGCTGCTCCATGGCATGGAAGATTTGCCCGCCATCGAATTCCAGCTTGATAAGCTGAAGGACACCAAGTCCAACGAGGAATTCTTCAAGTCAATGAAGAGGAAATAATTTCTCGTCATGCCCAGCTTTGTCGACCTGCGTGAGTTCATCAGTGAGCTAGAGAAACGCGGCGATCTGGTCCGGGTTACGGCTGAGGTCGACCCCAATCTGGAAATGACTGAAATCGCCGACCGCACTTTGCGCGGCGGCGGGCCGGCGCTGTTATTCGAGAACCCCCAAGGCTCTGATATCCCCGTTCTTGCTAATCTGTTCGGCGCGGAGCGACGTGTGGCAGTGGGCATGGGCGAAGAAAACGTCGAGGCCCTGCGTGGCGTCGGCGAACTGCTGGCCTACCTGCGCCAACCCGACCCTCCGAAAGGCTTTCGGGATC
>CALKHC010000054.1 GCA_938091425.1 uncultured Luminiphilus sp. | reverse complement strand
CGGGTGCGCTTTCGCACCGATGGCATTTTGCGCGAGGTGGTTAAGCCGCCGCGCAATCTGGCACCGCGCCTCGCCGCACGTCTGAAAGTGATGTCGCAGATGGACATTTCGGAGCGCCGGATTCCCCAGGATGGCCGGATCCAGATGAAACTTTCCAAGAAACGCGCTATCGATTTTCGCGTGAACACTCTCCCCACCATGTACGGCGAAAAAATCGTAGTGCGGATCCTTGACCCGACATCGGCCCAGATGGGGATCGATGCGCTGGGTTATGAGGAGGATCAAAAGACGCTCTATGTGGAGGCGCTGGCAAAACCTCAGGGCATGATTCTCGTCACTGGGCCCACGGGTTCGGGCAAGACTGTCTCGCTCTATACCGGGCTCGGCATACTGAACGAACCCGAGCGCAACATCTCTACCGCGGAAGACCCGGTAGAAATCAATATGGCAGGCATTAATCAGGTGCTGGTGAACCCCAAGGTCGGGCTTAACTTTGCCGAAGCGCTTCGCTCCTTCCTCCGTCAGGATCCGGATGTGATCATGGTGGGGGAGATTCGGGATCTAGAGACCGCTGAGATCGCCATCAAAGCGGCCCAAACCGGCCACTTGGTGCTGTCCACCGTGCACACCAACAGCGCCGCTGAAACCGTCACCCGACTCCTGAATATGGGCGTACCCGCCTTTAACATTGCTGCCTCGGTGACGCTGATTATTGCTCAACGATTGGCGAGAAGACTGTGCAACCACTGCGCCGAGCCCGAAACCACCGTGCCTCAAGAAGCGATGCTGGAGCTTGGATTCACGCCGGAGCAGTTGAGCAGCGCCACAATCAAGCGACCCGTGGGCTGTGGGCAGTGTAAAGACGGCTACAAGGGGCGGGTCGGCATTTATGAAGTTGTGAAGATCACCAAACCCATTGCCTCGGCCATTATGGATGGCGCAAACTCGTTGGAGTTGGACCGAGTCGCCCGTGAAGCGGGCTTCAACGACCTCAGGCAGTCAGCACTCAGGAAGTGCGCTGAAGGCCTGATCAGCCTTGAGGAAGTCAGCCGCGTCACCACCGACTGATCGGTCCGTCATCTAACGTCAGGTCAAGGAAGAAATGGCAGCAGAGAATACGGTATTTGTCTGGAGCGGCACCGACCGCAACGGGCGCAAATCCAAAGGTGAAGTGTTGGCCACTTCGGCGGCGATTGCGCGGGTGCAGTTGCGCAAACAAGGCGTGTTCGCAAAGTCGGTCAAGAAAAAGTCCAAGCCACTAATCACCTTTGGCGCCAAGAAAATCAAGCCAGCCGATATCGCCATCTTTACCCGGCAACTGGCGACCATGATGAAAGCCGGCGTACCGCTGGTGCAGGCCTTCGATATTGTGGCCGAGGGCACCGACCACGAGAAAATGCGCGAGCTCATCATGACAGTGCGCGGCGATGTCTCCTCTGGAACAGGGCTCGCGGGCGCGCTTGAAAAACATCCCGCGCACTTTGATGAACTTTTTTGTTCGCTGGTCGCCTCCGGCGAGAACTCGGGTACTCTGGAAGTCATGCTGGATCGTGTCGCCACCTATAAAGAGAAAACCGAGGCATTGAAGGCCAAGATTAAAAAAGCCCTGACCTATCCCATCGCAGTCGTTGTGGTAGCAATCGTAGTGACCGGCATTCTGCTGGTCAAAGTGGTGCCTCAGTTCGCAGAAACATTCCAAAGTTTTGGGTCTGATCTCCCGGGATTCACGCTGTTTGTGCTTCGGATATCCGACTGGGTGCAGAGCTGGTGGTTTATTTTGCTTCTTGGTTTTTTTGCAGCCGGATACGCGTTCTCTCAAGCCAAGCGCCGCTCGAAGCGTTTTGCCGATGGGATTGACGCTGTGGCACTGAAATTGCCGATTATCGGCTCAGTGGTGCATGACGCCGTGATCGCCCGCTTCTCAAGAACGCTGTCCACAACCTTCGCAGCGGGCGTGCCGCTGGTGGAGGCGCTGGAGTCTACTGCGGGGGCCGCGGGCAATGCCATCTATGCACAGGGTATTCGGCGCATTCGAGATGATGTGACTTCGGGTACTGCACTCGCGATCTCGATCCGTACCACCGGACTTTTCCCCTCGATGCTGCTACAAATGACTGCGATCGGAGAGGAGTCGGGTTCACTTGATGACATGCTGGGCAAAGTCGCTGATCACTATGAGGCCGCGGTCGACAACGCGGTCGACAGCCTGAGCTCGCTGATGGAGCCGATGATCATGTCGATTCTTGGGGTGCTGGTTGGCGGGCTTATGATCGCCATGTACCTACCCATATTTATGCTTGGCTCTGTCATCTGACGATGCCGCGCGATTCGATCTAGCATGCTGATAGCCTTTCACGACCCGTTTTTCCTCACCCTGACCTGCACGGCATTGGGGCTCATTGTGGGCAGCTTTCTCAACGTGGTGATCCTGCGATTGCCAAAAATGATGGAGCAGAGCTGGCGCCGAGAGTGCTGTGAGCTGCTAGACCAGCCACCTCCTGATGAGCCACCGCTGACGCTGTCCTATCCGGGCTCACAATGCCCGGGTTGTGGCACCCACATTAAGCCCTGGCACAACATACCAGTCATCAGCTGGCTTTTATTGGGAGGTCAGTGCAAGCAGTGCGGCATGCGCATTTCGGCGCGCTATCCGCTTGTAGAACTGGTTACCGGCGTTCTGTCCGGTTTGGCAGCCTGGCAGTTTGGGTTCGGGCCTGAAGCCATGAGTGCACTGGTTTTGATCTGGGTGCTGATTGCGCTGACCGGGATCGACATGGACACCCAGTTGCTGCCCGACAGCATGACTCTGCCGCTACTGTGGCTGGGCTTGGGGGTCAACCTGTTTGCGGTGTGGACCCCACTCTCTTCAGCGGTGATGGGTGCCATGCTGGGTTATGGGTCGCTGTGGAGCGTGTACTGGCTGTTCAAACTAGTCACAGGAAAAGAGGGCATGGGCTACGGCGACTTCAAGCTGCTCGGCGCACTCGGCGCCTGGTTTGGCTGGCAGGCGGTGCCGCTGATGATTCTGCTGTCCTCCTTTGTCGGAGCGGCACTGGGGATCGCCATTCTGATCGCACGGCGTCAGGGCCGTGACACCCCCATGCCCTTCGGTCCTTATCTGGCCGGAGCAGGCCTGCTGACCCTCTTTTTTGGCGACACGCTGATCACCGAATACCTGCAGCTCGTGAGCCCCTGATATGTTACGCGTGGGCATTACCGGTGGCATCGGCAGCGGCAAGACCGCCCTGACCGACTGGCTCACTACCCAAGGCGTTGTCATCGTGGATGCTGATCTCGCCGCGCGCGTCGTGGTTGAGCCCGGCCAACCGGCGCTCGAGGAAATTGCCGAGACCTTCGGTAAGGAGTTTCTGCAGCCCGACGGGCAACTCAACCGCGCCGCGCTTCGTCAACGGGTCTTCGCC
>CALKHC010000053.1 GCA_938091425.1 uncultured Luminiphilus sp. | reverse complement strand
GTCGGGCCTGATGACGACACCACCCGCGCACTGATACCACCGTGCGCGGTACCCTCCTCCTGCTGATCTGGGCATGGAGTGCAGCCGCACTCTGTGCCCCTCACGAGCACAAGCCACCTATCGTCTTGGCGCCGGGCTATGCGCCCTTGTCGTTTACGCCACCGGAGCCCGGCAGTTACGCCCTGCCGGCGATGGGGAGCGCGGCAGATGGTGCGGTGATCGACAGCGACGGCAACTCTGCACAGCTGCATGACTTTCTGGGGGGCAAGCCCACCGTTCTGAGCTTTATTTTCACGACCTGTGATGACGTCAACGGCTGCCCACTGGCTACTTATGTTATGCGGAGCGTCCAAGACGCCCTTCAGGCAGACCCCGCCACTGCGGACAAAGCGCGCCTGGTGAGCTTTAGCTTTGATCCGATATTCGATACGCCCGATGTGATCGACGCGTATGGGTCACAATTTCGCGCGGGGGATTTTGACTGGCAGTTCCTGACAACAGAGGGCGCGACGTCGCTGGATCCCATCCTGAACGCCTATGGCCAGTGGGTGATCCGTGACTACGATAACAACGGCGAGTACATGGGCACTATGTCGCATATCCTGCGGGTGTTTCTCATCGATGAATTGCGCCAAATACGCAATATCTACAGCACCTCCTTTCTCCATGCCGACACCGTGGCCAACGATGTCCGCTCGCTGTTGATCGAAGCCGCCGCCAATCCAACAGTGGATACCGGAACCTAACGCTCTTTACCCCTCAGTCTGCGGCCAATGCCGTAGGCGCTACAGCCGGTTCTCTCGACCCCCTCTTCGCCCGGCACTTATAACCTGCACACACCCCGACCGGGAAGGGCTGAGGCCCCCGTTCACGCGGCATTCAGGCGCAGTATTCATGCTACCCTGCGCGCGTTTTCATCCAGGCCTCGCGGGCAAAAGTGCTCGGTTGTGTTAGGAGAGAGGGTTCGAGCATGTTAATTAACGGCGAGTGGCTGACCGACACGCCCACTTTTTCAGTTTTTAATCCCGCTACGGGAGAGGAAATTGGTCACGTCGCGGATGGCACGGCGACGGACGCCATGCGCGCCATCGACGCGGCAAGTGCCGCCCTGCCGGCGTGGGTGAGTGAGACAGCCTATGCGCGTTCTGCCCTCCTGTATCGCGCCCATCACTTAATGCTCGAGCGCCAGCACGAGCTGGCCGAACTGATGACAAAGGAGCAAGGCAAGCCTCTCAAGGCCTCTATGAACGAGGTGAAGTACGCGGCGGATTTTCTGCTGTGGTTTGCAGAGGAAGCCAAGCGGGTATACGGAGAAACCATCCCCTCAGCAAGGTCAGATCAGCGTTTTCTGGTGCAGAAGCAAGCGGTTGGGGTTGTCGCAGCGGTCACACCGTGGAACTACCCTATCTCCATGCTGACCCGCAAGCTCGGGCCGGCGCTGGCCGCAGGCTGCACGGTGGCGTTAAAGCCCGCCGAGAGCACGCCACTGTGCGCCATCGCTGTCTTCAAAATCCTCGAGGAGGCTGGCTTGCCTCCAGGCGTCGCCAATCTGGTCACCGCGAGCGACCCGAAGCCGATCGGCGAGGTGTTCTGCACTCATCCTGCCGTCCGCAAACTGACTTTTACCGGCTCCACCGCGGTGGGCAAGCATCTGGCGCAAGCGTGCGCCCCGCAGCTCAAGCGAGTATCGATGGAGCTCGGCGGTCACGCACCCTTTATCGTTTATGACGACGCCGACCCGGTGCATGCTGCAAAGGGCGTGTCACTAGTGAAGTTCTTGAATACCGGGCAAGCCTGTATCAGCCCCAATCGGATTTTTGTTCAGCGGCGCATCCTTGATCCTTTCCTCGAGACACTTCAGGCGCGCGTGAGCGGCATGCAGGCGGGTGATGGTATGGATCCAGCGAACAGTATTGGCCCGCTCATTAACGAGTCGGCCATTGAAAAAGTGGATCGACAAGTGCAGGACGCCATCAATCATGGCGCGACCTTGCTGGCTGGCGGCTCACGCTTGACTGAGAACGGCCTGGACCAAGGATGTTTCTATGGTGCTACGCTCTTGACTGATGTCACGCCCGAGATGGTGATCTATCGCGAGGAGACGTTCGGGCCCGTCGCGGCAGTGGTGCCGTTTGACGACGAAGATGACGTGATCGCGATGGCCAACGACACAGACTATGGGTTGGCGGCCTATATCTACACCCAAAATCTGGCGCGGGCTTTGCGCACCTTCGAGCAATTACAATTTGGCATTATCGGTATCAACGACATTAACCCCACCAGCGCTGCAGCGCCGTTTGGTGGCATGAAGGAAAGCGGCCTTGGCCGCGAGGGCGCGCGCGAGGGTATTGAGGAATACCTCGAGACCAAACTCGGCGGCCTCAGTATTTGATGGCATGACGCCACAAGGAGCACATCATGGCAGGACCTGACTATCCCGGCCTCGACACACTGGCGCTACACGCCGGTGCGCAACCTGATCCCGCGACGGGGGCAAGAGCTACGCCGATTTACCAGTCAGCGTCCTTTTGCTTCCCCGACTCGGATTATGCGGCGTCGTTGTTCAATATCGAGCGCGCGGGCCATGTGTATTCGCGGCTCAGCAACCCCACTAACGCCGTCCTCGAGGAGCGAATTGCCGCTTTGGAAGGCGGCGTGGGCGCGATTGCCACAGCTAGTGGCCAAGCCGCGCTTCACCTAGCCATCATCACGCTGATGGGCGCCGGTTCGCATATCGTGGCATCAGCAGCACTTTACGGTGGCAGCCACAATCTGCTGGCCTATACCCTTCCCCGTTTTGGTATCGAGACGACCTTTGTGGACCCCCGCGATCCGCAGGCGTTCGCCAATGCAATTCGGGACAATACCCGTCTGGTATTCGGTGAGACACTGGGGAACCCCAGCCTCGATGTACTGAATATTCCGGCCATTGCTGAGGTTGCTCACGCCGCCGGGCTGCCCTTGATGGTGGATTCCACCACCACCACGCCCTATCTAATTAAGCCCTTTGAGCTAGGCGCTGACATCATTCAGCACTCAGCCACCAAGTTCCTCAGCGGGCACGGCATCGTGATTGGTGGGTTACTCGTCGATAGCGGCCAGTTTGACTGGGAAGCCTCAGGAAAGTTTCCAACATTATCAGAACCTTACGAGGGCTTTCATAACCTGATTTTTACTGAGGAATTTGGTCCTGCCGCCATGATTCAACGGGCGCGCAAAGAGGGGCTTCGGGACTTTGGGGCCTGCATGGCCCCCACCTCAGCTTTTCACATCCTTCAGGGTATTGAGACGCTCAGCGTGCGCATGAATCGACACGTCGAGAATACCAGGACGATCACCGCCTTCTTGCTCGAGCAAGAGCAGGTGACGCGGGTGGGTTATCCCGAGCTCGACGGACACCCCGATCAGACACTGGCGAGAGCGCTTCTGCCCAATGGCTGCGGCGCCGTATTTAGCTTTGATCTGGCCGGAGGTCGCGAGGCAGGTATCGCCTTCGTTGATGCACTCAGCGTGTTTTCACACCTCGCCAATATTGGTGACGCCAAATCGCTTGTCATTCACCCGGCAAGCACCACGCATCACCGAATGGACGCTGAGGCACTAGCCGCGGGCGGCATTGGCGAAGGCACAATTCGTCTGTCAATTGGCCTAGAAGATCCCAAAGACCTGATAGCAGACCTGAAGCAAGGTCTGCGCGCTGCAGGCAAGGCAGCGGGAGGCAGCCGCTAATGCGAATTGAGGTCAATAGCGAGAGGGTCTACTGTTACACCAATTCGCGAGACATCGACCGGAACAAGCCGTCTGTCATGTTTATCCACGGCTCCGGCATGGACCATACGGTATGGACGTTAGCCAGTCGACACTTCGCGCGACACGGCAACAACGTGGTGTCAGTGGACCTTCCCGGTCACGGCCGCTCTACCGGAGATCCGCTGGTCACAGTGGAAGAGATGGCCAGCTGGGTTATCGCGGTGTTGGACGCGCTGGACATCGCTGATGCTGCACTGGTGGGCCACAGCCTGGGCAGCCTGATCGCTTTGGAGTGCGCCGCCTCGTATAGCGAGCGTGTCAGAGCGATTGCACTGGTGGGCACCACCTCGCCGATGCCGGTATCGGATGCCATCCTAAATGCCGCTGAAGCCGACGATCACGCCGCCTTTGACATGCTGACCCAGTGGGGTTTCAGCAAGCGCCATCAATTTGGCGGGAACCGAAACTCGGGTATCTGGATGATCGGTAACACGCTGCGACTCTATGAGCGGTCAGCTCCCGGCGTGTTATTTCACGATATGCGCGCCTGCAACGAATACACCTCAGGCACCGACCAAGCCGCAAAGGTAACCTGCCCTGCCCTGCTTATTCTCGGGGCCGAGGACCGACTGACACCCGTGCGCAGCACACGCGCGCTGCAAGAAGCGATTCCTTCAACAATGGTTGAAGTGCTGCCGGGCGCCGGACACACCATCATGGTCGAGGCGCCCAATGCCATGCTCGACGCATTGCACAGAGTGCTCTAGGACCAGCAGCGACTAAAGTGATCTCAAACCGCGACCAAGCTACCTGTATCGGAGCCTTTCAGGCCGACTGCTGAATCATCGCCTCAATCTGGATGATGCGCTCTTTACCAAAAAACATCTCGTCACCCACAAAGAAGGTCGGCACACCAAAAGCACCGCGCTCGGCCGCCTGCTGCGTGTTGTGCAGCAAGGCGTCTTTTACCGGCTGGGTCTGAATCGCCTCGACCAGCGCCGGCGCGTCCAGCCCTGCTGATTGCCATACCCCCATAGCCACCTCAGGATCTCCCATGTTCTGCTCCTGCTCCCACATGGCTGACAAGTTCACTGCCACGTACTCCTCCACGACACCTAGCTGCTGAGCCGCGATGAAACCCCTCATCAGCATGATGGTGTTGATCGGGAAGTGTGGATTAAACGTGAACTGATCGAGCTGATGCTCTGCGATAAAGCGCTGGGTTTCCAGCATGTCGTAGTCGAGCTTGCCCTTGACCTCGCCAAAAGCCACCATCGGCGCCTGATTATTGGTGAGCTTGAATAATCCGCCTAGTAACACGGGGGTGAGTGTCAGCGTTGCGCCGTTGCGCTCGGCGACGCCGGTGAGCACATGATAAGAAAGGTAGGCGTTAGGGCTGGCAAAGTCGAACAGGAATTCAATATTGGATGACACGAGTGGGCTCCTTGCTAAAACTGAGTGTCTGAGATGGTTGTACGGTGCAGAAGACGATCGTAACCGTCGTAACCTCCCGTGGCGGCGTGCAGCACTGAGCGGTTATCCCACATCACCAGCATACCGGGCTGCCAGCGATGAGCATAAACGAATTGAGTTTGGCTCTGGTGCGCATAG
>CALKHC010000052.1 GCA_938091425.1 uncultured Luminiphilus sp. | reverse complement strand
CCGCACGCCAAGCGCCTTCGCCTCTGCCTCCGCGTCCTCTACGCTCATATTGGCGGTATACCGAAACGGCATCATGACCGCCTCGACCCGCTCGGCACCCAGTGCATCTACGGCGACTGCCAATGTGACGGCGGAATCAATGCCACCAGACAATCCCAACACCACCCCGGGGAAACCATTTTTATCGACATAATCGCGCATGCCCAGGACCAGTGCCTGCCATACCGCATCCAGATCTTCCCGGTCTGCGACTGTTTCACCGGGGACGAGACGCGCGTCTGATGACCGGTCAACCGTGACGATGGGGAAAGCCTCGACAAAGGTTTGTGCGCTGACGCTGAGCTCACCCTGCGCGTCGATCGCAAACGACCCACCGTCAAATACCAGCTCGTCCTGTCCACCCACTTGATTGACATAGATGACGGGTAGCTGATGCGCTGCGGCACATGACTTTACTCGCGCAAGACGCTCCGATGACTTGCCTCGGTGAAAGGGTGACGCGTTGATATTGATCAGAACCTCGGCGCCCGCAGCCTTGGCTTGCGCGGCTGGCTCCGAATGCCAAATGTCCTCACAAATCGTGAGGCCAACGGCGAGACCAGCAAACTCGACGACACAAGGTTCAGCCCCGGCAGCAAAATAACGCTTTTCGTCGAAGACCTCATAGTTCGGCAGGCACTGCTTATCGTATTGGGAAAGTAATCTCCCCGCCGAGATAATGCCAGCACTGTTAAATAAGGCACCGTCTCGCCCTCGTGGGTAGCCCACGACCACCGCCAAGTCGGCTGGAAGCTCAGCGCAAAGCGTCTTCAGCGCTGCCTCGGTGCGATGCAGCAGGTCGCCGCGCAGCAATAAATCCTCGGGTGGGTAGCCGGTCAGTGTCAGTTCAGGAAATACCACCAAGTGAGCGCCCGCTGCTCTCTGAGCAGCACTCACCTCAAGCACGCGCTGAGTATTGCCGACGATATCGCCAACAAGCGTATTGATCTGCGCCATGCAGATATTCATCACGGGATCCTTTCTCACGCCGGGCAGGCTGAAACCGGGGGACGAAGGGTACCGTATTTCCTGGCAATCGGGTGGTGTTGTGCCCTAGCCTCACGGACCCTAAGCGGCGCGTTTGAGAGCAACGCATGGCATGGGGCGGCTGATATAGTGCGCGCATGAGCACCGAGAGCACTGCCGTTATTGCCGCGCGCCCCGATCAGGCGTCGCTACAGCGTCGGGCTGGATCAGATAGCGCTCGGTTATTGTCCCTCTACAACCTTTACCGGACGGTACTGGGTCTCGTGATCCTCGGTCTGGGCTTGGCTCAGGCGACCGGTGCGGTCGCGCTCGACCACTACCCCAGCGAGCTGAATGCGTTGGCAGCGGTCTGGTTGATCAGCGCGCTGTTGCTTTATGGGCGCCTGAATCTGGTTGAAGGCGCTGGCGATCGTGGCCCGCTGGCGGTCGTCTTGCTTGACCTCGTCCTGCTGGCCTTCCTCGTGCGGTTGGGCCAACCACTCGGCCCTGGGCTACCTCTGCTTTACTTGCTTACCGTCGCCGCAAGTGCCCTGCTCATCACAAAGCGCGTCACAGCCACAGCGGTCGCAGCGCTCGCCACCCTTGCGGTGCTCTCGGACAGTACCTATGAACTTCAGCAAGGTCTGATCGACGCCAACGATATGTTGTCTGCGGGATTACTGGGATCCCTGATCTTCCTGATCTCGCTGCTACTGCAACAGATTGCCGGACGCATGGCGCGCTTTGAAGAGCTGGCTGACTCGGCGGCGACTCAGGTGGCCACGCTGGAAGAACTGAATGAGCAGGTGATCGCCCACATGACGACCGGGGTGTGCCGTGTTTCGAAGGATGGGCGGCTCACCGCGATCAATCAGGCAGGTGCGCAGCTGCTGAATCTGCCCGGCACGGGCCACCCTGTAGACATCGGGCAACTGAATCCCTTGCTGACGGCTTACATTAGCCGCTGGCAAGCAGGCCACTACGCCCCGGCCAGCCCTTTTAAAGTTCACCCTGATGGCAAGCCGCTGCTTCCAGAGCTGGTCCGCATCGGCCATGACTTTGAACCTGAAATCCTGCTGTTTGTGGAGGACTTCACACCGGTCACCGAGGCCGCACAGACTCTGAAGCTGAACTCACTAGGCAAACTCACGGCCAGCATTGCCCACGAGATCCGCAATCCACTGACGGCGATCAGCCACGCCTCACAGCTCATGAATGAAGGGCAGGACGAGCCCCCGGAGCAAAAAGCCCTGCGCGACATCATTCTTACCAATACCCAACGGGTCAACGAGATTATTGAAAATATTTTGCAGCTCTCGCAGCGGAGACAGCCCCGGCAGGAGCCACTTGATCTGCTCGCCTGGATCCGACTTTTTGTGCCCGAGTATCAACAGGGTCAAAACCATACTGACTGCGTCGATTTGCTGGCGCCAGAGTCGGTAGGCACCGTGGAATTCGATCCCGGCAATTTACGCAGGGTGCTCACCAACCTGCTCGATAACGGTATCCGGCATGCGGGGGAGCATACGGGGCAATTTACTGTCACACTATCTCTGTCAAAAGACGATCAGGCAGAACGAGCTCACATGGATGTGATTGACAAAGGCACCGGAGTACCAGACGCCATGCTGGGTCGCCTCTTCGAGCCTTTCTTCACGACTTCTGCAGGCGGCAGTGGATTGGGGTTATATCTTTGCCGCGAGCTTTGTGAAAGTAACGGCGCCACTCTCACCTATGATCGCACCCCCGATGACAAGACTCGGTTTCGGGTCTCTGTGCCTCTGCAGGGCCACTCATCATGACGCGAGCCT
Source organism: uncultured Luminiphilus sp. (assembly GCA_938091425.1). Lineage (GTDB taxonomy): Bacteria > Pseudomonadota > Gammaproteobacteria > Pseudomonadales > Halieaceae > Luminiphilus. Next base: position 3,606 of record CALKHC010000052.1, on the reverse strand, counting down.
GTGTTCTGCTGGTAGATGACGAACCCGACCTGCTCACCTTGCTAGAAATGACGCTGGCTAGAATGAACCTGGACACCCGGACCGCCAGCACTCTGGCGGCGGCACGCGCGTCGCTCGGGGAGAAGACGCCCGACCTGTGTCTGACTGATATGAAGCTGCCCGATGGCAACGGCTTGGAATTGATCGCAGAGATGCAACAGCGTTACCCCCAACTACCCGTCGCCATGATGACCGCCCATGGTAGTGTCGAGACTGCCATTGAAGCCCTCAAACTCGGCGCCTTCGACTTTGTCAGTAAGCCCGTCGCCCTCGACAGGCTGCGTGACCTCGTCACACAGGCGCTGAAAGTGAGCAGCGTGCCCGAAGCGCCCAATGACGATACGCTCATCGGCGAAACACCTGTCATGGCCACGCTCAAGCGGGATATTTTGCGCCTCGCCCGCAACCAGGCACCTGTTCACATTCACGGTGAATCCGGGGTCGGAAAGGAAGTCGTGGCCCGGCTGATACACGAGTCAGGCCCCCGATCAGCCGGGCCTTTTCTGGCGATCAACTGCGGCGCGATACCCTCAGAACTCGTAGAGAGTGAACTCTTTGGTCACCGCAAAGGTTCATTTACGGGCGCGACGGCAGATAAACCGGGGCTATTTCAAGCGGCGAGTGGTGGCACGCTGCTCCTCGATGAAATTGCCGACCTCCCGCTACCCGTTCAGGTCAAACTGTTGCGCGTGATACAGGAAAAGGCCGTGCGTCCCATTGGTGAACACAAAGAGATATCCGTCGACGTGCGGCTAATGAGCGCCACCCATAAATCGTTACTTGATGAAGTTCACGGCGGTCGATTTCGGGAGGATCTGTACTATCGGATCAACGTCATTGACCTCTTGGTGCCGCCGCTCCGGAATCGGAGAGCAGACATCCCTCTTATTGCCGCACACATTTTGAAAAAAATGCCGCCGGATGCGAATGATCGACCGCTGCGACTGAGTGATCGCGCTGCTGCCCGACTAATGGCACACGAATTCCCGGGGAACATCCGCGAGTTGGAGAACATTCTGGCGCGAGCCGCCGCACTACTCGAGGGGCACGTGATCGATACCGCTGATCTCGAGCTCGATGCGGTCGCCTCCCCCGAATCCCATATTGCCGAAGGCACACTCGATGCGGCAGGCAATTCAGAAGTGAGCATCGAGACTGCGACCGGTGACCTCGATGGCTATCTGTCTGGCATAGAGAGGACTATCATCGAGGAGGCCTTGCAGACGCATCGCTGGAACCGCACCGCCACCGCCAAATCGCTCGGGATTACGTTGCGTAGCCTGCGCTATCGGCTAAAAAAGCTTGGCATAGAAGACTAGCGCGCGACAGTGGGTGGGCACGCACCCCAATCGCGGACCAGACGAGGCCGTCCTAAGCGATTGGTAATCACCGACCAGTTATGCCCAAGCGCACAGACTGACAGCGTCAGATTGCGGCGGCCCACTCCGCGCTTATCCCAGTGCAACGCGCCGGCAACCCAATTTGAGCCGGCGCGGTTGGTGACAGTCACCCCGGCCACCGCAGGCCAAACCCGCAATAGCTGAGTGTCCCCCCCGCGCTGCTGTATCGCTGCAATGCCCTGACCAAAATGACCGCCACATTTAAGAGGGGCGTCAGACGGATCGATAACTGGACAGAGGGTCACAACCGCCCCATATGCCTGAGCCATGCTGCGTGAATACTGCATGGCCGCATACAACTGCTGGGCACTCGCCCGGGCGCGTGCTGAGGCCAGTTGATCTCGGAAAGCCGGCAAGCCAATGCCCATTAGGATGGCGACAATGGCCAGCGTGATCAGGCATTCCAGAAGGGTGAGCCCCGTCAGGCGATGCGGACCTTCCTGCAGTCGGTTTCCCATGGGTCAACACTGCGCGCGCTGACCAGAAGACACAAAGTCAAGGACAAGAAAAGAGGTCTCTCGCTCAGGGTTGGCGACCTATACATGTGCCACGGCGTTTACCACCACACAGCAGAGCAAGATCAAGCTGAAAGAAAAGCAGCGTGTGAGATCAGTCTTCTACCGCCACGGCAGGGATACGCAGCCCCTTGGGCAGGGAAAAAGTAATATTTTCTTCTCGACCGTCAAGATCCCGGACGGCCAGTCCACCGTGATCACGGAGGGTCTCAATGACTTCCTGCACCAGGAGCTCTGGCGCCGAGGCGCCCGCAGTCACCCCAATGCGCTGCTTACCCGATAGCCACTGAGACTCAATCATGCTGGCATCGTCGATGAGGTAAGCACTGGCGCCGCAACGCTCCGCCAATTCACGCAGACGGTTGGAGTTTGAGCTATTGGTAGAGCCAACCACCAGTACCAGATCGACTTCATCGGCGAGCGATTTGACGGCATCCTGGCGATTTTGCGTCGCATAGCAGATGTCATCCTTGCGGGGACCCTGAATCTCCGGAAATTTGGCCCGCAACGCGTCGATCACCCTCGCGGTGTCATCAACTGACAAGGTCGTCTGCGTGACAAATGCTAGTGACGCGGCGTCACGCACCTCCAGCGCAGCCGCCTGCTCTTCATCCTCCACCAGATAAATAGCGCCACCCTGCGAGGTGTCATAACGACCCATGGTGCCTTCTACCTCGGGATGCCCAGCATGGCCTATCAGCACGCACTCCTTGCCTGCAGCACTGAAAGCGGCCACTTCCACGTGAACTTTGGTCACCAGCGGGCAAGTGGCATCAAAAACCTGAAGGCCCCGGTCTTCTGCTTCTTCCTGCACGGCCCGCGACACCCCGTGCGCACTGAAAATCACGATGGCATCATCGGGCACTTCTGCCAGCTCATCGACAAAGACCGCGCCGCGGGTTCGCAGATCATCGACCACATGCCGGTTGTGCACGACTTCATGACGCACGTAAACCGGACCACCAAAGACCTCGAGGGCGCGATTCACAATGTCGATAGCGCGGTCTACTCCGGCACAGAAACCTCTCGGGTTGGCGAGTACGATATCCATCAGTGCAGTTCCGCGGGCTCCACGTGCGCAATGCGCACCTTGAAGTGAATAGTACGCCCTGCCAGAGGATGATTAAAATCCACTGTGACGACGTCTTCACCGACCTCAGCAATCATACCCGGCACTTCGCCGCCGGCTGCATCGGCAAATGTGAACAGCATCCCGGGCTCAAGCGGGGCGTCACCGTCAAAATCCGCGCGAGGAATGGACTGGACGTTATCGTCCTGAGGTTCACCAAAACCCTCATCTGGCGGGATTCGAAACTCGGCCTCATCGCCAGCCCGCATGCCAAGCAAACGTCTCTCAAACCCAGGCAAGAGTGAGCCATCTCCCATCACGAAAGTGACAGGCTCAGCACCGAAATTGGAATCGACTTGCTCACCCGTCTCCAGCGCGAGAGAAAAATTCAGGGTCACGCGGGTATTGGGTTCAATTTCAAGATTCATAAGGTCAGGATACTGGGGCTTCTTCCGAGGGGGAAGTGCGGCCCAAAAAAGCGTCGATGAGCCACCAGCCAGCCCCGAGGGTGATTGCCGAGTCCGCGAGATTAAACGCCGGCCAATACCAGTCCTCGTAGTGCAGCGAAATGAAATCCACCACA
>CALKHC010000051.1 GCA_938091425.1 uncultured Luminiphilus sp. | reverse complement strand
ACGCCCTCAAACATCAGCGTTCGGGCGCCGATGGCGAGCGGACCGTACACGATATAGGTGTGGCCAGTGACCCAGCCTACGTCAGCGGTACACCAATAGGTTTCACCCTCGCGATAGTCGAACACATATTTCATCGACATGGCCGCCTGAAGCAGGTAACCGCCAGTGGTGTGGAGTACGCCTTTGGGTTTGCCTGTGGAGCCGGAAGTGTAGAGGATGAATAGCGGGTCCTCGCTGTCCATCCACTCGGGTTCACAGTCATCACTGACCGTAGCGGTGGCTTCGTGGTACCAGACATCCCGACCGTCGATCCAGTTGGTCTCGCATCCGGTGCGCTTTACCACGATCACGCTGTCAACACAGTCGACCTGAGCCAGCGCCGCGTCGACGTTGTGTTTGAGTGGCACGGTCTTGCCGCCACGGACGCCCTCATCGGCAGTGATCACCATGCGGCACGCTGCGTCATTGATGCGATCTTTTAGTGCTTCGGGGGAGAAGCCACCGAAGACGACAGAGTGGATGGCGCCGATGCGTGCGCAGGCGAGCATGGCGAAGGCGGCTTCGGGAATCATCGGCATGTAGATACACACCCGGTCGCCCTTGCCGACCCCCTGTGCTCTCAACGCATTCGCGAAGCGACAAACTTGCGTCTTGAGTTCTAGATAGGTAAACGACTGATTGGTATTGGGGTCATCCCCCTCCCAGATAATCGCGGTGTCATTTGCGCGCTGTGGCAGATGCCGGTCAATGCAGTTCACGGAGACGTTCAACTTGGCGTCGACAAACCAGCTAGCAGATCCTGTAGCCACATCGGTTTTGGAGATGGCGGTCCAGGGTGAGTTCCAGTCGAGTAACTGGGCCTGCTCTGACCAAAATGTTTCGGGATCATCCAAAGATTGGCGATACAGCATTTGGTATCGCTCCGGCGTCACATGCGCGTCACTGAAGTTACTAGGGATGGGATAGACAGCAGTGTCAGTCATTGCGTGTTTTCCGGTTGGTCGGGTGAATCGCGAAAGTCGCGAGAGTCGGATGGTAAGTGTTGCCGTTTTTGACAACAAGGGTGCGATAGGCGCGACAACGATCTTTGCAAAGTACAGGAGTGCGAGTGGACAATGCTTGCCGCGATTCATCCTCAGTGTGCTCGATGCGGATGTTGACTCAATGCGGAGCAGGCTATGATGATGCCTCGGAACTGAACTCCCTGCCCGGAGACTGCATGATTGACACCAACGATGCCGCCGCTCGCCAAGTCTATTGGCGAGAAAATCGGCGCTGGATGCTAATACTGGGTACGATTTGGTTCGTCGTGAGTTTGGGCTGCGGCGTGCTGTGGGTTGAACCCCTTAACCAGATTCAAGTCGGCGGATTCAAACTGGGCTTCTGGTTTGCGCAGCAAGGCGCCATTTATACCTTTATCGTATTGATCTTCGTTTATGCGCGAGTGATGGCGCGCTTGGAGAGGCGCCTCGGCTTCGAGGAGCCCGAGGCATGACCCTCACTGAAACGACCTATCTGGTCGTCGGCGCATCTTTTGCGCTCTATATTGTTATCGCGTTCCGCTCGCGTGCCGGATCGACCCGGGAATTTTACGTCGCTGGTTCAGGGATTCATCCTGTGGCCAATGGCATGGCGACGGCCGCTGACTGGATGTCGGCCGCCTCGTTCATTTCCATGGCGGGTCTTATTGGTCTCTCTTACAACGGTTATGGCGGCTCGGTATTTCTGATGGGCTGGACCGGCGGTTATGTGCTTCTGGCCATGCTGATCGCGCCGTACCTGAGGAAATACGGGAAGTTCACCGTCCCCGAGTTCATTGGCGATCGTTACTACTCTGATACCGCGCGGGTAGTGGCGGTGATTTGCCTCATCATTTGCTCGGTGACCTATGTCATCGGGCAGATGAAAGGTATCGGCGTGGCCTTCTCGCGTTTTCTCGAGACTGACTACGAGACCGGCCTGTTTTCGGGCATGGTCATCGTCTTTTTCTACGCTGTGCTGGGCGGTATGAAAGGGATTACCTACACCCAGATCGCCCAGTTTTGTGTGCTGATTTTTGCCTACACCGTGCCGGCGATTTTTATCAGTTTGCAACTGACGGGTCAGCCGGTGCCGCAAATCGGGCTGGGGTCGACTCTCGCCGATGGCACGTACCTGCTGGATAAACTCGACCGCACTCTGTTGGATCTGGGCTTTCAGGAATACACCACCTCGGTTCGCGGTAGCACCCTCAATATGGCCGCCTTCACCGCTTCTCTGATGATTGGCACCGCCGGGCTGCCCCACGTCATTATCCGCTTCTTCACCGTGCCGACTGTGCGCGCCGCCCGCACCTCAGCCGGTTGGGCGCTGGTGTTCATTGCGATTCTTTACACCACGGCACCCGCTGTCGCTGCCATGGCGCGGCTCAACATCATGCAAACACTGGAGCCGCAGCCCGGCCAGCATCTTGCGGTTGAAGAACGACCGGCGTGGTTCAAAAATTGGGAGCAGACCGGTCTGCTGGGCATCGAGGATAAAAATGGCGACGGTCTGATTCAGTACTCCGCCGATCCCGACACTAACGAACTGGTCACGCTGGATAACGATATTCTGGTTTTGGCCAATCCCGAAATCGCGAAGCTGCCCAATTGGGTCATTGCACTAGTCGCGGCGGGTGGCTTGGCGGCGGCGCTATCCACCGCAGCAGGGTTGCTTCTGGCTATCTCGTCAGCGATTTCCCACGACCTGCTCAAACGTACCCTCATGCCAGATATTTCTGAGCGGCAGGAACTGATGGCTTCTCGACTGGCGATGGCCGGGGCGGTGCTGGGGGCAGGCTATTTCGGTTTGAACCCGCCGGGCTTTGCAGCCGGTACCGTAGCGTTGGCCTTTGGATTGGCGGCGGCGTCGCTGTTTCCAGCCTTGTTGCTGGGCATTTTTTCAAAAAGGGTGACTCGAGAAGGCGCTGTGCTGGGGATGCTGGCGGGGATCGGGGTCACCTTGGCGTATGTGTTTCAGCACAAAGGGATCATGTTTATTCCTGGCACCAGTTTCCTAGGTGAGCTGCCGCCAAATTGGTTTCTGGGCATAGAGCCGAATGCTTTCGGGGTGGTGGGTGCCGTCGTGAATTTCAGTGTCGCGCTGACGGTGAGCCGCCTGACTGCGCCGCCCCCGGAATCGGTGCAGCAGCTGATTGAAGATATCAGAGTGCCGGTGTCGTCTAACTAGCGCCGTGCTGCGAGTTGGATGTTGTCAATAAGACGTGTCTCGCCAAGTCGTGCAGCCACGAACAGTGCGCAATCCTGATCCATATTATCGACCCTTTGCAGCGTCGATATCTCCCTGAGCTCCAGGTAGTCGACTTCAAATCCGGCGCGCTCTAGCTCCGCTTTAGCAGGATCGATGATCGACGCTGGCTGATGTGCAGGTGTCGCCATCAGCGCCGCTCCACAGCTTTGTAAGGTTTGCCATAGCAGTGGCGCCAATGCGCGTGCTGATGCAGATAGGTACTGGTTGCGAGAGCTCAGTGCGAGGCCGTCTCCCGCGCGCTGAGTGGGCCCGGACTGTATGTCAATGGGCAAGCTGAGATCTGCCACCATTTTCTTGATGATCAGTAATTGCTGAAGGTCCTTCTCACCAAATACAGCGATGTCAGGTTCGACCAGCTGGAACAGCTTGTAGACTACAGTGCAAACGCCATCGAAGTGTCCCGGTCGATCCTTGCCGCAAAGCGCGTCACCCAATTCAGGCACATGAATTGCTGTGTGTTGGGCACTGCCGTCTGGATAGATATCGTCTGTACTGGGTGTCAGGACAAGATCCACTCCAGCCTTCCTTAGCGCACTGAGGTCGTCATCCAGTGTCCGTGGATAGGTATCCAGATCTTCATGGGCGGCGAACTGCATGGGGTTTACAAAGATCGATACCACCACGACATCTGCCGCCGCACGTGCCTGGTGGACCAGCGCCAGATGGCCTTCATGCAGGTTCCCCATGGTCGGCACAAAAGCGACCCGGCTGGCGCGGTCTCTGAGTGCGCTCAGGTGTTCTTCGAGGGCGGCCGTGTCTGAGACGACAATCATTGCCGGTGCCTACGAGTAGGTGTGCTCTTCCTTGGGATAGTCACCCGCCTTAACCGCATCAACAAAAGCCTTGAGCGCAGCCTGAATCGAGGGGGCACCATCCATGAAGTTTTGCACGAATTTGGGCGCGGTGTCCGTCATGCCCAGCATGTCGTGGAGCACGAGAACCTGTGCGTCGGTGCCCCCGCCCGCTCCGATACCAATGACCGGGATATCCAGTTTCGATGAGATATCGGCGGCCAACTCGGCAGGAATACATTCGAGGACCAGTAGGCTGGCGCCCGCATCCTGAATCTCCACTGCGTCGGCCAGAATGGACTTCGCCTCTTTTGGCGTTCGCCCCTGCACTCGGTAACCGCCAAACACGTTGACGGATTGGGGGGTCAGTCCCAGGTGCGCGCATACCGGCACACCTCGCTCAACCAAGCGATGAATACTGTCGCTAAGCCAGGTGCCGCCCTCCAGTTTGACCATCTGCGCACCGGCTTGCATAAGCCGCGTGCTCGCATGGAGCGTGTCGTCGGCGTTGGAAAAACTCATAAAAGGTAAGTCGGCGACAATCAGAGAGTGGGGTCGTGCGCGAGCAACACACTCTGTGTGATAGGCCATCGCGTCCAGCGAGACAGGGATCGTCGTCTCGTGACCCTGAAGCACCATGCCTAATGAGTCGCCGACCAGAATAGTTTCCGCTCCGGCCTCGCTGGCAAGCCGCGCAAAAGTGGCATCGTAGGCTGTAATCATCACAAACTTGTCACCCGATGCCTTCATGGCATCCAAAGTGCTGATGGTGATGCGCTTGGTCATTCTGTCGACTCCCAACGGCTGATTAAAAGCAGGTCTTCAGCTAAAAAAAGTAGGGTTGAAGTAATGCCGGCCCTTTTTAATGTTCAGCATGTAATCCACG
>CALKHC010000050.1 GCA_938091425.1 uncultured Luminiphilus sp. | reverse complement strand
CAGGAGCCTTTTTCTTCGCTGCTGCCTTCTTCTTGGCAGGAGCCTTTTTCTTCGCTGCTGCCTTCTTCTTGGCAGGAGCCTTCTTCTTCGCTGCTGCCTTCTTCTTGGCAGGAGCCTTCTTCTTAGCTGCTACTTTTTTCTTAGCAGCAGGTTTTTTCTTTGTTGCTTTCTTCGCAGCGGCCATGAGTTCCTCCTAATGTGCCCAGCCTCAAGTGAGACGCTATCAAGCTTTATATTTGATGACAAGCAAAGTCGTGCGAATTACTACCTAACCCAAAACGGACATTATGTGGCGCGTAATCTCATCAACAGCACCCACACCATCAAGTTGATGATAGTCCACGTCCTCAAGCTCGTTATAAAAATCAACCAAGGGGCGAGTTTGATCGTGATAAACAGCAAGCCTGTTGCGGATCGTATCCTCTTTATCGTCATCACGCTGAATCAACGGCTCACCCGTCTCGTCATCGACTCCAGTTTCGGCGGGCGGGTTGTATTCCACGTGGTAAACCCGGCCTGATCCTGGGTGGACCCTACGACCGCTTAGCCGCCTGATAATTTCATCGTCCGAAACCGCAATCTCCAGCACATGATCCACCTTAATCTGCTCGTCGACCATCGCCTGTGCCTGAGGAATCGTTCGAGGAAAACCATCAAACAGACAGCCGCCTTCGCAGTCTCGTGCCTCTAGCCGCTCTTTCACCAATCCCACGATGATGTCATCAGACACCAGACCACCTGACTCCATAATGGCCTTGGCTTGCTGACCAAGAGCAGTACCCGCAGCAACCGCTGCCCTCAGCATATCGCCGGTTGAAATCTGAGGGATACCCAAGTGCTCACAGATAAACTGGGCCTGTGTGCCTTTGCCTGCGCCTGGAGGGCCAAGGAGGATGATGCGCATCATGTGGATTCTCTTATTGGGTGCTTATCAGGTAATGCCAATGTGACAGCGCTACGCTACACAGGCATCAGTCGGCTCGCAACCCGATTCAGGCCTCGGTCACACAAGGGTTCAGTCTGTCGCTGGTGCCCGAGCAGCCAGCTCGCGTTTCGCGTTTTGCCAACGTTGCTCTAACTGGTCCAGCGATTCCTCGCGAAGTTGACTACCCTCCAGCGCCGCAGCCTTCTCCATCAGACGGAAACGATCCTCAAAGCGACGGTTCGCATTGCGCAACGCAGACTCTGCGTCTACGTCAAGATGCCGCGCCAAGTTCACCATCGCGAGAAAAATATCGCCAACTTCACTTGCAATCGCCTCCGAATCGCCCTCGGAGATGGCTTCGGACAGCTCTCCAAGCTCCTCATCTACTTTCCCGCGCACCGCATCAGGCTCGCTCCAATCAAAGCCGACCCGCGCTGCTCGTTTCTGCAGTTTCTGAGAGCGACTCAGAGCAGGCAATGCTCGTGGCACATCATCGAGCGCACCTCCCTGGCTTTTCTGCTGTCGCTCCTCTCCCTTGATTTGCTCCCATCGTTCCTTAACCTCGGCCTCGGACACTTGTCGCTCGCCAGCCTCAGCAAAGACATGGGGGTGCCTTCGCAGCAATTTTGTCGCAATGCCATCCACGACGTCGTCGAAGTTGAAAAGCGCCCGCTCACTCGCCATTTGCGCGTAAAACACGACCTGAAATAGCACATCGCCCAGCTCATCTCTGATCTGCGCGAAATCCTCAGCGGCAATCGCGTCGACCAACTCGTATGTTTCTTCAAGCGTGTAAGGCGCTACGGTATGGAAGTCCTGCTGCAGGTCCCAGGGGCACCCCGCATCCGGATCCCGTAACTGGCGCATAATATCGAGTAACGACTGAATCCCGTCGTGAGTTGTCGGCGTGTCATTGGTCATAAATTTTTACTCACCTCATCGGGCACTGCCTTGAGCCTCATCGCAGATGTTTGCCCTAGCGAGCCAACGCCAGCATCAATCCACTTGGCCAAAGACACCGGTCGATAAATAACGATCTCCTCGGTCGCAAATAATGGCTACGATCGTCGCGCCGCGGAGCTCTGAGCTGACTTTGAGTGCTGCCGCGATGGCACCACCGGATGACACGCCTGCAAAGATACCCTCCTCCCTAGCAAGCCGCTTCATCATCTGCTCTGACTCGCTCTGACTAATATCCAAAACGCGGTCGACACGCTCACGCTGGTAGATATCGGGCAAATATTCGGGCGACCACCGCCTGATTCCAGGGATCTGCGAACCATCCGTGGGCTGCAGACCAATAATCTGAATGTCGGGATTTTGCGCTTTTAGAAACCGCGATACGCCCATGATGGTTCCCGTTGTGCCCATTGAGGAAATAAAGTGCGTCACAGTGCCGCCAGTTTGCTCCCAAATCTCAGGGCCCGTTGTGGCGAAATGACCTCCGGGATTATCCGGATTGGCGAACTGATTAAGCACCAGGCCCTCACCGCTGGCCTGCATCTCCAAGGCCAAATCGCGAGCACCCTCCATCCCTTGCTCAGGGGACACGTCAATTAACTCGGCGCCGTATGCACGCATGGCACCCTTTCTTTCCTCACTTTGGTTGCTGGGCATGATCAACTTGAGGCGGTACCCTTTGACCGCCGCGGCCATGGCCAGTGCGATGCCCGTGTTGCCACTGGTCGCCTCAATGAGCGTGTCACCGGGCGCAATCAAGCCTCGGAATTCAGCCTCGTTAATCATACTCATTGCGGGGCGATCCTTGACCGAGCCAGCAGGATTGTTGCCCTCAAGCTTCCCCAGAATAGCGTTACTGGTCTCTCCTGGTATGCGCTGAAGCCTTACCAGCGGCGTCTTGCCTACCGTATGCTCAATCGTTGGATAGTCTCTGGGCGCACTCACACTCCATACCCCTTCACAGCTTCTTCACGCCTCTGATCGGACCGACGCCCGATGCCTATCGCGTTGAAAGGCACTCTTTTCAAGCTCCCTTACCTAGACTCTTTAAACCTTTAAAAACCTCTCGAGTGCGAAGCACCCGACCCCCGGTCAAGTGGGCGACCGCCACACGAGTAATCCCTTTTAACAAAGACAGTTCATCATTGCTCAATGATCCCGCTCCATCCCACCATTGCCCGAAGCAAATGATGTGCGCACCCGACAGCAGCCGGTCTCCTCGAGACTGCGCAGCAGAGCCATCCGCAACACAAAAACCGCGATCCACCTCGAAGCAGTAGTTTGCCTCAGCTCTGATGGGCTCGCGCTGCTCATCGCTGTCCCATGCGACTCGATAGCCCAACTCGCTCAGCAAGACGAGCTCAAACCGACGCAAGCTCTCCTCGCCCGCTCCCTCATACAGGGACTCAATCGATTTCCCATAGGCCAGAAACAATGATGGTGACACATCCATCCGCGGCAACGACCGGACCAGCAGTTCATTCAGGTATAGGCCACTCATCAATGCATCACCGCGTAGGAGATAGCCCGGCCTCGGGGCTTCCGCTGAGCGCAATGTTTTCAGTTCGCTGCGACCTGCCAACGTGACCAATAGCGGGTGAAAGGGCTGTACCAGTGAGGCGAGACTTCCTCCTCGCTTACGACGGTGAGCGCCCCTAACGACGGCACCGCAACGCCCGAGCTCTGCACTGAAGAACTCCACCAACATTCCACTGTCACCATAGCTTTGCCGGGACAGCACCCAAGCTGGCTGCGCCACACTCATTGATCACCCTGCGGGTCCAGCCCCAAGGTTTTCAAGGCTCGGATATCATCCGACCATCCAGACTTCACCTTCACCCACAGCTTGAGCATCACCTTATTGTCAAACGCGCGCTCCATATCGCGCCGCGCCGACGTTCCAATCGATTTCAATCGGCCGCCGGACTCTCCAACCAGAATTTTTTTCTGTCCCTCTCGCTCGACCAGAATGAGCGCACTGATGTGCAGGATACCTCGCTCATCTTGCTTGAACGCCTCAATCTCAACCGCCGTGGAATAAGGCAACTCATCACCCAATTGCCTGACAATCTTTTCGCGCACTAGTTCAGCAGCGAGGAATCGCTGACTGCGATCCGTAATCTGATCCTCGGGAAATAGGTGTGGCCCTGCGGGTGCCTGCGTCGTCACGTAAGCGTTTAGCTCCTTCAGCCCTTGTGCGCGCAGTGCCGACACCGGGAACACAGCGTCAAATTCGCAGCGCTCAGATAGCGCCTCGGTAAACGGCAGTAATTCATTCTTCTGCTCCATTAAGTCGACCTTGTTAATCACTAGGGCGACCGGTGTGGTCTGCCGGGCAACAAGCTCCAGAACAAGGTCGTCTTCCTCAGTCCACTTGGTTCGGTCACATAAAAACAAAGTGAGATCCACGTCGTTCAGTGCCGACGCAGCCGCTTTATTCATGGCGCGATTGATCGCCTTCGACTGGCCCAGGTGCATACCGGGCGTATCGATATAGATAAGCTGGGTCTCTTCAACCGTGCTCACTCCGAGGACCTGATGGCGGGTAGTCTGGGGCTTGCGCGACGTAATACTGAGCTTTTGCCCCAACAAATGATTCAACAACGTCGACTTCCCGACATTCGGGCGCCCGACGATAGCCACCATCCCGCACTGCTGCTCAGCCATTCGCCTGCCCTGATACTTGATTGAGCATGTCGGCAGCGGCGGACTTCTCCGCCCTGCGACGGCTGGTTCCGGTTGCCTCGGTCTCACACCCTCGGCTCGGCAAGCGACAGCAAACGCGAAAAGACTGCTGATGATCGCTTCCCAAGACCTCTACCACTGTGTATTCCGGTAGCGACTCTCCGCGAGCCTGACACCACTCCTGCAACTGCGTCTTCGCGTCAATAGTGTCACTAGGCGACGCCGACTCAACCGCTGATAGCAGCCAACCACCGGCCACCTGAAGCGCTTTCTCGGGACCGGAATCCAGTGCGACCGCGCCGGCCAGCGCCTCGAGCGTGTCGGCCAGTATCGAGTCGCGGTGTCGACCACCGCTCTTGCGCTCACTCTCTCCAAGAATCAGGCAAGGGGACAGATCCATGTCTTTTGCGATGAGCGCCAAAGAATGACCACTCACCACTAAGGCACGCAGACGGCTTAGCACGCCCTCGTCAGCGTCGGGAAATCGATCATAAAATGCAGCCGCGGCCGCCAAGCCAATCACGGCATCACCAAGAAATTCCAGACGCTCGTTGTGGTGCTTGCCGACGCTGCGGTGTGTCAGGGCCCTCTTCAATAACGCCATGTCAGAAAACTGATAGCGCAGCCTGCCCTGCAGCGCATCGAGTTGAGGTTTGCCAAGCTCGTTCAAGTCCGACCCGTTGGCGCCGTCTCGACAATCAGATCCTCAAACTTCATGACACCATCCAGGATCCAGAAAAGCGGGAAACGCTTCTCGTAGTTCGCGTCGATGACGATGGCACCCCGCTCTCGATAGACCTCAATGTCATCAATACTGGTGTCGTAAATTTGGTTGGTATTCAGCAACTTCGCGAGCCGGACTCTCAGATCGGTGACCGTCTCACTACGGGGGTCATATTCGCCCGCGGCGCGCGTGATCAGATCTTTGACCGTCAGGTATTCCATGTAACTGGGCACGACGCGGAGTGCCATTACCAGCAGCGCGCCAAGTAACAGCAGATTGATCGATACCGCCCACACGTTGAAACCCTGAACACTGGTGCGTCTCACCGGCTGTGTTACTGCAAATTGATGTCTTTTCATGACCTACCCTCCTGGCCGGTCAGTCAATGGCTCCCGCACGCCCAAAGGAGGGCACGCTGAGAAACTCCTCCCAATGCATCCAGATCGCTACCGCTTTGCCAACTATATCTCGCTCAGGGACCTGGCCCCAAACACGACTATCACTGCTGTTGTCGCGATTGTCGCCCATCATAAAGTAGTGGCCGGGCTGCACGACTACGGAAAAGTTACGCGGCCCCCGGCGATTATCGACCTGCATGAGATGACCATCGGTCCCGGGTAAGGCTTCGCGACCCATTTTGACCGTGTATCGACCACTCGGAAACTCAGCCAACCACTCCTGCGGTACCGGCTCACCGTTGACCAGCAACTGCTTGTTTCGATAAGCCACCCGATCGCCCGGAATACCGATGACCCGCTTGATGTAGTACGTATCATTTTGATGGGGCGGGAAGAACACCATGACATCCCCTCTCTCTGGCTCCCCGACGTCGACGATCTTGGTGCGCGTCACTGGCAACCGGAGGCCATACGAGAACTTGTTAACCAAAATATAGTCGCCCACTTCTAGAGTGGGCACCATTGACGACGAAGGAATTTGAAAGGGCTCATATAAAAAGGAGCGCAGCACCAGCACAACCGCCAATACAGGAAAAAATGACCGGGCGTATTCCACCACGGCCGGCTCGCTGGCTTCTTTATCGCAGGCGTCAGCAAACGCTTGTGATGCTTTTGATCCTGCTTGATCGTATCCGGGAAACAGCTCCGCCAACTGGAGCCGGCGGGCCGCCCGGCCCCGCGCAAGCAGCAAGCTGTCGAGTAACCAGATGGCGCCACTACCCAGCACAACAATCACCAGAATCAGCGGAAAATCAATATTCATAGCCAGTATTAATCTCTATCTGCGGTGGCGCCTCACTCTGGGTGAGCACCAGCTATCGTTCTTTCACGCTCGATGATCATACACCGCCACCAACGTCTCGCCTTCAGCCATCAACTTGCAACACCGCCAAAAACGCAGACTGCGGTATTTCGACATTGCCCACCTGTTTCATGCGTTTCTTGCCGGCCTTCTGTTTCTCTAGAAGCTTCTTTTTACGCGTCACGTCCCCACCGTAGCACTTGGCCGTCACGTTTTTCCGCAGCGCCTTAACCGTCTGTCTGGCAACAATCTTTCCACCAACGGCCGCCTGAATCGCGACATCGAACATCTGGCGGGGAATGAGCTCCTTCATTTTTTCCGTCAACACCCGACCACGGGACTGCACGT
>CALKHC010000049.1 GCA_938091425.1 uncultured Luminiphilus sp. | reverse complement strand
CGTAGAGGTTTGATTCCCTATGTAGTAGCTGGCGATCCCAGTCCTGAGGGCACGGTTTCGTTGCTGCACAGCTTGGTTGAGGCTGGCGCAGACATTTTGGAGTTGGGGGTGCCATTTTCCGACCCCATGTCTGAAGGCCCGGTGATTCAGAAAGGTCACGAGCGCGCTTTAGCTAATGGCATGAGCCTGCAACGGGTGCTCAGCATGGTGACAGAGTTTCGGAAAGACAATAATTTGACTCCGATCGTGATGATGGGCTACGCCAACCCGATTGAGCGCTTCGGCTACGAGGCTTTCGCAGCGGCCAGTGCTGACGCTGGGGTTGATGGCTTGATTACCGTTGACCTCCCACCCGAAGAAGTGGATGCCATTGACGGCGCACTCGAGGCTGTCGGGCTCGATAACATTTTTCTGATTTCGCCCACCACGCCTGAGCCGCGTTTACAGAAGATTGTTGAGCGGGCAAGAGGCTTTATCTACTACGTGGCGGTAAAGGGCGTCACCGGCTCTGGGCAACTGGACACTGATGAAGTGACTCGCAATGTTTCCCTGATCCGCGAGAAAACGACACTCCCCATTGCGGTTGGTTTTGGCATCAAGGACGCTGCGAGCGCGAGTGCGGTAGCCGCGTCTGCTGACGCGGTGGTGGTCGGCAGTGCGTTAATCGCAGAAATGGCGCAAAAAGCGTGTTCTAGTGAGGGTTTGGAAGAGATCCAGATCCACGATGCGGCGGTAAAACTGCTACAAAGTATCCGCGCGGGTGTGGACTCTTCACGTTCTTAGCAAAACTACATCCTCGTATACTCTGCTGTTTCCGCGTTGGAGGATCCTATGAGTTGGATTGACAAAATCCTGCCGTCCGGCGTCAACAAAGATGAGAGCGCAAACCGCACCAGTGTGCCCGAGGGGCTGTGGAAAAAGTGCGTGAAATGCGAGGCCATCCTCTACAAGCCGGACCTCGAGAGAAATGCCGAGGTGTGCCCGAAGTGTGATCATCACATGCGCATCGGCGCGCGTCGTCGCCTTGAGCTGTGTCTAGACCGAGGGGCCTCTGAGTTGTTTGCTGATTTGGAGCCTGTCGATCACCTCAAATTCAAAGACAAGCGGAAATATCGCGATCGCTTGACCGCTGCTCAGCGGAGTACGGGCGAAAAAGACGCCTTGATTGCCATGCGTGGCAGTATTCTCGGAGTCGAGGTGATCATGCTGGCTTTCGAGTTCGATTTTCATGGCGGCTCTATGGGGTACGCGGTTGGCGAAAAGTTCACCCGTGCCGCAACGGTGGCGCTTGAAGAACGCCTTCCCCTAATTTGCTTCTCGGCCTCCGGCGGAGCCCGGATGCAGGAAGCTTTGATTTCGCTGATGCAGATGGCCAAGACATCCGCGGTGATAGAGCGTCTGAAAGGGCAGGGTACGCCCTATATCTCGGTATTAACTGACCCCATTTATGGTGGTGTCTCTGCGTCTTTGGCCCTGCTGGGTGATATCAATATCGCGGAGCCCGACGCACGTGCCGGCTTCGCTGGGCCGAACATCATCGAGCAGACTATTCGCCAGAAACTGCCCAAAGGTTTCCAGCGCAGCGAGTTTTTGCTGGAGCACGGCGCGATTGACATGATTGTTCATCGCAACGACATGCGTGAAACCCTTGCCCGTGTGTTGGCTAAACTCACCAATCTCTCGCCGCCAGGGCAGCCTGCGCCGATTTTGGAGGGTGAGGTTATTGAAGCTGATGGGGGCGCCGCCTAGCCTGAGTATGGCCCCGCTGTCGCTGAGCGAGTGGTTGGAACGTCTTGAATCTCAGCACCCAGTTGAGATAGAGCTGGGGCTGGACCGGGTCGCTGCCGTGGCCCGGCAGCTGGGATTAATGTCTTCACCACCGACAACACTGACTGTCGCGGGAACAAACGGCAAGGGAAGCGTCGTGACTGTCCTTTCAGCTGCTTTGCTGAGCTCTGGTAAGCGCGTAGGCCGTTATACGTCGCCCCATCTGAATCGCTTTAACGAGCGAATCTGTATCGATGAAGTTGAAGTTCAGGATGCTGAATTGGTGGCGGCTTTTGAGGTCATCGATTGCGCAAGTCCTGACATCAGCTTGACCTATTTTGAGGTCGCCACGCTCGCCGCATTGTGGATTTTCCGAGAGCGGGGTGTCGACGTTCAGGTACTTGAGGTCGGGCTTGGTGGGCGCCTTGATGCGGTCAATATTATTGACGCTGATTTGAGTGTCGTGACCAGCATTGGGCTGGATCATACTGACTGGCTGGGCGATAGCCGGGAGCTTATAGCGGTTGAGAAGGCGGGTGTCGCAAGACCGGGTCGGCCCTGTGTTGTGGCTGATCCGGATCCTCCGGGCTCTTTGCTATCGACACTAGATGCCCTGGGTGCAAACACTTATTTGCTTAATCGCGATTGGCGTATCTCCGAAGCTGAGTTGCATACAGCCGCTCGCCAGCGCTATCAGCTGCCCGGTAATACCGGGTTGCTACCCGTGAATTTGGGCGCGGCGATTCAAGCTCTAGAGGTCAGTGGACTGGTCAAGGTAGATCAATCGCTCGTCAATGAAGTGGCAGCAGTGAATCTCACCGGACGGCTCAGCAGAATTCAGAAACAGGACTTTGAGTTGGTTTTGGATGTTGCGCACAACGTTGAATCAGTTTCACAGCTGGTGCAATTTCTTGAAGACCACCCGGTATCCGGCAAGACCGTTGCCTTGTTTGGCGTCATGGGGGATAAGCCCATTCGTGATATGCTTTCGCTGTGCAAATCGGCATTTGATGAATGGAATCTTATTGACCTGTGCCGTGTGCCTAGGGCCATGTCGACCGACCGCCTAGCGGAGTTTCTTGAGCCTATGGACGTGGCGATTAATCAGGGTTCCTTTTCGGATTTGTGGCACTCGGTGATGACGCGAACCACGGCCGGCGATCGGATAGTGGTCTTCGGATCGTTTTTCTCGGTTGGCGAAGCAACGTCGTTTCTGGCAGCGCACCACCATGGTGGGGAGCAGAACTAAGTGGATCCGTTATTGAGACAGCGGCTCGTGGGCACAGTGGTGTTGGTGGCGTTGGGAATTGTCTTCTGGCCGTTGATTTTTGTGACGCCGGAGATTCACGAGCCCATCATTCTGCAGCCGATATCCCAGCGACCTGCTATTGATCAAACGCCGATCCCGGAACCTGAGAGTTACGAGTCTGTGGTGGCCTCCAAGTTGCCGGAGCTCCCTGAAAATCCACCACAGGTTCAAGAATCGGCGGATACCCAGACTCGAACTGACGCAGGGGCCGGCTCACTTGCCGCTTTGCCTGACAGTGATGCGGTCGCCGTGCCGCAGCCGAGGACGACACCTCCCTCCGATGATCCGCTGGTGGATGAGCAGGGGCTCGCAATCTTTTACGTTCTGCAAGTAGCGACTGTGGGGAGCGCCTCCCGCGCTGATGAGCTCGTCGAAGGCTTGCGGGCGCGGGGCTACAAAGCATTCTCGAATCGTTATGTCCGGGTGGATGATGAACTGTTCCGAATACAGATTGGGCCTAATGCGGAGCGAGCACCGCTGATGCGCTTAAAACCCGAGATCGATGCGGCGCTCAAGGTGGATTCCCAGATTCTGAGGTACAAGCAGTAGCATGGCGGACATGCTGGAACAGCTCGTATCAGCGATCGGCAGCTTTAACCTGTTTGATTGGTTCATTTTGTTTATCTGGTTGGTCTCCGCGGGTTATGGCATTGCCAGGGGTTTCGCCCGAGAGGCGCTCTCGATTATTGGCTGGGTCAGCGCTTTCCTGCTGGCCAATGTGGCTGCCGACTCGGTGGCTAATTTGGCGCGGAACCTTATCGACGAGCCCACGACCCGGTATCTGCTCGGATGGATGTTGACCTTCATTGCTGTGCTGATGATGTTTGGGGTCATCGCGGCTTTTCTGTCCAAGCAGATGCGACAACCGGGCTTCAATATTGGCAACCGTCTGCTGGGTGGTATTTTTGGTTTGCTTCGAGGGGTGATCATCGTCGCGGCAATCAGTATCCTCTTGCGCGCAGCCTTGCCTGATTCCGATGAAGATCTATTGGATGCGGCGGTGCTGATGGAGCCTGTAGAATGGGTAGCCGAATGGATCGGCGCGAATTTTGATCGGGTCTTGGAGTCGGAGCCGACCGAGGCGATGAAGGACACTATCGATTCGAGCGAGATGCTCTAGGGCCGGAGAGGCAATATGTGTGGACTGGTAGGGTTGGTCGCAGAGCGGGATGTCGCCGCTGACATCTACGATGCGCTGACCATGCTTCAGCACCGGGGTCAGGACGCTGCCGGCATCATGACCTGTTCAGAGGGCAAACTGATGCAGCGCAAGGGCGAAGGCCTTGTGCGCGATGTTTTTCGTTCCAGTCACATGGCCCAGTTACTCGGCCGCTTTGGTATCGGTCACGTGCGCTATCCCACTCAGGGAAGCTCGGGCACCGCATTGGCCCAGCCCTTCTACGTGAACTCTCCCTACGGGATAGCGCTGGCGCATAACGGCAATCTCACTAATTCCACTTTTTTGTCAGACGAGCTGTTCCAGTCCGACCTTCGGCACCTCAATACCGATTCAGATTCTGAGGTGTTGCTGAATGTGTTTGCCCATGAGCTGCACCGGCTAGGCAAGCTCCAGCCCACGGCCGGTGACATTTTTGATGCCATTAAGGTTGTCCACAAGCGATGCGAGGGAGGTTATGCCGCAGTGGCGCTGATTTCCGGTTTTGGATTGGTCGCGTTTCGCGATCCCAATGGCATCCGTCCTTTGGTTGTCGGTCAGCGCGAGGGTAAAGGGGGCGGCATTGAGTACATGGTAGCCTCTGAGAGTGTTGCGCTGGATGTGTTGGGTTTCAAGCTATTGGGTGATGTCCTGCCGGGTGAAGCGATTTGCGTCACGCAGGCCGGTGAACTGCACCGAGAACAATGCGCCGATTCGCCAAAGCTGACCCCCTGCATTTTCGAGCATGTCTACTTCGCCCGTCCGGACTCTCTTATAGACAGCATCTCTGTCTATAAGACGCGCATGCGCCAGGGGGCGGCGCTGGCCAAAAAGATTCTGAGAGAACGGCCTGAAAACGATATCGATGTCGTCATTCCCATTCCTGATACCAGCAGGGTTGCCGGTCAATCGCTAGCCTATGAATTAGGCGTCAAGTTCCGCGAAGGCTTTATGAAAAATCGCTACATCGGACGCACTTTTATCATGCCAGGGCAGAGTGAGCGAAAAAAATCTGTGAGGCAGAAGCTGAATCCTGTGCCGCTGGAGT
The DNA here is from genome assembly GCA_938091425.1 of uncultured Luminiphilus sp. Classification (GTDB taxonomy): domain Bacteria; phylum Pseudomonadota; class Gammaproteobacteria; order Pseudomonadales; family Halieaceae; genus Luminiphilus. The sequence continues at coordinate 2,657 of CALKHC010000049.1, read as the reverse complement.
TTAAGGATAAAACAGTCCTTTTGATTGACGACTCTATTGTGCGGGGTACGACGTGCGGTCAGATCATTCAAATGGCGCGCGACGCGGGCGCGCGGCAGGTTTACTTTGCTTCTGCCGCGCCGCCGGTTAGATTCCCCAATGTTTATGGTATCGACATGCCGGCCGCAACCGAGCTGATTGCTCACGGTAGAACCGTCGAGGAGGTACGAGAGGAAATCGGTGCTGACTGGCTGGTGTATCAGGATCTTGATGACCTTATCGAATGTTCGCGTGAGGGTAATCCCGAAGTCGACGGATTCGAGTCTTCGGTGTTCGACGGCCGGTACCTCACGGGGAACATCGATGATCAGTATCTGCAATCGATTGAGGCTGCACGCGCAGATGGCGCCAAGGGGCGGGGACCGTTCCTGGGCGCCAGCGAAGGGGCAGTTGTCGGCCTGCACAACGACAACTGAGCCATGACAAAAGATACTGGCAAGTGGCTTGATGATGCCGGGCCTCGCACTCGTGCCATCAGGGCCGGCATACGCCGTACGGGCGAGGGCGAGCACGCTGAGCCTATCTTCGCCTCCTCCAGTTTCCTCTTTGATTCGCCCGAGGATGCTGCCGCAAAGTTCGCGGGTGAAGCCGATGGAAATGTCTACTCTCGCTATACCAATCCGACCGTCAGGGCCTTCGAAGAGCGATTAGCCTCGCTCGAACAAGGAGAGTCCGCGGTGGCGACTGCGTCTGGAATGTCGGCCATCTTGGCCCTGTGCCTGACCCACCTCAAGGCTGGGGACCATGTGCTGTGCTCGCGCGATGTGTTTGGTGCCACGGTGGGTCTATTTCAGAATACGCTACAGAAATTTGGCGTTGAGGTGAGCTTCATACCCCTTGGTGAGCCGAATCGGTGGCGCAGTGCGGCCACAATGACTACCCGAATGCTCTTTATCGAGACCCCGTCGAATCCGCTGAATGCTGTGGCAGACATTGCTGCGCTAGCGCAGATCAGCGAAGACATTGGGGCCATACTGGCCGTCGACAATTGTTTTTGCTCGCCGGCACTGCAAAACCCGTTGTTGCTGGGTGCAGACATCGTGACCCACTCTGCCACTAAGTATCTCGACGGCCAGGGCAGGGTATTAGGCGGTGCGCTGGTGGGTTCAGAGGAGCTGATCGCTCCAGTAGTGGCGTTTAATCGCTCGTGCGGACCCACAATGAGCGCGTTTAATGCCTGGGTGATGCTGAAGGGATTGGAAACACTGGACCTGAGAATGCAGGCTCATTCTGATAACGCACAGCGTCTTGCTGAATGGCTGATCGGGCAATCCTGTGTAGAAGCCGTTCATTACTGTGGACTGGCAGAGCACCCCGGTCACGCGTTGGCGACCAGGCAGCAGCAGGGATTTGGCGGCGTGCTGGCGTTTGAGGTGGCGGGGGGCCGCGAGGCGGCCTGGCGGTTCATCAATGCGACTGAGCTGATGTCGCTCACGGCAAATCTGGGAGACGCCAAGACCACTATTGTGCATCCCGCGTCGACTACCCATGGGCGTCTGACAGTGGAGCAGCGTGAGGCAGCGGGCATTTCCGACGGGTTGGTGCGGATCGCCGTCGGTCTCGAGGATCTCGAAGATATACAGGCAGACTGCTTGCGTGGCTTCGCGGCGCTGGCGCGGTAATCAGCTCAAATTTTGCTTATGCTATCTCGTCCATAGCCGCGTTCAGGTGCCCCCAGCCAACGGTCGCGCTCACGCGACTTCATCGATAATAGTTGCCGCAATGCGTTCGCCGTCCTCGGCCAGCTTCTGGAAGGCCACAACCTGATCGAAATTCATGTAGCGATAGATATCGTCTGCCATGGAATCAATCTTGCCAGCGTATTCCAGATATTCGGCAGGGGTCGGCAGTTTTCCGAGTAGGGCACCGACGGCGGCGAGTTCAGCGGAGGTGAGGTACACATTCGCACCCTCGCCAAGCCGATTTGGAAAATTACGGGTAGACGTCGACAGCACCGTAGATTTAGGTGCGACTCTAGCCTGATTCCCCATGCACAGCGAGCAGCCCGGCATTTCGGTTCGCGCGCCTGCGCGACCAAAGATCGCGTAGTAGCCTTCCTCCATAAGCTGATGCTCGTCCATGCGGGTGGGCGGGCAGATCCACATTCTTGTGCTGACCGGTGCGCCATGCGCTTCTAGTAGCTCGCCCGCGGCTCGGAAATGGCCAATGTTGGTCATGCAACTGCCAATGAATACCTCGTCGACCTGATCTCCCTGTACTTCGGAGAGGAGGCGTGCGTCATCGGGGTCATTCGGGGCGCACACAATGGGTTGATCGATCTCAGCCAGATCAATTTCGATGACCGCCGCATACTCTGCATCTGAATCCGCGTGCAGTAGCTCAGGGCTCTTCAGCCATGCCGCCATATTTCTGGCTCGTCGCTCCAGCGTGCGGGCGTCACCGTAGCCCTCGGCGATCATTGAACGTAGCAGCACAATGTTGGATCGCAGATACTCGGCAATGGTGTCTTCCCCAAGTTTGATGGTGCATCCGGCGGCTGATCGCTCAGCTGACGCATCGGACAGCTCGAATGCCTGTTCAACGGTCAGTGACTCTAAACCTTCAATCTCAAGAATCCGTCCTGAGAATATGTTTTTCTTGCCTTTTTTCTCAACCGT
>CALKHC010000048.1 GCA_938091425.1 uncultured Luminiphilus sp. | reverse complement strand
ATGACAGAGCCGCGCGAATACATCACATTCCCGTAGCGAACACAGGAGACGACAGTCCCACCATTGTTTGAACCCTTTGAGGCGGCCTGTACTGTCTTCTCCATCAATCCCTTGGTCATACCCATCGCATTAACCGGTAGCACCGCCTTGTCGGTACTCAAGCACACGGCCTGGTCGACACCTGCATTTATCGCCGCATTAATTACATTCGAACTACCGAGGACATTGGTGCGCACTGCCTCCAGCGGAAAAAACTCGCAGGATGGCACCTGTTTTAGTGCTGCGGCGTGAAAAACATAGTTTACGCCGTGCATAACATCACGCACAGACTCCGTAGAGCGCACATCGCCAATGTAGAACTGTAACGAGTCAGAATTGAATGCGTTGCGCATCATGTCCTGTTTGGATTCATCTCGACTGAAGATTCGAATATGCTGGCAGCCCTGATGTAGCAGGTGATCTGCCATCTGTTGACCGAAAGAGCCGGTGCCGCCTGTAATCAATACTCGAGCTGAAGCGTAATCCATAGACAGTCAATTAGCATGATGAATAGTTGAGCGCGGCTGCTTACTCAGCTGACACAAGAGCGGCGAAGCTCAAAATGAGCCTATAGGTTGAGCATAACCAGTCGGGATAGGCTTCGCAACGCGAAACCTAGGCTTGGCGTTGCGCATTTTTTTTCAGGGTGTTGCCCTCAGTTTCCCAGCCCGTATAGGCTAGCGCTATTACGAAGCCTTTGAGACGGAGTGAACGTGCGGCTCTACAGTCATGCTGATTGCGTCAGTCATCAAACACCCGAGGGTCATCCGGAGCGGTCCGACCGCTTGGCGTTTCTGCTGGCGCACCTCGAGCAAACCGGTTTCACACAGGACCATCCCGTGCGGGAGGCTTCGCCGATTGAAGATAAATTGGTGCACCAAGCCCATCACCCCCAACTGCTTAAGCGGCTCAGGCAATCAAACCCTAGCGAAGGGCTGACGCCACTGGATCCAGATACCTGGATGGGTCCTTCAAGCATGGCCGCCGCTTTGCAGGCGGCGGGTTCAGTCTGGCAAGGGGTCAGCGATGTGGTATCGACCGACGAGACTCGGGTGTTCTGCGCGGTGCGACCACCGGGACATCATGCCGAGTTCAACTCACCTATGGGGTTTTGCCTGCTGAACAGCGTCGCCATCGCTGCTATCAACGCGCTGAACCTGCCGGGCATTGATCGGGTGGCGATTTTGGATTTTGATGTCCATCACGGTAATGGCACTGTCGATTTGTGTCGTAAACATCCCGAGATCTTGGTGTGTTCCAGTTTTCAGCACCCTCATTACCCTGATCGCCTTCACGATGTGGTGGCGCCGAATATTGTTAACACGCCGCTGGCCGCCGGTGCGTCAGGCGATGATTTCAGGCGAGCGGTCTCAAGCTCCTGGTGGGAGGCGGTGGAAACGCACCGGCCTAACCTCATCCTGATTTCGGCAGGGTTTGACGCGCACCGCGAGGACCCTCTGGCACACATCAATCTGGAGGAGACCGATTTTGCCTGGGTGACAAAAGAGATCACTGCGCTGGCCGAGCAATTTTCGCAGGGCCGCATCGTGTCAACACTTGAGGGGGGTTACGACCTTCAGGCGCTGGCTGATTCGACCTTGGCTCATCTCGAAGTGCTGGCAGCATGACCCCGCGGGCCACAAAGTCTGGGCTGCTTGCCGGCTCCTTAGTGTTGATCAGTAGCATCGTTTGGACACGTCCTGACGCGGGGGCTTCACACAACACACCAAGTTATAGCCTGATTCAGGCAGCGGAAGGCGGGGCGGTCTATGCAGAGCACTGCGCCAGCTGTCATGGGATGACTCTGCTTGGCAATGAATCGGGGCCTGCCCTCTCGGGTAAAGCGTTTCAAGATCGCTGGGCCACGCGCCTGACGGGTCAGCTATTCGATGTCACGACCACGAGTATGCCGTCCACTAACCCGGGAGGGTTGGCTGAGCGCGAGTACGCGGCGGTATTAGCTTTTGTGCTGTATCAAAACGGTTATGACGCGAGCGCGACGGAACTCGATCTTAGGTGGGAGCTTGCACGCAGCGTTGCGCTCGGATATCCGGATGCGGGTAAACAGCCACCTCTGCCCACTGTCTCCGTCCTCTCTAATACGATGACGGAGTGGCTACATCACCGCGGCACGCCGCACAGCACGAACTACTCATCACTCGATCTCATCCATGAGGGTAACGTGGCGAATCTCGAGGTGGCGTGGCGCTGGAAGTCCGATAATTTCGGCGCATCTCCGTGGCCGAACTACCAGGTGACGCCTCTCATGGCGAATGGCGTGCTGTACGCGACTGCGGGGGCGCGGCGCGCTGTTGTGGCAATCGACGCGGCAACGGGCGAGACGATTTGGATGTATCGCTTGGATGAGGGGGAGCGGGGAACCCATGCTCCGCGCAAAGGGCCGGGTAGGGGCGTCGCCATTCACCGCGGAACAGATCGAGACACCATTTTTGTGATCTCCCCCGGTTATCAGTTGATTGCACTCGACGCCCTGACGGGTCAGCTACGCGCCGACTTCGGGGAGGGCGGCATCGTTGATCTTAAATCACAGCTGGGTGTGGCACTGGACCCTATCACCGCGCCCATTGGCGCCAGCTCACCCCCTATTGTTGTGAATGACGTGGTGATCGTGGGCGCTGCGTTTACTTTTAGTGGCGCGCCCGTATCGCCACAGGCTCTCAAGGGCAAGGTCACTGCTTATGATGTGAACACGGGTGAGCAGCTCTGGCGTTTCAATACTATTCCTACGGCAGACGAGAGCGGCTTCGCGTCATGGGGTGGTAGCTCTGCCGAGTACACGGGAAACGCCGGCGTGTGGGCGCCGATGAGCGCGGATCCCGAGTTGGGCTACGTTTACCTCCCGGTGGAGGCGCCGACCAGCGATTACTACGGTGGTCACCGACTAGGCGACAATCTCTATGGGCAAAGCCTGGTGTGCTTAGACGTCTTGACGGGTGAGCGTGTCTGGCATTTTCAGACCGTTCATCATCCCATTTGGGATTACGATTTGCCTGCGCCGCCAGTCCTTCTCAATGTCACGGTGGATGGCCAAGAGATACCCGCGGTGGCGCAGATCACTAAGCAGGGACTGACCTTTGTTTTTGATCGCCGCACTGGTGAACCTGTGTGGCCTATTGACGAGGTCGCGGTTGCTCAGAGTAACGTGCCTGGTGAGCAGACCGCGGTCACTCAGCCGATACCCTCACTGCCAGAGCCTTTTGGTCGCACCGGTGTTACTGAAGACCAACTCAACGATCTGACGCCAGAGATCTATGCCGAGGCGCAGCGAATTGCTGCGGGCTACACGCTGGGGCCGCTTTACACGCCCCCAACGCTGGTGAATCCTGAGAATGGTGGCACTCTCGTCCTGCCTGGCTCAGTCGGCGGTGCCAATTGGCAGGGCGCGGTGGCCGACCCCGAGACAGGCCTAATGTATGTTTCTTACGCGGTATCGCCAGAGGTAGTAGGGCTCATCAGCGACCCCGATCGATCCACCATGCGCTACGTGCTGAGGGACGCGATACTGGACGGCCCCTTTGATCTGCCGCTCCTTAAGCCGCCATGGGGTTGGATCAGCGCGCTGGATCTGAATACTGGCAAGTTGCTTTGGCAGCGCCCAAATAGTGAGACGCCGCAGGAGGTCCGCGATCACCCGCAGCTGGCTGGCGTAGCCATGTCCCACACCGGCAACGACGATCGTTCCGCGTTGCTGGTTACCAAAACGCTACTCTTCTCCGGGGAGGGGGCGGGCATGTATGGCGCGCGATGGGGTGGTTCACGCTTCAAAGCGCATGACAAACTCTCTGGGAAGCTAGTGGCAGAGATTGATCTGGGGCAGCGTCAGACGGGCGTTCCCATGACCTATGCGATCGGCGGGCAGCAGTACATCGTTGTGGCAACGGGAGCGCCTGGGGAGGCCGGCCAGTTGGTTGCCCTGACTGTCAATGAATAGGCGCTTAAGATAGGGCCCCATACACGAGGTTTTTGATCTGCCCTCTGAAATTGAAGGTCGAAGAGGGAATCAGCTGGGTCATAAAAATGGCGTAGAGATCTTCGACGGGGTCGACCCAGAATAGTGTTGAGGCCAGACCACCCCAATAAAAGTCGCCCTCGCCGACGGTCCCCGAAGCGGCCGCATTCATCGTGGTGGCGAAGCCCAATCCAAAGCCCACACCGTCGTTACTGGTTTCTGAAAACCCCCCGACTGCCATCTGCGCCAGCGACTGATCACCAAGGTGGTTGCGTGTCATCAGCTCCAAAATCGGTCGGCCGATGATCTGTTGTCCTCGGAACTGCCCCTTTTGGACCAGCATTTCGCAGAAATTGGCATAGTCACTGACTGTGCCGACCAGTCCGCCTGCGCCGGAGGGCGCCTTCGGTGCGCTGCGATAGCGACTTGTTTCCGGGTCGTCCTGCAGACGCAGAGATTTGTCTGGTGCGCGCTCATAACAGGCGGCAAAACGATCCAATTGCGCATCAGAAACACTGAAGCCGGTGTCGGGCATGTCGAGGGGCTCAAAGAGTCGTTCCTGCAGAAAAGATTCGAAGGGTTGGCCCGATATCGCCTCAACCAAATAGCCGCACACATCGGTACTCATGGAGTAGCTCCACCGTGATCCCGGTTCATAGAGCAGTGGCACCTCTGCGAGTTTTTCAACAAACTCCTGCAGGGTGTCGGTACCCGCCCTAGATATGCCTGCTGCGGCGTAAGCGGGATCCACAGGCAACTCCAGACCGGGCAGAAAGCCGCCGTAAGTGAGGCCCGCCGTGTGGCAAAGCAGGTGTTGTATGGTCATCGACGCCTTGGGCGCGCGCGTCACCATGGCGTCACCTTCACCTTCGAC
>CALKHC010000047.1 GCA_938091425.1 uncultured Luminiphilus sp. | reverse complement strand
CTACGACTTCAACGGCGCCTTAAACGCACTGTTTCAAGGCCGAATCGAGCAAGCGGTGAACAACACGTTCCGCGTTGTTGCGAATTCGACCATCGGTCTTTTCGGTTTGTTCGATGTGGCGTCGATGGCCGGCATCCCACGTTACGAGACCGATTTTGGCCACACGCTATCCATTTGGGGCTTACCCCGCGGCAATTTCGTGGTGCTGCCCATCATTGGACCGAGCACCGTGCGCGCCGCCTTCGGTGCCAGTATTGATGCCTACATGTCGCCCACCGGGCAGATGATGAATGATGAAGCCTACTGGGGTTTGCGGATGTTTAATGTCCTGGATATCCGCGCTGGACTGCTCGATGCCGAGGAGATCATGACCGGCGATCGTTATGTCTTTTTCCGCGATGTGTATTTGCAGAGCCGCGCAGTGCTCGAAGCCGGTGGGCAGGTCAAAGACGACTTCTCCGAGTTTGATAGCGACTGGGACGAGGAAGAATTCTGATGCGTTGCCAGCGTTGGATCCAGCGCTGCTGATATGACTCAGGTGGGCTCGGTGTTAGTAGTCGATGATCAGGCGGACCGCGCGTCTGCGCTGGTCGCTGCATTAGATGACCCCCACCACCGCTACGAAATCACCCCTGAAGCCCCCGATATCGAGGCCGTGCTTGGCCCGGACAGCCCTTGGGACTGCGTGATCTGTCACGTGGAGTTGCTGAACGTGTCCTGGGCCTCTGTGCGCCGTGTGATGCGTAATTTCGATGTGCAGGTGCCGGTGCTCGCAGTCACTGACCACCGCGACATGGACAGCATGACCACTGCGCTCGGGTTGGGCGCGGCCAGCTTTTTCGTGAACCCCGTCGAGAAACCGGGTCTGGTGAGGCGCGCCATTGAGCGCAGCGTGCATCACCGACAATTGCAGCGCGACCTGGTGGAATCCAACGAGAGCCTGGAGCGGGCCAACACAGAGCTGAGCCACTCGCTGCGGATCCTGGAGCAGGATCAGGCGGCAGGGCGTCAGGTGCAGAAAGCGATGTTCCCTGCGCACTCCCTCAAAGCGGGGGATTACTGGTTCAGTCACCGGATCCTACCCTCGCTCTATTTGAGCGGTGACTTCACCGACTACTTCAAGGTGGGTAAGAGCAAGGTGGTGTTCTTCTTGGCCGATGTATCGGGACACGGCAGTTCCTCGGCCTTTGCCACGGTGCTGCTGAAGAATTTATTTGCCCGCAAGCGCTCGGATTACCTGCGCCGCGACGATAAGACCGTGATTGATCCCGTTGAGATGCTGGCGCTTGCCAATCGCGAACTGCTAGAGCTCCATGTGAACAAGTACGCCACCATGGTGGTGGGGTGCCTCGACTATGAGGCGAACACCCTGCAATACTCTGTCGCCGGGCACCTGCCCAAACCTGTGCTGATGACGCCTGATCACATCGAGTACCTGCCCGGTGAAGGTATGCCGGTTGGTCTCACCCCCGAGGCCACCTATGGTTTTGAAGAGACCCTATTGCCCGAGACGTTCATGCTGGTATTGATGTCCGATGGTGTGTTGGAGACCATTGATGAGGTCGATTTGATCGAGCGCGAGAAAACTCTGCTCCAGCGTCTTGGTGGAACCCTTGAGAAGCCCGGTGACCTGATTCGCCGGCTGGATTTAGGCGAAGTGACTTCAGATGATTTGGCTGACGATATTGCGGGGTTGTTTGTGAGCCGGGGTGTGGGATGAGCGACTGCCGGATTTGCGCGGCGTCCAACGACGGCGCCCACGTGCTGAAGCTCGAGGGCGACGTGCGCCTGACCATGTGCACGGCGCTGGACCAGTACTTTCAATCGATGTTCGCCGAGCCCAGCTTTATGAGCGTATGGGTGGATGTAACGGAGGCCGACGGTCTAGATAGCACGACATTGGGCATGCTCGCCCAGCTGGCGATTCAGACCAAAGAGCGTTTCGATTTTAGGCCTGCCATCTTCAGCACCAACCCGAGCATCGATCGGCTGCTCGACGCCATGGGCTTTGATCAGCTTTTTGAGCGGCGCAGCGAATGCTGCAACACCGACTCGACAATCTCGGAAATCCCCGCAGTGCCCTGTGAGGAAGGCGAAGTGAAAAAACAGGTGCTGGAAGCGCATCGCACGCTCATGTCGATGAGCGACGAGAACGCCGATGCGTTCAAGGACTTGGTGAGCACACTAGAACGACCTTGATTCATTCGCTCGGGCTGGCGCAGAGATCCTCATCAGCAGACATGTTTGACCCACTGGCCTGAAGCAGCCTTCATCCGGGCGAATGGGTTACGGCTTACTCCGCGGTCTCTGTCAGCAAATACACCTTGTCGATAATGGCCTCGACCTGCAGCTCGAGTGAGGCGTAATCCATCTCTGCCACCAGCTCCAGCTTGAGCTCATGTAATAGCTCCATCACTTCTTTAAGCCCTTCTTCATTTGACATTCGACACCTCGACCCCACGGCGTGGGGATTAATAAACAGATTTCATGTTAAATCAGGGGGAGGCTGCGTGTTGCTGGTAATGGCTCCGAGCCATGAGAAAACCCCAACAAAAACGTAACAGCCTTCAGCCAGCGGCAGCTGCGCGCTCGGGTGGCGTAGCCGCAAAGGCCATCGCCTCGAGCAAGATT
>CALKHC010000046.1 GCA_938091425.1 uncultured Luminiphilus sp. | reverse complement strand
GTGGATCGGCATGCTGGGGGCCGCAGCGGTCACCGTGGTCGGCCTCAGACTGCTGGGGCAACCGGTGGAGGACTACCGCTCGGAGTAAGGGGCCACTGTGGCGCAGCACTGCAACGACCAACCTTTGCTTGGTTTTTTTCTCTGCCACGCGTTCGTATACTGCGCGCGGAAAGAGCGCTGAGACGTTGTCTGACCTATTGGTCAATCAGATGACCATGTCACACCGCTATGAGTCAGCCAATAATGTGGGATTTACTCTCAGATGACGACCTGGACTTTTAAATCTGCCAAAGGGCGACGTTGGCATACGGGTGCCATCGCCTACTCACTGACCGCTTATGTCGTGGGATGGTGGTTGCTATTTTCAGGAGGCTTGCCGGGCTTCATCCCTGGGGTTTTATTTTTGGGTCACGGCATGATCATCGCGGCCTACATGATTCACGAATGCGCCCACAACACCGTGTTTACCGTTAACCGGCACAACAACCAACTGGCCGGCTGGCTGGGGTGGATCTGCGGGTCCTGCTACGGCATGGTTGAGGACATCCGCACCAAGCACTTCCGGCATCACGTCGAGAACGACGATGTGGTGTGGTTTGATTACGAGGGTTTTTTCAAAAAGCATCCGCTCGTTTATCGCATCACGATCTTCCTAGAGTGGTGTTTCATACCCGCTCACTGCATCTTGATGCACACCATTATGGTGTTTACCGCTTTTATTATTCCCCAGCGCCGCAACCAGCTGTCGCGTAACGTCGGCGTGATTATGGTTCGCTTCAGCCTGCTCGCCGCACTCGCCTGGACCGCTCCAGTCGCCTTCGTCGGCTATCTGATCGCCTATATGCTGATGATTATTGTGCTGCGGTTCGTTGACGGCCTCGAGCACGACTACCCCTACCGCACCAATCTCTATACCGATGAAGTGTCCGAGAACAAAGGGGATTTAGCGTGGGAGCAGGAGCACACTTTCAGCCCAATTCTGTCCTGGCGGTATGAGTGGGTGAACTGGCTGATCCTAAACTTTGGTTACCACAACGCCCATCACGCCAAACCCACCACCCCGTGGTTTGAGTTGCCTTCGCTGCACCGCGAGCTCTTCGGGGAAGACCCTGACACGGTGATTCGCCTGTGGCCACAGTTAGTGATGTACGTCCGTTACCGCCGCTACCGTATTTTCCATGACGCGCCCGGGCTCTCTTCTGCGTCGGGCAAAGACTTTTTGCGTGCAGCCCAATCCGCTCAGCTAACCGGCGGCAACGCTGCGTCGTTTCTGACGTCGTTCTAACACCGCATCCATGGCACATACCCTCGATATTTACCAATCGCTTTGGGCGATGGAGCGGCGTATTCCCGGACAAGCCGAGGACCCTGTCGAAGCGCACATGGAGCGCATTGCCGAGGCCGGCTACGCGGGCGCCTGTGTCGACCCGAATGTGTCCGAAATCCCCGATTGCTTGGCGCTAAAGCCCGCCTTTGAGCGACTGGGACTGAAGTGCATGGTCAACGCCTTTCCCCACGACGTGGAGGCGATGCAGCCGCTGTTAGAGATGGCCGCAGAAATGAATGCCACTCAGGTCAACGTCATTGGTGGTGTCATGCCATTGACCGCAACAGAGGCCGTGCCGGTCATCGAGACCTGGCTCGCGATGGCAAAAGCGTATGACTTCCCGCTCTTGCTGGAGACGCACCGCAACGGCACCTTGAACGACCTGTTTTTTACGCTGGAAGTGCTGGAGAAGGTCCCCGAGCTGCGGCTGTGTGCGGACCTCTCTCACTTTGTCGTCGACCGCGAACTGCAAATCCCGCTGAATGAGACTGATCAGGGCTATTTTTCGACGATCCTAGAGCGCTCAGATTCGTTTCAGGGGCGGATCTCGAACAATCAGCAAATCCAGATTGCGATTGATTTCCCCCAGCATCGCGAGTGGGTTGCCCAGTATCGGCAGTGGTGGCAACAGGGCATCTCGGGATGGCGTGCCCGGCAGATTCACGATGCCACCCTCAGTTTTTTGGTGGAGCTTGGACCGCCAGCTTATGCGATCACGGGTGCCGACCAGCGTGAGCTGTCTGATCGCTGGCAAGAAGGGTTGCAAATCCGTGAGTGGGTTGAAGCGATCTGGTCAGAGCTCGAGAACGTCTGAGGCGGCGCAACCTCATCAGGCCGCGAGCACACCCTCGATAAGCTTCAGCGCCTCGGCGACTTCGTCAGTGGTGTTGTAATGACCCAGCCCAAGACGCAGCACGCCCTCCTGCGGGTCAAGATCCAGCGCTTTCGCCACTTCAAACGCGTAGTTGTCGCCCCAGTGGCAGTAAAGGCCCTTATCTGAAAGCTGTCGAGCAATGGCACTGGCAGGGTGCCGGTCATGGGTAAAAGAGAAGGTCGCCACGCGATGGGTCAGGGTGTTCGCTCCCCGCATGGTCAGCCCCGGCATCGCCACCAAACCCGCCAGTAACTGCTCTGACAAGGCGTCTTCGTGTGCGCCCATCTCCGCGTAGGCGCCCTCGAATAACTGACGGCGATCGCCACTGCAGCCGGTCTCGGCTGCCAGCCATTGAAAGTATTCAAGCGTGCCCATCAGGCCCGCGATCAACTCAAATGCCGGGGTGCCCAGACTGAATCGAAAAGGCAGGTCATTGCTGGCACAGCGGAGTTTGTATGCGCGGAGGGACTCCAATCGCTCCCGCTTGCCATACACCACGCCCAGATGCGGGCCATAAAACTTGTACGGCGAGCAGGCGAGAAAATCGCAACCGAGCTCTTTCACATCGATCAGTCGATGAGATGCATACTGAACCGCGTCGACGTAGACAATCGCGCCAGCGTCCTGCGCCATCTTGGTTAGCGCTTTGACGTCGTTCACACCACCAGTCAGATTGCTCGCGTAATTGAGCGCCAATAACCGCGTGCGTTCACTGAGCAGGGGCTCGAGCAGTGCGGGTTCGACACGCCATGCGTCTCGATCAAATTCAAGCCATTTAACGATCAGGCCATTGTCTTCGGCCATCTGCAGCCAGGGCGAGACGTTCCCCTCATGCTCCATCCGCGTGATAATGATTTCGTCACCCGGTTCAAACCGATGCGCGAGACTGCGCGCGAGCTGGTATGTCAGCGTCGTCATATTGGCGCCGATCAACACCTCACCGGGGTCGTTCGTCCCCAAAAAATCGGCCATGGATCTCACGGCATCGTCATAGAGTGCGTCGACCTCAACAGAGGTTGGGTTAAAGACTCCGGTGTTGCTGTTGTAGCGGTGAAAAAAATCGACGATGCGGTCGATAGTCTGCCTGGGTACCTGTGTACCGGCCGCGTTATCAAAATAAATGCGGCGCTGACCGCCGTCCGTTGTTGACAGTGAGGGGAACTGTTGTCGAACCGCTTCAATTGGAAATGTCATGATCTGTTGTGTCCCCTACCGTCGAGCCTAAAGGCCGCTTCGCCGCCTACCCTGCCACAGTGAGCGCTATAGCTGCTCAAAAAAATCCAGAATTAATGGCCAGCTGGCGCTGAGGTTATAGACGTGGCCCATATCACCCCGGCAATCGACTACCGGCGGCCATTGTGAGTCGCTCTGACAATAAGACCAACCGCGGCACTCCATACTGGAGCTGCCAATATCAATGGGCGCCGCCGGCACCGTGGTATCACAGCCCTGGGCCTCGGCCCACACCTTGGTGATCGCTGAGGCGCTGGCGTAATAATAGACGTCTCCGTCGGAGGTAGTGGTGAAACTATCCTGCCCCCATTCGCCGGGAGGGACAGTTCTATCCCGTGAACCAGTTATCGAAATGACGGGCATACCGCCTTCAGATATGGGCGGGTCTAAATAGCCTCGATGAGGCAAACCCAAAATGGGAGCTACCGCCGTGAACACTCCCGCGCTGCGCTCGTCGCGGCCCAGATCCCAGACGAACATACCGCCATTCGAACCGCCCACTGCATAGACGCGGTCCGAATCAATGCAGGCATTAGCCGACACTTCTTGAACCAGCGCCGCCGCAAATGCCACATCGTCAACGGAGCATTGCGTCCAGGCGCAACCGTTCTGCGCAATCCCCTCGCACGACGGGTAGGTGTAGTCTGCGGTCCTGTCATCATCACAAATCGCGTTTGTGTCATCTTTTACAGTTGCGTTGAGGCCATCCCCGTCGAGACCTGTGGTAGACCCCTGAAACGACCAGGACGAAAATCGATTACCCGGTTCTTCTCGACCCAGCCCCAGTGGCGCCACCAACACGTAGCCTCGCTGGTCTGACTGTGACTGCACCGTGACGTTGTCCAGAAACTCGCCCTGATCGCCGCCCCAACCGTGAAATAACACAATCAACGGATAAGCCTGATCGGCACTGTAGCCGGCCGGAAGCCGCACCCGGAATTGGCGCGCGATGCCGTCCTGCTCGAAGGTGTAATCTCCGGAACTCCAGCTGGTGGACGGACATGCCGCCCCCGTATCGGATGCGCCCACCGCAGCAATATCAGTGATTTCAAAGCCCTGCGTTGCAGTATCAAAACCCATGACTACATCCCACTGACGCCCCTCAACGGTGAGACCTTTCAGCGTAAAAGTGGCATCGGTCAATAACACCTCTGATACCGTAGACGTATTAACCTGCGAGCTGTCCCCAACGTATGAAGACAAGAATCGGTCAACCTTCACGGTCGCGTTTTGTGTCGCAATGCTTCCGTCGTTAGAGATCGCCCGCGCGGTGAAAACGTACTCGCCCGGAGCAAGCCCCTTGTAGTTGTAGGCCATAGAGAACCCTGATGCATCGGCGTCAGGAAAATCGGGGTAGGCCTTCCCTACATCACCTCGCGAGCCTCCCATAGGCACATCAAACGCATAGTTACCGTCGATATCGATCTCTACGGCAGCAATGCCTGACTCCGCGACCGCCCAGCCTCGTAAGTTGGCGATACCCGTGTAGGCACCGTCAGCATTCGGCTCTTCTAAATTAACGATTACCGTCTCTGAAAAGACAGCCGAAGAAAAAAGTACGAGCAACCCCCCGCAGGCACTGATGGGGATGAGTTTTGGCATCTGGAGCCTTTGAAAATATGGACGATCAGCAGAGTACTGGCAGCGCATGTCATCGTAAAGTGATCTGTCATCATCGTAAGGCGGAGCGACATGGTGCAAACTGATGCGAGGCGACCTACCTATGACGCGCCCTCGCGAGGCAGTAGCAAAAAGGACCGACTGTGGCAGTAGAAGTTATCGATGTGCACGCCCATGTGGTGTTTGAGGCGCTAAATGGCGACGCAGGCCCCTATGGCCCTGAGGCCGGCATCGATGAGGCTGGCGTACCGTTTTTTCGGACTGGTGGCTACACGATGAAGCCGATCTCTTATCAGGACACGGTCTTTACTGATCTCGGTTTGCGAATCTCGCATCTCGATCGACTCGGCATCGATCTTCAGGTGCTCTCCCCCAATCCCCTCACTTTCTTCCACGGTATTGAACCCGACACCGCCACTGACTTTTGCCACCGACACAATCAACTGATGGCGCGCACCGTCGCAGAAGCTCCCGACAGACTTGTCGGTCTGGCCGCCCTTCCCATGCAAGATATTTCTGCTGCGTGCGATGAGCTGGAGCGCGCTGTCAGTACCTTAGGCCTGAAGGGCGCCATGATTGGCACGGACATCCCCCAGGGTTTTGCCTGCCACTCATTGGACGACCTCTATCGCAAACTCACTACTCTCAATGTGCCGCTGTTTGTTCATGCGAGCTCCACCGACGGCGTAGGTGGACTAAAAGACAACCGTCTTAACTTCCACAACTTTTCGCTCAGCCTGGGTTACGCGCACGAGGAGACGCTGGCAGTCGCGCAGCTGCTTCTCGGTGGCGTGCTCGATAGACATCCCAGGCTTGACGTCTGTGTCTCGCATGGTGGTGGTACGGCGGCATTCCTGGCTGAAAAAATTGATCAACTGGCGCAAATAGACCCCAAGGTCTCAGAAAGTGTGAAACAGAACGGATTTGGGCATGAACTACAAAAGCTATGGTTTGATACACACGTGAAAGGCGAGGTGGCGGCTAGTGCGCTTCGCCATTACGCTCATGCTGATAAGTTGGTATTGGGCACCAACCTCGGAGGGTTTGATACACCCGAGGCGCTGACCGCGGAAGCCGCGCGTCTCTCCCAAAACGCTAGACGATTACTGAGGTTGCCGTGATAGTACTCAACAATATTTCTCTGTTTAACGGCCATGCCGATCACTTCTGTGGCGATGCCTGCGTGGTGTTTGCAGACGGACAGATCATCTATGCAGGGCCGAGTGACGACAGCCCTCGGCTGGATGACCAAGCAAAATTGATCGATGGCCGGGGCCACTTTGTCATGCCTGGCATGGTGGAGTCCCACGCTCATCTGTCATACACCAACAACGGTCCGCTTGAGCTCGATAAGTCTCCCGTCGAGGAGGTAGTGATTAAAACGATCCACAACGCGAGAGTCATGTTGGGCTCCGGGTTCACTTCGGCCATCAGCTTTGGTTCGGTCCACAGAGTCGACGCATTCCTAAAGCGAGGTATCGAGTGCGGAGATGTCTTGGGTCCTCGACTTCTGGCCGGCGGTCGCGACATTGGCTCAACCGGCAGTAACGCCGACCTGCACCCCGACTACGCACAATTGAAAATCGATGGTCTGGGCATGATTACAGATGGCCCCTGGGAGGTCCGTAAAGCCGTCCGCACTCTTTCAAAAAACGGTGTCGATATTGTCAAAGTAATGATCGATGGCGAATTGATTTCCTCCGGCGGCGGTATCAAGCCCGGTGTGCTGGGTTTCACTGATGAGGAGTTAGAGGTACTCGTTTCCGAGGCGCACCACCGTGGCATGCGGGTCGCCTGCCACGCGCGATCTGCAGCCGCCGTCAAGCAAGCCGTGAAGGCTGGCGTCAACTTCATTGGCCATGCGAACTATCTGGATGACGAGGCGCTGGCGTTACTAGAGGCCAACCGAGAGCACGTATTCGTGGGCCCAGCGGTCGCCTGGGAGATTACTTTTCTTGAGCATTATCAGAGCTTTGGGTTTGAGACGGGCAGCCCCGAACATGAGGGCTACGCCGCGGAGCTGGAGGCGACACAGGCTTCTGTAAAGCGGATGCGAGAGGCCGGTATCAGAGTGCTCGTGGGCGGAGACTATGGCCTCAACATCACACCCCATGGCACCTATGCCAAAGAGCTCCAATATTTCACTGACTACTTCGGGTTCTCTGCCGGTGAGGCGCTGCAAGCGGCCACAAAACACGGTGGCGAGGCCTTTATGCCAGACGGTAGTCTGGGTACGCTGGAGGCAGGAAAAATCGCAGACATGGTGATCGTCAAAGGGAATCCGCTGGAGCAGATTAGTGTGCTGCAAGATGCCGATAGCATTGCTGCGGTGATCAAAGACGGTGAGATCTATACGGGCTTGCTCCACAACCAGTCGCCTCATCAAAAGAATGCTGAACAACTGAACCAGTTGCTGGGAGCATCGCCATGCAATTAGCCGATAAAGTTGCGGTAATCACCGGCGCTGCGCGTGGCTTGGGCAGAGCCTATGCCGAAGCATTGGCCGCGGAGGGTGCGGCCATCGTCGCCGCTGACCTCAACGACTGTAGTGATACTGTCGCGGCTGTGGAATCTGCGGGCGGGCGAGGGGTTTCCACCACCGTCGACGTATCCGACGCCGCAAGCTGCGACGCCATGGCATCACTCGCCATGGACGCCTTTGGCCGAATCGATGTGCTGATTAATAACGCAGCCCTTTACGCTGGCCTTAAAGGCGCGCGCTTTGAGCACCTTGATGAGGAACAGTGGGATCGGGTGATGCAAGTCAATATCAAAGGCACCTGGCTCGCCAGCCGCGCCGTGGTGGACCACATGCGTGCAAGCGGCGGCGGCTCGATTATCAATATCGCCTCTCTTGCTGCGGTTTTCGGCCTGCCCTACGGCTTGGATTATGTCGCGTCTAAAGCAGCGGTGATTGGAATGACCCGCGGTATGGCGCGCGAACTGGGGCGCGACCATATCCGTGTCAACGCCGTGGCGCCCTCTGCGGTCATGACCGAGGGCACAGAGGAGTTTTTTGGCGAAAAATTCGAAAAAGCGAAGGATGTCATTGCGTCTAACCAGTTAATCCCGCGCAATCTAGAAAGCGAGGACCTCACCGGCACCATCGTGTATCTCGCATCAGACGCAAGTCGTTTTGTCACGGGTCAAACCCATATGGTCGATGGCGGGTCCTGGTTCCTCTAGACCACCTCAATCAGCTCAAATTGATCGACTGTCATGTCAGCTGGTGCGTCAGTTGAGGGTGCTGGCGTGGTCTGCCACACACGAAAGTTGCGTCTCTCAGTTCTGATCCCCTGAATCTGGTTCATTGAGCCCGAAATCCAAACGCATTTGGTCGATATGAGGCTTGGGTCGCCTCACCCGCACCTTTTTCGGGTTCGCCGGCAACCATGAGTACTCCACCCCCGGCTCTAACCGCTGCTTTTGCATTTTTTGCCGTAATGCCGCCGGAGAAAATGGCGTCAACGCGCCCCATTCCACCGAGCGCGAGCCAGCGCTGTTTTGGGTAGCGGTTCTCTGGTGCTTTTGGGCACGAAACAAACGTGAGCGGCAGGTCGCCCCACAGGTTTTTTGATCCGGACGCCCCTGAAAGACCTTGCCACAGCTGAGGCAGGTGATTCTCACCTTGCTGGCCGGGGGTCTGCAGCTATTGTGATGCGCCACCCGACAGGCGACGCTACAGAACTTGCGTAGCGCTTGTTTGCGGCAACCGTGACGCTGGCAGATCTGAGTCATATTCTCTCAATATCTTCTTAAATAAAAATCAATAAAATGTTTTTAATTGTTGCAGATCAGTTGCTTATAAACAATAAACACATATTATTTATGTTTTAACATTATCACATACTGAAATGACATATGAGCTTATCACCACAAGATAGACCTCTGTGATGCCTGTCTACCAGTGGCTTTACGTCTCCCAGCGGTTGTTCCCTCATCAGGCACAACCCGACCGCCCAAAAACCAACAATTAGGATTGTTATTGTTTACATTGAGCCACAACGCGCTGAGACGTAGAGTGCGCGCGTGAAGGGAAGCCAACTACACCAGACAGGAGGTCAAGGTGGATCTAAAATCAAATCTCTTATGGGCCATCGCCTCTGTCGCGCTACTTGGCTCAGCGCTTTTGGTCGATCAGGGCCCAGTGAAGCCGCTCATGGCCGAATATTCCGAATCGACCCAAGAATCGGCGGGCTGATCAACCCCTAAATCATTTTCTGGGCTTTTTCAGTTAATACTCCTGCTCATTGCAGTTTCTCCCCCCTATCCCATGCCGCAGATATCCATGCGGATTAAGTAAGTAAGGCAGCCCTTGCAAGTCGAGGATCGACACGACAGCATCACGGTTTGATCCTCTAGGAACTCATCCGTGGCCCAAGTCGAATTCTTCTACGATCTCTCGTCACCCTGGACGTATCTCGGCTTCAACAACATTCAGCCCATCCTCGCAGAAACCGGCGCAGACATAACCTGGCGGCCTTTTCTAGTTGGCGGCGTATTCAATGCAGTAAATCCGAACGTCTACCAAGCGCGGTCTGAGCCTATGGATCCCAAAGTGGTCCACAATTTCAGATGGCTGCACGAATGGGCTGAGCTAGCCGGCTTGCCTTTAACCTTTCCCTCTGCGCATCACCCTGTCAAATCGGTGCTGCCAATGCGGGCTTGCTGTGTCTTGGAGGGCGATCAATCGAACCTGCAACGATTCTCTAAAGCCGCTTTTGAGGCATATTTTGCCAGAGGTGAAAATATCGATGACCCGGGCGTGCTCACCTCTATTGCCAACGGATGTGATCTGGATGGCAAAGCATTAATCGCTCAAGCGTCTCAGCAGACGGTAAAAGATCAGCTTCGCAGCAACACCGAGGAGGCAATTTCTCGGGGCGCCTATGGTTCACCGACTCTGTTTGTCGATGATGCGCTTTATTTTGGCAACGATCAGCTGCCCCTAGTCAAACAACACTTGGAAAAAGCCGGCGCCGACTAAAGCTATTGAGTCGCTTCGTATAAAAGCCAGATAGGTAGGCCACCGCCCAGTTGTTCTTCAAGTGTCACTCTTAGCAGGTAATCCTGCGCTGGTCCGTTAACCGCTACACCGACCTGCTGTTTCGCTTCATCGAAGATAACCTCGACAGCGCTATGCCCATCACCGGAAATATTCCCTGAGATTGGAAGCCTCGCTGGCAGACCATCTCCTAACCGGGGATCCCACGTATTCGTGGCAGGAGAGTAGTCCCACACGGTCAATAATCCTGAATAGCACGGCTCTATGGGATTATCGTCGGCGTCAGCACATTCCACCTGCGCAACAATAGCGACCGCATTACCGCTTTCGGACAGCCCCGCCAAGCCAAAGTAGAACTCAAATCCAAAATCCTCCAGTATCCCCTCCCCGTCAATCAACGGACCTTTTTGGGACCACGCGCCGCCCGTTTGAGTAAAGACGGCGACGGCGCCACTTCGGGCTGGCACGTTAGGGTCGTCTTTTGGCGAAAGCGCGATACTGACGTGATCTCCAGCTCGATTGGTGCTCAGGCTTGAGGAAAAAGCTGGGTACCCATACACATTGGCAGGCAACGCAATCGTCGCCGATGGATTGCTGAGAGGGGTCGCGATATTGCCACTCACCTCGTAGATGTAGATCTGAGAAGTATCGACGTCGTCAGAATAGACAGCGTCTAACACTGTAAACGCAGTCGTATCGGAGACGGCAACGGAGCGACCAATACTGGGGCGATAGTACGCGCCGGCCTCCTCACGCACCTGCGACACCACCATTCGATATACGCGGTCAGCTCCGTCTTGTTGACGCTGCCACACCTGAAAGCGGCCAAAAAAACCGCTTCCGCAACACGTATTGCCTGCCGCGATGATGGAGCCATCATGATTCAGTTCAATATCACTAGTGCCGTTGTAGGCGTTTGCGAACGTGTAGACGCCCGTCGACCCGTCGAGGCGAATAAAGGACTCGTACTGACCCTGATCTTCAACATACAGGTTACACGTGTACTGGTAAGGCGGAGCGGGAACATTGATCGTATGGTTGCAATATAGAATTTTCTCGCCGTCTCCCGAAATCTCGTAGAACAACGTTATGTCGTTATTGTTCAACTGCGAGTTAGATGGGTACTGATTATCGGGAGGGCCATGCCAAATATTGTAGGACCCTGTGTCTGCATCCCAATATATGAGGCGCATGTAGGACTCGAGGTCCGCAGCGAAGCGCACACTGCTGACGTTAGCGACGTATGGAGTGAAGGTATTGGTGACGTAAATCGAGCTCGATGCGCTCCATTCAGAGGCCATAAGACGCAATGGGGCCAAAAGAAAACATACCGCGATGCACAATCTCACCACTCTGCTGTCCCTCGCCATTTTTTGACGCCACTTGCTTAGCATACAAAAAAAAATACGCTACGCACCAGTTTCCAGCCGGGCCGTTATCGCTGCCCACGAGCACGACAGCAGGCCGGTATAAGGCAGACTCAAGAGTTAGGTCTCAGTCTATCCGCGGGCGCATAGCATGCTGCTGACCAAACATGCCGCCGCAACACTGCGCTTGCCGGAGAGATCTCAACCAGCGGAACCGATCGATCCCGTAGTATGACGAGAGCGGCTTGTCTATCTGGTCGGGAAAGCCCGGAGTGCAACTCCGGGCAGAGCATAGAATCAGCCGCTAGACGGCATCACCGAATCTTTGACCGCCAAAAGGAAATTGGCAATGACCAAGCCAGCTAACATCACAGCGATATTGTCGATAATCGCATTCAGGTGCACCCCAATTCCGGGAATGACATCCAGTGAGTTCGCCACAACGGGCATCGCCACTGCGGCCACTGTGTAAGCCATTCGACCCGTCAAATCAGCGATTGGACTCACGAAACCGCTGACTAAACCGAGAATCACCAACAGTAGCCCAGAGTACGCCGCGAACTCGGCGACAAACACCGAGACGATAGCAATGAATAGGCCGACGATAGTTAAGATTTTATTAAAGCTCATATCGTTATCCTTATTGTGTGAGAGAGTTCGCTGCGACCACTGCGCCCCAAATCAAAGTTCACCGCCTTGCACAACAAGCGCCACAGCCTGACTACGCTATCAGGTGTGCAACCGTGTTGGGAAGATTAATAAAAGATTTCTCTATAAAGATGGAGTGGAGCTAGACCGAGCCGAACCGCACGGCGCACTCCTGCACATCCGACTTGATTGGAGAGCATTCGCCTTTTAACCCCCACCACACCTTGGATCAGCAGCAACAGAATAACAAACAAATGTTTTTTAGACATCGGTATCGTTTCATCGTATACAGAAACAGACATATTTGGGGAGAAGAAACAATGCGACGTCCCAGTGTGCTCTACCGTTTTGGTTTGCGACTGGCGTTAGCTTGTCTGGCTCTCGGCCATGGCGCCACGCTAGGACAGAGCGACGCAGTGAACCTCCAACAAACTTATCCCATCCCAGACCCAATGCTGGGTGAGCAAATCCGTGAAGGAGAGATTGACGCCGCCGCAAGACTCATCGCCACCCTTCGCAAAGAAATCGAAACCGTCTACAAGGACGGCGAAGCCAGACGAGATGCGCACCCTAAGGCTCATGGTTGCATCAATGCAGAATTTGAGGTGGCCGCCGATTTGCCCAAGGCTTTACGACATGGTGTGTTTCAGCCCGGGCATCGCTATAACGCATTGATCAGGTATTCGAACGGATCGCCCAACGCCTCTGGTAAAGACATCACCGGGG
>CALKHC010000045.1 GCA_938091425.1 uncultured Luminiphilus sp. | reverse complement strand
CCATAAATAGTCGCATTACCCTTGCCGTCGGCAAAGTCACTACCCATGATGAAATCAATCTGGTAGTTCTCGCCATCGGGGCCTTCAGTGCCCGAGGGGTAGTCAAAGTTACGCGCGTCAAGCAGCGGCTGGATGTAGCCGTTGTCGTTGTCATGTCGGTAGCCAGACCAGCCAGCGCGAATCTCAACGCCGTCCATCTTGCGGGTGATGAAGTTCACAACGCCCGCTACCGCGTCCGCACCGTAGGTTGCCGAAGCACCGCCGGTCAGGACATCAACTCGATCCAAAGCAACCGTCGGAATCTGGCCAACATCAGGTGCCGTGATCTGAGCACCACCGGCCTGCATACGGCGACCGTTGATCAGTACCAGAGTTCGGTTACTCCCCATACCGCGCAAATCAATAGAGGCAGTACCGGTAGACCCGTTAGAGATGTTCGCGTTCTGGCTCGCTTCAATCGACGGCAAGCTGTTCAATACTTGCTCGATGTTGACGAAACCGAGGTTAGCAATTTCTTCTGCATTGACCACGGTCACCGGGCTGGTAGCACCAAAGCCATCAACGGTGGCAATACGTGAACCGGTTACCAATACCTCTTCGGTGGTCAACACTTCATCATCGGTGTCCTCCTGAGCCAGCACAATGCCGCTGGTCAGAGACGTGCTGAGCGCTGCGGCAACCGCAATACTCAAGTGGGATTTTCTGAGTGACTTCATAGGTTTAAAACCTCGTTTATTGTGTTGTGGGGCTGGCGTCCCACCCCCTTTTCTGCAGAATGAAGGTGCCGTGCACCCTCCTTCGTTGTGGACTACCTTCCCAGCCTATAAAAATAGGCAATGGAATTTCCTTAGAGTACTGCAAGCGCTGTCACAAAAACATCATATTGACTGCAGGATTGTGAAAAAGTGCCGATCTCAAAAAACCGCTGAAAACGCTTATTTTTATGGCTTTTCGGGCGCTTATATTAGTCGATGCGGCGCACTGGCACGCTTCGCCCGGTGGAGAGCACTTTCATCTGCCACATACCAAGCAAATTCTTGTACATCCGCACCCTTTGATCGTCATCGTTATGGCGGTAGCTGCCGCCATGACGTTGCCGCCACACCTGCCCGTTATCGAGCGGGAACACGGTCTTGCCAGACCATCCGGAAAAACGACCCTGAATTGTGGCCTCAAAAGGCTCACTGACCGCAGGCTCAGATGGCGCTTCAGCAATTACCTGCTTCGCCGCCTCCACCTCAATGGCGACGCGACGCTCTATTTCCGCCTCGCGCTCTGCCGCATCGGCTTCACGCACCTCTTCCAAGACCTCTTCCCGGACCTCTTCCCTCACCTCGGCGCTAACGGTCTCCTGGACCTGATCAAAGCGTTCTATCAGCCATTGGTTCAGCGCCTCGAGCTTATCAGCCGATAATGAGTCGATCCCGGTTGCGCGGCGCTCTTCAGCCGACATCTCCCGCTCTATGGCGCTGAAGGCGGCGTCGCGCCCCTCAGCAAACACCTGCGGCGCGATCACTAGCGCGAGCAACACGTAACACAAGCGATAAATTTGGCTTTGACGTCTCATTGTTCAGTTCCTTAGTTGGCCGGCACGCCATGTGCATGCCGGCGCGGAGTCTCACCCGGGCTGTTACGATGGGGGCAGCACCTCTTCTACCCCTGAGGGCGTCCCCAAAAACAAAATGTCTGCCGGCCTTGCGGCGAACAGCCCATTACAGACAACGCCTGTGATGTGATTAATGTGGGCCTCCATCGCCAAGGCATCCTCAATGGCCATCCCGTGGACGTCCAGTATCAGATTGTGATTATCCGTAATCACCCCCTCGCGCCATACCGGCTGCCCTCCCAGCGCATGAAGCTCCCGCGCGACATGACTGCGCGCCATCGGAATGACCTCTACGGGTAAGGGAAAAGCGCCCAATACTGCAACGCGCTTGCTCACATCGGCGATGCAGATAAATTGCCTGGAGGCAGCGGCAACAATCTTTTCCCTCGTCAGTGCCGCGCCGCCACCTTTAATGAGGTGAAGCTGAGAATTGGCCTCGTCGGCGCCGTCGATGTAGACGTCAAGGGGGCCAACACTGTTCAGGTCGACAACCGGCAGGCCCAGTTCTGACAGCAGTGACGCTGAGCGCTCCGAGCTGGCCACAGTGGCCTCGATGCGGGACTTGAGTTGCGGGAGCAGGCGAATAAAGCACTCTGCTGTCGTGCCCGTCCCAATACCCAGCAACAGCTTGTCGCTGTGTTCCGCGGCGACGCGCTCAAAAGCGGCCTCAGCGACCTTTTCTTTCAATAATTGTTGGTCCACCCAGACTCCGACACTGCCGACCGTTCGCCAGCGAAGAGTATATCGTCGATGCTCTCAGCTGGGACGGCTTTTCGAAAACAACGTGCAGCACCCCGCGACTGCGCCCAACCGGACTCGCGGTCTTTTATCAATAATTTTTGATGAATTAATCTGAAGGTGCTAGCCTTGCGCCATGCCACAGAAAGCCCAACTGATTGCGCTGGATGCCCAGCGCCGGCCTGACGCTGTCAGCGACAAAAATGCCGAGTCACTGAATACGCTTTTCAGTGCGCTGGCGCACCCGTTGAGAATGCAGGTGCTCAGAGTCATGCGGGCTGACTCTTTCAGTGTGTCTGAGCTTTGCGCCGCATTCTCTGTGCGCCAAAGTGCACTGAGCCACCATCTCAAAATTTTGACCGACGCCGGATTTCTCGGCCGGCGACATGAGGGCACGGCCACTTTTTATCGGCGGCAACTGCCCGAGGGGAAACACCAGGCGCTCAGGCAACAGATTCTCGATCAGATCGACGAGGAACCGACGCCAGCCCATCTCGCATCCGGTTTGGACACGGTTCAGCGCCTCAGGGAGCAACAGTCCGCGGCATTCTTCCGTGACCATGGAAAAGAAATCCGCAGACAGCAAGAATCCATTGCCTCGTGGGAGGACTACAGCCGCGCCACGCTGCACCTGCTGGATCGCGCGGGCAGTTTCGAACGACACTCGATCATCGAGGTAGGGCCGGGCGATGGCGGCTTGCTCGGCGAGCTCGCCGAGCGCTCGGCCACGGTGTGTGCGCTTGATAATTCGGAAGAAATGCTCAGTGCGGCACGGCACAATACCCGACAGATCTCCAACATCGAGTACCGCCTTGGTGAGCCCAAAACACTCATTGAGCAACGCGGTGCATTCGCAGCTGCCGTCGTGAACATGGTGCTGCATCACGTGGCCGAGCCCTCGGCTCTGGTGCGCGATACGGCCCTGCTACTTCGATCAGGGGGGGATTTGATCATCAGCGACCTCTGCCCCCACGACCAGGCCTGGGCGCGAGAGCATTGCGGTGACTTGTGGCTTGGCTTCTCGCCCGAGGACTTGCGTGCTTGGGCAAACGCTGCCGGGCTCGAACACCGCGCAGAGCTCTTTTTTGCACAACGTAACGGTTTTCAAATTCAAGTGCAGCATTTCAAGCGCTGCTAAACATTCTCAGGAAGTTTTGCCATGAGCGACTATTCACTTTTCACGTCGGAATCGGTGTCCGAAGGTCACCCCGACAAGATGTCGGATCAAATTTCCGATGCCATTCTGGATACTTATCTGGCCAAAGACCCCGATGCGAGAGTCGCCGTTGAAACGCTCGTCAAGACCGGCATGGTGGTGGTAGCAGGAGAAGTCACAACAGCGGGCAACGTGACCCCCGGCGAGCTCGAAGAAGTCATCCGTCAAACCGTGCTGGACATCGGCTTTGATTCCTCTGAGGTGTGCTTCGATGGCAATACTTGTGCCGTCATCAACGCCATTGGCCAGCAGTCAGCCGATATCGCGCTGGGTACCCAGGAGGCCGATGAAGCCAACCAAGGCGCGGGAGATCAGGGTCTGATGTTTGGTTTCGCCTCGGATGAGACCGACGTGCTGATGCCCGCGCCGATTCACTATTCGCACAGACTGGTGGAGCGGCAGGCTGAGTTACGCAAGTCGGGCGCGCTACCTTGGCTGCGGCCCGATGCGAAGAGCCAGCTCACTATGCGCTATGGCGCCGATGGCAAACCCGAGCGTGTGGAAGCCGTCGTTCTCTCCACACAGCATGACCCTAATATCGCACAGGAAGACCTCCGCGAGGCTGTTCGCAGAGAAATTATCGAACCCACCCTGCCTGCCGAGTGGCTGCACGCTGATACGCTCTTCCACATCAATCCAACGGGTAATTTTGTGATCGGCGGCCCGCAGGGTGACTGCGGTCTAACGGGACGCAAGATCATTGTCGATACCTATGGCGGTATGGCGCGCCATGGCGGCGGTGCATTCTCGGGCAAGGACCCTTCCAAAGTCGATCGTTCCGCGGCCTACGCCGGACGGTATGTGGCCAAAAATATTGTCGCTGCAGGCCTGGCCAGACGTTGCGAGGTGCAGGTGTCCTACGCCATTGGTGTGGCCGAGCCTACGTCAATCGCCGTCAACACCTTTGGCACCGCCACGCTGGGCGATGACGCCATCGTGGCACTGATTCGCGAGCACTTTGATCTGCGGCCAAAAGGTCTTATCAATATGCTCAATCTGAAGCGCCCCATTTACCGTACTACCGCGGCATACGGCCACTTTGGCCGATCAGGCGACAGCTTTACCTGGGAGCGCACGGACAAAGCCGATGCGCTGCGCGCGGCTGGCGGCCTTTAACCCTCGGACCCTGAGAGAGACCATTATGAACACTGCTGTTGAGCAAAGCGTTTTCGCCGACTACAAAGTCGCAGACATCCACCTCGCAGATTGGGGTCGACGAGAGCTCGAGATCGCCGAGAGCGAAATGCCGGCATTGATGGCGCTGCGGGAACACTACCGCGACGCACAGCCGCTTGCTGGCGCGAAGATACTAGGCTGCATCCACATGACGATCCAGACCGGCGTGCTGATTGAGACACTCATAGAGCTCGGCGCAGAAGTGCGGTGGTCCTCCTGCAATATCTTCTCGACCCAAGACCACGCTGCAGCTGCCATTGCTGCCGCCGGCATACCTGTTTTTGCTTGGAAAGGCGAAACCGAAGAAGAATACGACTGGTGCATTGAGCAGACGATCCTCGCCGACGGCAAGCCTTGGGATGCCAACATGGTCCTGGACGATGGCGGCGATTTGACCGCCATGCTCCACGAGCAGTACCCGGAGATGCTCGAGCAGATCCACGGCATTACAGAAGAGACGACCACCGGGGTGCATCGCCTTTACGAAATGCTCGCCAATGGTGAGCTGAAAGTGCCTGCAATCAACGTCAACGACGCGGTCACCAAGTCAAAGAACGACAACAAGTACGGCTGCCGACACAGCTTGAACGATGCGATCAAACGCGGCCTTGACCATCTGCTGGCGGGAAAGCGCGCCCTGGTCATCGGCTACGGAGACGTCGGCAAAGGTTCCGCCCAGTCGCTGCGCCAGGAGGGGATGATCGTGCGCGTCACTGAGTGCGACCCTATTTGTGCCATGCAGGCCTGTATGGACGGTTTTGAAGTGGTATCGCCCTTTATCGACGGCGTCGACGATGGATCTGACAGCGCGATTAACTCGGGTCTACTGGGCACAACCGACATGCTGGTCACCGCGACAGGTAATTTCAATGTCTGCACAGCCGCCATGCTGCGGGCGCTGAAATCCGGCGCTGTTGTGTGCAACATCGGGCATTTCGACAACGAAATTGATACCGCCTACATGCGAAGTGAGTGGCAGTGGGAAGAAATCAAACCACAGGTGCACAAGATTGTGAGAGATGCCGAGTCCAACGACCACCTGCTGCTGCTTTCCGAGGGCCGCTTGGTGAACTTGGGTAACGCGACAGGGCACCCCTCCCGCATAATGGATGGGTCTTTTGCAAATCAAGTACTTGCGCAGATCCATTTGTATGAAAAGCGATTTGCGGATCTGTGCGGTGACGCACGCCACGAGGCTATTTCGGTTGAAGTGCTGCCTAAGCAACTCGATGAGCAGGTTGCAATCTATATGGTGCAAGGGTTTGGCGGTGTGATGACGAAGCTGACGCCCAAGCAGGCCGACTACATTGGCGTCGGCGTGGACGGCCCTTACAAAACTGATAGCTACAAGTACTGAGCAGATCGCTCGCTGCTATTCCCTACTACTTGCTATCAAGGCTCACGGGTGATGGGGCGCTAAGACTGGGCGCTTCGGAACGCCCAATGAATAAGCGTACACTGGCGCCTCATCTGGAGGTGTGAGTGTGCGCAGCCCCCGACTATTTACTGACCAGACCCTGACTCCCGGTCAACGAGCGGTGCTGAGGGGCAACGCAGCCCAGCACCTAGGCCGCGCCCTCAGGGCGCGCGTTGGAGAGCAGATTACCTTGTTCAATGGCGATGGGTGGGAGTTCGCGGCTACGGTGCTCACCGTCGGCAAACGCGAGGTCAGCGTCGATATTGGCGCAGCCACCACACCGCCCACAGAGTCGCTGGTCCATACGACGCTGGGCCTGTGTTTGAGCAAAGGCGACCGATTTGATTGGGCGATTCAGAAAGCAACCGAGCTGGGTGTCGGCGCGATCGCACCACTCTACAGTGAGCGCGTCGACTTCAGCATTCCCCCTGACCGAATCGAAAAGCGAATCGCGCATTGGCAGCAGATTGCCATCAGTGCCTGCGAGCAATGCGGGCGGGTCAGAATACCGGCTGTTTCGATACCGCAACCGCTGGAGCAATGGGTTCAGATTGTGGCGGCTGAGCAGAAGTGGGTGCTGCATTGCGATGATCATAGGGCACCAAAGTCGGTCACCGGCATGGCAACGCCGGCAGACGCCGCGCTATTGATTGGGCCCGAAGGAGGATTGACCAATCAGGAAGTGGCGCGGGCCTGCGAGACCAGCTTTCAGGTACTGCAACTGGGGCCGAGAGTACTGCGTACCGAGACCGCCCCCGTCGTCGCGCTATCAGCCCTCAGCGTAATGTGGGGAGAGATGCCAGGCTGAAGTCGGCCGCTAGAGCCCGAATACCCGTTTGGCATTGCCCTCAAGAACTTGCGACCGCACTTTCTCCTTAAGTGACAGGGCACACGGGCATTAGTGGCCTTGGCTACCCCGCTCCTCTGTAAGCGGCATCTCAGATCTGCTCGCGGAAGCCACCGGGTTTTCGACATGCTGCGCGCGGACCCATTCTAACCACGCCGCCGCCGCGTTTAAAAAATGACTGGTGCGGGG
>CALKHC010000044.1 GCA_938091425.1 uncultured Luminiphilus sp. | reverse complement strand
CCCTGCCCTCCTGAAAACGGCGCGGACCGATAGCCCAGCAGTGCAATACGTAAGGGCTGGCCGTTGCGCACAACAGCATGAGCTTCAGCAGCATCGGGCGTGTGAAGGGGTGCGTTAATGGGAGACTCCGGGTGGGTCGCTACTAATGGCAGTAACCGTGCCATATTATCGACGGGTTACCATAAAGTACAGGCGTCGCAGTGTAGCGGCGGCTCGCCAACTCTGCCATCGGCCTGTACACTCCGTCGCCCCGTGAGCAGATCCAGGCACCATGGCTGAGCACACCGAATACAAGGGCATTATTCTCGCTGGTGGGTCGGGCACCCGCCTGCACCCGCTGACGACCACGGTCAGCAAGCAGCTGATGCCGGTGTACGACAAACCCATGATCTACTACCCGCTTGCCACGCTAATGCAATCGGGCATTCGGGACGTTTTGGTCATCACCACACCCCGCGATCAGCTCGCTTACGCCGACCTTTTGGGGGACGGAAGCCAATGGGGTATTAGTATCCAATACACCGTTCAGGCGAGCCCCGATGGCCTCGCTCAGGCGTTCCTGTTAGGCGAGGACTTCATTGGCCAAAGCCCGGTGTGTCTGGTGCTCGGTGACAATATCTTTTACGGGGCAGGCTTCACCAGTAAGCTCAGACGCGCAGCACAGCGCGCCAATGGCGCCTCCGTATTCGCCTACTACGTGCAAGACCCCGAGCGCTACGGCGTCGTGGAATTTGACGCCGAGGGGCGCGCGATCGATATCGAGGAAAAACCTGACGCCCCGCGCTCTCATTACGCGGTGACCGGCCTCTATTTCTATGACAACGATGTCATCTCGGTAGCAAAAGGCATCACACCGTCGGCGCGCGGCGAGCTTGAGATCACCGATGTGAACCGTCACTACCTCGAGCAGGGATCATTGCAGGTGGAAGTCATGGGCCAGGGCACGGCCTGGCTGGATACCGGCACGCACCAATCTCTGCTCGATGCCGGGAACTTCATTCGCGTCATAGAGGAACGACAAGGTTTGAAGGTCGCCTGTCTGGAAGAGATCGCCTACCGACTCGGTTACATCACGGCCGATGAGGTGCTGGCTCTGGCAGCGCCACTCGTGAAAAGCGGTTACGGCGCTTATCTCGAGACGATGGTCAGCGAAGGCGGCCCGGTATTTGATGAAGATTGAATCGACGCCATTGACGGGTGTGGCGCTGATCACACCGACGGTGCACGGCGATGCCCGCGGCTTTTTTCTCGAGACCTGGCACGCCGAGCGCTACCAAGACGCTGGCATCCATGCCCCCTTCGTGCAGGACAACCACAGCCGCTCTAGCCAGGGCATTCTGCGCGGATTACACCTGCAAACTGAAAAACCCCAGGGGAAGCTGGTGCGTGTTACTTCCGGCGCCGTCTTTGACGTCGTGGTCGATTGCCGGGCGGATTCGCCCAGCTGTGGCCAGTGGTATGGCGTTACGCTGACGACAGAAGGACAAGAACAACTGTGGCTGCCACCCGGCTGCGCCCACGGCTTTTATGTGCTGACCGAGTCGGCGGATTTTCTCTACAAGTGCACCGACTATTACCACCCCGAGAGCGAAATCTCGCTGGCTTGGGATGACCCTACCGTCGGGGTTAAATGGCCGATCCCTGAAGGCGACGCACCGAAGCTCTCTGCAAAAGATCGCTCGGGAATTCAGTGGCAAGATTGCCCGCTGTATGAGGGGCTGCTCTAGCGCGCCGTCCCCGCTCGCTCCAGCAGCGGCCGCCACCAAGCCTCGTTGGCGAGGTACCAATCGACCGTTTTTGCCAAGCCTGTCTCAAAGGTCTCGTTGGGGACAAAGCCCAGTGTTTGCTCGATTTTTGAGGCATCGATGGCATAGCGCCAGTCGTGCCCAGCGCGATCTGTGACAAACTCAATCAGCGAATCACTGCGCCCGCCGTGCGCTTGCGGCGCATCGGGGAACCGTGCCGCCAGCGCCGGGTCATTTGCAAAACGCTCATCCATTACCCGGCACAGCAGGTTCACGATATCGAGGTTCGCCCACTCGTTATGACCACCGATGTTATAGACCTCCCCGGGAATGCCAGATTCAAGGATGCGGGCGATGCCCCGCGCATGGTCCTCAACGTATAGCCAGTCGCGGATATTGCTGCCATCGCCGTACACGGGGATCACGCCCCCATCGAGAATCCGGGTCAGGCACAACGGAATCAGCTTCTCGGGAAAATGGTAAGGCCCGTAGTTGTTGGAGCAATTACTGGTGGTGACCTGCAGGCCATAGGTGTGCTGGTAGGCACGCACAAGATGGTCACTGCCCGCTTTGCTGGCCGAGTAGGGCGAGTTGGGTTCGTAGCGGGTGGTCTCAGTGAATGCAGAATCCTGTGGCGCCAATGATCCGTAGACCTCGTCGGTGGAGACGTGATGAAACCGATGCTCACGACCCGATCCGCTCAGCCAAGCGCTGCGGGCCGCCGCCAGAAGCGTATGGGTACCCTCGATATTGGTGCGAATAAACGCATCGGGCCCCGTAATGGAGCGGTCCACGTGGCTCTCAGCCGCAAAGTGCACAATGATATCTGTGTCGTGGTCAGCCATGACCCGCGCAACCAACTCGGCGTCACAGATATCACCCTCGGTAAAGTGAATGCGGCCGGCCTGCTCCAGAGGCTCGAGACTGAGACGATTGCCCGCATAGGTCAGCGCATCCAGCACCACGACGGTGTCGTCCGGGTGTGCTTCGACCCAGTGGTAGACAAAGTTCACACCGATGAATCCCGCCCCGCCCGTGACCATGACTGACCGCGCCATCAAACAGTTCCCTCAAGTTGCTGTTGTGACCGTAGCATGTCGCGAAGCGCGTCGCGCCATGGCTCCTGAACTACATTGAGAGCGCTGCAGGTGTGGCTGCAGTCGAGCACGCTATAGGTAGGCCGCTGCGCTTTGGTCGGGAAGGCCTCTGTTGAAATGGGTTCAATCGTTGCAGGGGCGGAGAGCAGGCCGAGCGCCAAAGCTTCATCATGAATGCCGCAGGCAAAATCGTACCAGCTGATCGCTCCGGCATCGGACCAATGAAACACCCCGTTGGCATCACCATTAAGCGCCAACAACCAGCAGATCTCTGCGAGACCGCGGGCCGAGGTCGGTGAACCGATTTGATCGTTCACAACGCGCACGGTGCCCTGCTCGCGCATCAGCCTCAACATCGTCAGTACAAAATTACGGCCGCCAGGACCATAGACCCAGCTAGTTCGCACCACGGTATGGCTGGCACCACTGGCGAGCACTGCCTGCTCGCCTCGCCACTTGCTCACACCATAAGCGCCCAGAGGCGAGGGACTCGCGCCAGGGGCATAGGGCCGGGGCGCGCGGCCATCAAAAACAAAGTCAGTGGAGATATGCACTAGGCGCAGGCCACGCTGGGCGCACAACGCGCCCAACATCGCTGGGGCATTGGCGTTCACGGCGTCAGCCGACTCAGGCTCATCCTCGGCGGCATCCACTGCAGTGTAGGCCGCCGC
Source organism: uncultured Luminiphilus sp. (assembly GCA_938091425.1). Taxonomy (GTDB): domain Bacteria; phylum Pseudomonadota; class Gammaproteobacteria; order Pseudomonadales; family Halieaceae; genus Luminiphilus. The sequence goes on along the minus strand of CALKHC010000044.1, from coordinate 23,268 downwards.
ATTGATGACCACGTGGGGGTCGACTTCGTCCATGACCCTCCGCAGCGCCGCGTCATCAGTCACATCGCAAGTCGTCCGGCTAAACCCCTCTGCCGCCACCGTATCAGGGGCACCGTCCATGCAAGCCTGGCCGAGTTGTCCCGCGGCACCGAGCACCAGTGCCCGCTGGGCGTTCACAAATGCGATTCCAGCCAGTTAACGTAACGGGCAATCACTTCCTCGGATTCAGGTTCATTCAAAATTTCGTGGTAGAGGCCCGGCCAGAGGTCGAGGGTCTTGTCTTGAGCGCCCAGTGCGTCGAAGAAAGCCTGAGAACCCTCTGGACCCGCCATCATATCGGCGTCGCCATGTGCGATGTAAATAGGCAACGTGATCTCGCCCGCACGAGCAATGGCCACCTCCATGGCATCCAACATTTCGATGCCAAGGCCGGTCGTGATCTTGCCGTTATAAACCAGTGGATCGGCGAGATAGTCGGCAACGACCGCAGGGTCGCGGCTCACGCCATTGGCGTCCAACGACACCATCCCCAGCTTGGGTAGTACCTTCTTGAGCACTCTGCCAACCCAAAGCAGTGGCGCCGGCGCCGGATCAACCGCGTGAAAAGCGGGGCCCGACAGCATCGCCCCCTGAAACGCGGCCTGAGATACGAGCAGTAAATGGGCGCTGATGAGCCCCCCCATGCTGTGGCCAAACAGGAACACCGGCCGCCCCGGATACCACTCGTCAATGCGAGCGCGAAGTGCCTGCATCGGTTCGAGGTACTCAGAGAACGCTGTCAGATAAACACGAACACCGGGCGACGCCCCGTGGCCCATATGATCTGGTCCCACCACGGCCACACCGCGCTCATTAAAGCGCGCAGCCACATGTTCGTAGCGCCCGGTATGCTCGGCAAGACCATGGGCAAGCAGCACGCAGGCTTTGGCGTCTTCTACTGGCCAGTGTCGATACTGGATACCGCTGGAGAGACTTTCCATGGGATCTGCGCTACCTAGTCAGCCACCGGGGCCAACCACTCAGCGTACTGGGATTGCTCACCGCGCACGGCTTCAAAATAAATGCTTTGCAGTTTTTCCGTGATCGGACCGCGCGCGCCGCTACCGATCGTCCGGTTATCGAGCTCGCGAATCGGCACCACTTCTGCCGCGGTGCCAGTAAAGAACGCCTCATCGGCGACATAGACTTCGTCGCGGGTGATGCGCTTTTCTCTGACGGTCAGGCCCTGATCCGCCGCGATGCGCAAAATGCTGTCCCGCGTAATGCCCTCCAAACAGGAGGTCAGCTCGGGCGTATACAGGACGCCGTCTCGGACGAGGAAAAAATTCTCACCGCTGCCCTCTGCAACATAGCCCTCGTTATCCAGAAGCAAGGCCTCCTCAAAACCCGCATCCATCGCCTCTCTGAGCGCCAAGATCGAATTAATATAGTTGCCATTGGCTTTCGCTTTACACATCGTGATGTTGACGTGGTGGCGGGTATAGCTCGACGTCGCAATGCGGATACCGCGGTCTCGCGCCTCGGGGTCCATATATGAAGGCCACGCCCATGACGCCACCATGACATGGGTCTTGAGATTGTCGGCACGCAGGCCCATCCCCTCTGAACCGAGGAAACACATGGGCCGGATATATGCCTCATCCAAACCGTTTGCCCTGACGACCTCACGTTGTGCTGCGGCCAGGGTCTCTTTGTCATAGGGCATGTCCATGCGCAGAATGTGCGCCGAGCGGAATAGCCGGTCGGTGTGCTCCTTGAGCCGGAAAATCGACGTGCCTTCGGGGGTCTTGTACGCGCGGACACCTTCGAACACACCCAGACCGTAATGGAAGGTATGGGTCAGCACATGAACCCGCGCTTCCTGCCAGGGCACCATTTCGCCATCGAGCCAGATGTGGCCGGTGAGTTTTGAGAGGTCCATGTCGTTTCCTTTCTCTTTATCCTGGTCTGTGTGCTGGTCTATTTGTGCCGTGGCCGTGGGTTTGCTGCGACAGTATGCGCCATCGGCGCGTCGGGGGCAGGATTCTACCCTGCCTGCAACCCGGGTAATAAGGCCTCAGTGATCTGTTTTACCTGTTTGCGCTGGGTTTCAAATTCGGCTGCATCGGTCTCGGCAGCGCACCCTTGCAGCCCCAGGGAGTGCGTCGCACTGCGATAGTCCAGATACGCTTGCGACAGGACCTCTGCCTTATCAGCCGTTATAAGCCCAGCCTGCTTGAGCGCCTCAAGCAGACGAATCACGTCAGACCATACCGTGAGTTCAGCGTACCCGTTGGCATGCGCCAGCACGAGGTATTGCACCACAAATTCAATATCGACAATACCACCAGGGTCACGTTTAAGATCAAAGCGATCACCCCCGTTCGACGATGCTTTGTGCTCCGCGCGCATCTTATCGCGCATGTCACAAACCGCTGAGGCAAGCGCGGACTGTTCTCTAGGCAGTGCCAGCACCTCACTGCGTAGTGCCTCCAGCGACGTCTTCAGTAGCGCGTCGCCCGCCACCACCCGCGTGCGCACCAGCGCCTGATGTTCCCACACCCAAGCAGATTCCAGTTGATATCGACGCAGTGCAGGTAGTGTTATCGCCACCAGACCCGAGTCACCGTCTGGGCGCAGGCGCAGATCGACCTCGTAGAGTCTTCCCGCGTAAGTCTGTGCCGACAAGACATGTACGACACGTTGCGCAAGCCGTGTAAAAAACCGGGTGTTGTCGATCACTTTCGGACCAGCGGTCTCTCCGTCTGCACCGTCGAAGACGAACACCAAATCAAGGTCTGAACCGTAGCTAAGCTCTAGCCCTCCCAGCTTGCCGTAGGCGATGACAGCAAAACCAGCACTGCTCGATTGGGGCTCACCATAGCGCTGCACTAACTCGGCGCGTGCCACCGCCAGCGCTTGCTCGATCATGACCTCTGCCAGGAAAGTGAGGTTATCGCTCACTTTCATGATGGGCAGTGTACCGGTGAGCTCGCTCGCAGCGACACGGAGAATCACACCATCTTTGATGCGGCTAAGTGCACTCATCTGCGCCTCCAGATCTTCTTCCGGTATGCGCAACAGTTGCTGCCTGACCAAGGCATGGAGCTCCTCGCGACTGGGCGCGCTATACAGCGTCGACTCGTGCAGGAGCTCATCCACCAGCTCCGGGCGCGCCGCAAGGCGCTGCGACAGCCAGATGCTCGAGGCCACTAATGTCAGCAGATGCTGCAGTGCGCGCGGGTTTTCCTGAAGTAGCACGAGGTAAGCGCTACGACGGCAGACCGCGCGCACAAAAGGCAGGCTCCTTGTCAGCGCCGAGTCGGGTTCAGGCGTGGCGGCCGCCATCTCACACAGCAGTGGTAAAAAGGCCTCCAGCCGCCGCCGCCCCTCTGGTTGCAGTGCCGCCACCCAGGCACTGTCGAGAAGAGACGCCACTGCCTCCCAGCTCTCTTCGGGGCGCTGGTAACCCAGCTCCAACAAGCTCCTTTGGCCGAGACCAGAAAACAACAAGCCTGACGCGGTATCTTTATCAGACGAGGCATCGCCTTCTGAGGCCGCCAAAGGCTCGGCAATCAGATCATTGAACAACGCGGCAACGTCACAATGCGCCTCAGCCAGATTTGCTTGCAGCGTTTCCCAGTCAGCAAAACCCGACAAAACTGCCAGCTGACTCCGGGGCTCCGGCTCGCTCGGCAAGGACTGGGTTTGCTTGTCCTGCATGGCCTGAAGCGCATGCTCCACGCGGCGCTCAAGACCATAATGCGCAGCCAGCCGGCAAGCCTGATCAGTGGAAAGCACCTCGGCTCGCTCCAAGGCCGTCAAGGTCGAAAGCAGTGAACGGGTGCGAATTTCCGGAATTCGCCCCCCGTGAATCAACTGCAGACTCTGCGCAATAAACTCGATTTCCCGAATACCGCCCGCGCCGCGCTTTAAGTCGTCATGTATTCCAAGTCGCGTGACCTCGGCGCGCATCATGCTCTTCATCTCCCTGAGTGCCGCAATCACAGAAAAGTCGGTGTAGCGGCGATATACAAAGGACCCCAGCATGCTCATCAAACTCTCTTGCGCCTCAGACGTGCCGGTAATCGGCCTCGCTTTGATCATGGCGTACCGCTCCCACTCCCTACCCTGTTCCTGGTAGTACACCTCTAGTGCGTTGTATGACCCCACCAACGCGCCGCTGTCTCCATAAGGACGCAGACGCATATCGACCCTGAAGGCGAAGCCGTCCTCAGTCACCGCGTCCAGCAGACGGATAACCATCTGGCCGAGACGAAGAAAGTAAGCCTGATTATCCAGTTGCTGACGCCCTCCCCGAGTCTGACCGGCGTCGGGGTAGGCAAAAATCAGGTCGATATCGGAAGAAAAGTTCAGCTCATTGCCGCCGAGCTTACCCATACCGAGCACCACCAGTGACTGGGGTTGGCCACTGTCGGTTCCGTATGGCGTACCGTACTTTTCTTCAAGAGTGACAGTTGCCGTACTGACCGCTGCGCGAATGCAACAGTCAGCAAGCTGGCTGAGCGCCTCGAAAGCGTCTTCAAGATTGGCCAACTGCGCGTGATCACGCCACAGAATGCGCAGCATCTCACGATGACGAAAGACCCTCAGCGCAGCCAATGTCTCCGGCTCGGATTGACCCGGTGGAAGCAGCGCAGACAGCGCCCGGTCCCAGTCTTGAGCCACCCAATCACGACTTTCTAACAGGGCCCCATCAGCCAGCACGCCGCACAGCCACTCGTGCTGGCGCGCTACCTGCTCACCAAAAAAGTCGCTGCAGGCGAGGAGCTCTTGGAAGGTGCGCCACTGACCCGCTGACTTTACGGCCTCGGTGAGTGCGGCATAGCCAGCGTCGCCAATGCGCGTTGTCAGGCGCGTGATGGTCTCATCAAGGCGACCCGCCATCCACACGGGCCTATCCAGATCCTGTGACATCTCGCGGCCTTATCCGTCCAGTCATTAACACTAGCCTATCGGCAAGGGGCAGACCCCGCCACCGGTGTCACCAGGGCCTGACATGAAGATTTTTACCCTTTCTCGCAACTTGAAGACTCGGTAGGATGCGCGTCCCTGAAAGGCCACCTCAAGGTGGCCTTTCACCATTAACACCAGCAGATACCATGACTGACACAGCGCATCACATTGCCTGGTTTCGCCACACGGGTCCCTATATCAAGGCACACCGTGGGCGCACCTTTGTGGTTTATCTGGGCAATGGGGCGCTGGAATCGGCGGGGCATACGACCCTGATCCACGACTTGGCGCTGCTTCACTCTTTGGGCATCAAGCTAGTACTGATTCACGCAACCCGGGATGCCATCGATGCAGCACTGCCGACCGATCAGCCGGCGCAGTTCCATGACGGCATCCGCATTACCGATGACCTCTCTCTGGCAGTCGCTATCGAGACGGCGGCGCGACAGCGGGTGCAGCTGGAGCAACAGCTCTCGATGGGGCTACCCAATACCCCACTGACTGGCGCCCGCCTCAGAATTTTGGGCGGCAATGTGGTGACAGCGAAGCCCATTGGCATTCACGACGGCGTCGACTATCTCCACAGTGGAACAGTCCGCCGAGTCGATGCCGAGGGGGTACGTGGCATCCTAGATCAGGATGCGATCGCGCTGCTGTCCCCGCTCGGCTACTCGCCAGCGGGGGAGATTTTCAGTGTCAGCGCCAGCGAAGTCGCTGAAAAAGTGGCCGTGGCTATTGGCGCTGACAAGTTGATTTTTCTGGACCGCCATCCGGGCCTGCACACCGCTGACGGAGAACTCATTCGCCAATGCACGATTGACTCCGCATGGGCACTCGACATTAATGATGCGGAGCAGCGGCGCCTGCGTGACAGCGCCTGCCGATCCTGTACCGATGGCGTCGCTCGAAGTCACTTGCTCAGCTACCAGCGCGAAGGCACGCTGCTTGAGGAGCTATTCACTCACGATGGCTCGGGCACATTAATCGCACAAAACCCTTACGAGCAGGCCAGGGCCGCGGACATCAATGACATTGCCAGTATCGTTGAGTTGATTCGACCGCTCGAAGATAGTGGCGCGTTGGTCAAGCGGTCCCGCGAACGCCTCGAAGAAGAGATCGGTTATTTTTCCATTCTTGAGCGAGACGGCCGCGTGCTGGCCTGCGCCGCACTTTACCCCTATGAAGAAGAGGGTGTGGGAGAGATCGCCTGTGTCGCAACACATCCTGACTATCGTGGCGCAGGCCGCGCCCGGCAGCTTCTAGATGAACTGATCGCAGAGGCCAAGGCACACTCACTCAAGCATGTCTTTGTGCTTACCACGCAGAGCACGCACTGGTTTTTGGAGCAAGGCTTCGAGACCGCGAACCTAGATGAATTGCCCGTCGGGAAGCAGCGGCTATACAACTGGCAGCGCAACGCAGCGATGCTGCGACGAGCGGTCTGAACTCGACAGGCGCCAATGGTAAGCTAGCGGCCCGTTCCACTCACCATCCGGAGAATTCGATGCCCCAATATCGATCTCGCACCTCAACCGCCGGGCGCAATATGGCAGGCGCCCGAGCCTTGTGGCGTGCGACCGGCATGCAGGATGAGGACTTTGAGAAGCCCATCATCGCGGTGGTGAATTCGTTCACCCAGTTCGTGCCCGGCCACGTGCACCTCAAAGACCTCGGGCAGTTGGTCGCGCGTGAAATCGAAGCCGCGGGCGGCGTCGCCAAAGAGTTCAACACCATCGCAGTGGACGATGGCATTGCCATGGGTCACGACGGCATGCTCTACAGCCTGCCGTCCAGGGATCTGATTGCCGACTCTGTTGAGTACATGGTTAACGCGCACTGCGCGGATGCCATGGTCTGTATTTCCAATTGTGACAAGATCACCCCCGGCATGTTGAACGCTGCCATGCGGCTCAATATACCGGTCGTATTTGTCTCGGGTGGGCCAATGGAAGCGGGCAAAACCGCGCTATCTGAGCACAAGCTGGACCTGGTTGACGCCATGGTAATCGCCGCAGACTCCAACGCCGACGATGCCACGGTAGAAGCCTACGAGCGCTCGGCCTGTCCAACCTGTGGCTCGTGCTCCGGCATGTTCACCGCCAACTCAATGAATTGCCTGACCGAGGCTTTGGGGCTCAGTTTGCCCGGCAACGGGTCGCTGCTGGCGACTCATGCAGATCGTGAGCAACTGTTTTTACGCGCGGGCCGTCTAATCGTGGACTTAGCGCGTCGCTGGTACGAGCAGGACGACACCACGGCACTGCCCCGCGAGATCGCCAGCCGACGTGCGTTTGAGAACGCCATGACTCTTGATGTCGCCATGGGCGGATCGACCAACACCATCTTACACTTGCTCGCCGCGGCGCAGGAGGCCGGGGTGGACTTCGACATGGCTGCGATCGATGCGCTGTCTCGTAAAATTCCACAGCTGTGCAAGGTCGCGCCGAGCACCCCCCTCTATCACATGGAAGACGTGCACCGGGCCGGCGGGGTGATGGCCATCCTTGGTGAGCTTGCGCGAGGAGACTTGCTCCATCTGGACTGCCCGACCGTCCACAGCGCCAGTCTAGGCGATGCGCTGACCCACTGGGATATCATGCAGACCGAGGCGGAGGATGTTCGCACCCTCTACGCCGCGGGCCCTGCGGGCATTCCTACTCAGCAGGCGTTCAGTCAGGAGCTCCGTTGGCCCAGCCTCGACACGGACCGCGAAGGCGGTTGCGTGAGGGACATGGCGCACGCCTACTCACAGGAAGGCGGACTGGCCGTGTTGTTTGGCAACCTTGCCGAGCTGGGTTGCGTGGTCAAAACCGCCGGAGTAGACGACGAGTCGCTGGAATTCACCGGGCCTGCCCATATTTGTGACAGCCAAGAGGCGGCGGTCGCTGACATTCTTGAAGACCGTGTGCAGGCGGGGGATGTGGTGATTGTCCGCTACGAAGGACCCCGTGGTGGGCCAGGCATGCAGGAAATGCTCTACCCCACTAGCTACCTCAAATCGAAAGGGCTTGGGAAGGCCTGCGCATTGATTACCGATGGCCGCTTCTCCGGTGGCACTTCCGGGCTATCCATTGGACATGTCTCGCCCGAAGCCGCCGCAGGTGGCACGATTGGCCTGATTGAGCCGGGCGACCCGATCGAAATTAATATCCCCGCGCGGACGATCAACGTGCTGGTGGATGACGCCACGCTGGCAAGTCGGCGAGAGGCCATGAACCAAAGCCCTCGCCCCTGGCAACCCGCAACAGATCGCCCCCGTCAGGTATCGACGGCGCTCAAGGTCTACGCGAGCATGGTGACCAGTGCAGATAAGGGCGCGATCCGCGATCAATCCCTCATCAAGGGTTGACCGTCTCTACATTTGGCATTGCGAGGGCGGCCAGATCATCGCGCAAAGACTGCAGGCGGTTGCGTAATTTCCGATCCTGCTTGTCAGTCCGTGCGATCAACACGTCTCGTGACAACTGCAGAATGACCTCGCCATTGTGATCGATGCCCTCGCGGTAGGCAGGCAACAGGGCATCATCGCGCCCTGCTATCAGAGCACGTACGTGATCTGGCCAGTCGGGTTGAGCGTCTAGCAAGATCAAAGACAACTCAGCTATCCAAACCCGTCGGTCCTCGAGCCAAAATCGATCGAGGCGGGTCATTTCTGCCACGCCCGCCGTGACGCGATTCGTCTGTTCCGCGGTGAGTGACCCGAGGTACCGGCTTAATTGCTTCTCAAACCGCGCCTCAAGATCTTCTCGGTACTCTGCGTCGCTGCGCGCTAGCCGGTCTTCCTCGAACTCCTCCTGCTTGGACAGCAAGACATTCACAAACTCCTGCCGCTGATCAGCACTGAGGTCCTCTCCCGTGCTGAGCAACAGCTCTAGAAAAGGATCCTGAAACCGAATCGCCGCCTCCTCGATTCGGTCTGCCATAACGCGGGTATCATCAAGCGGCACACCCTCATTGAGGATGGTCAGCGCATCGTCGAGCAAGACCACATAGGCGGGTAACTCTTCGCGCCTGTGCCAATCGAGCAAAGCCTCCAATCGAACGTCAAAAAGGGCCTGCTGCTCGCGATCCAATGACACGTAGTCATCCAGATACCAGCGCACGAGGATATCGACCCGATTGTAGATAAACTGGGTAGCCGAGCAGCTGCTCAACGTGAGCAAAATGAGGCACCACGCCAAGCCTCTAGTCAGGCGCGGGAGAAGACTGCGGTCGAGTGACCGCCGATCAGTCGCAGCGCAGCGTGTGATCGGGCACTGCATGATCGCAGAGGACAGCCAAGGCCTGCGCGCTAAGCGGCGGACCAAAATCTTAACTAGGCGGCGTGGGCGAGCACCTGCCCGCGCCCATCGAGCGCGGAAAGAATGGCTGCCAGCGATGCCTGTACGATATCGTGGCTGCGGCCGACACCACAGGGGCGTTCGCCATCGATATTGAGTTGTACGTAACACACTGCCTCCGCATCGGCACTCTGGCCCAGCGTGTGCTCAGAGTACTCAACCACTACGATGTGTCGACCAGTGAATGACTCCATGGCCTGCACAAAAGCGTCGACGACCCCACTACCCTGGCCAGTCAACGTCACCTCTCCCTGAGGTCCATGCAGCGTGACCTCAAGCCCATCGGACTCATCCTGCCTTGAAAGCTGGTAATTGCCTAACTGCCACCGGTCCGCAGTGCTCAAATAAGTCTCACTGAACAGTGCAAAAATATCTTCGCTGGAGACCTCAGCTTCGCTGTCCTCCGCCAAGCCTTGTACAGCGGTACTGAAATCAACTTGGAGCCAGCGCGGCAGTTCTAGTCCGTAATCTCGACGCAGCACATGCGCGACACCGCCTTTGCCCGACTGACTATTGATTCGAATCACTTCCTGATACGTGCGACCAATGTCGGCAGGATCAATCGGTAAATAGGCAACGTCCCAGGTGTCATCAGCGTCACGCTTGGACAAGCACTTATGGATGGCGTCTTGATGACTGCCGGAAAAGGCGGTGAATACGAGCTCTCCTGCGTACGGATGGCGTGGATGAACAGGCAACTGCGTGCACTCCCGGGCCACCGTACAAATCTCATCCATGTGGGTGAAATCAAGCATGGGGTCTACGCCTTGGCTATAAAGATTCATCGCCATGGTCATGATGTCCATATTGCCCGTGCGCTCACCGTTACCCAATAGCGTGCCTTCCACCCGGTCCGCACCAGCCATCACGCCGAGCTCGGCGGCGGCGACCGCACACCCCCGATCGTTGTGGGTATGCAGAGAAATGATCAGCGACTCACGATTCTTAACGTGATCACAGAACCATTCGATCTGATCTGCATAAATGTTTGGCGTGCTCATTTCCACAGTGGCGGGCAAATTGATAATCACTGGGCGAACAGGGGTGGGGACCAGCACCTCATTAACCGCATCGCAAACCGACACGGCGAAGTCCATCTCAGTGCCGGTAAAGCTCTCGGGGCTGTACTCAAATACCCACTCCGTCTCAGGGCGGGCATCCGCGGCTTCTTTAATCAAGCGGGCGCCATTCACCGCAATATCACGAATACCGTCCCGATCAAGACCGAATACATATTCCCTCTGCACGGTCGAAGTGCTGTTATAAAAGTGCACCACGGCCCGCTTCACGCCATCGAGCGCGGTAAAGGTTTTTTCAATCAGGTCAGCTCGCGCCTGAACCAGTACCTGCACAGTGACATCATCGGGGATGCGCTGCTCTTCGATCAGCTTGCGCAGAAAAGCAAAGTCATGGCTTGAAGCCGAGGGAAAGCCGACCTCAATCTGCTTAAAGCCGATCGAGACCAGTAGCTCCCACAATCGCAGCTTTTGCTCCGCATTCATGGGCTCAACTAGAGCCTGATTGCCGTCTCGCAAATCGACAGAGCACCACTGGGGTGCGACCTGAATGATGTTATCCGGCCAGCGACGGTCGGGTTTGGCAAGCGGCTGAAACGCGCGGTACTTGCGGTGATCAAATCGGGCGCTTTCCACGGCACTATCCTGATCTTGTTTGAGGACGCGTAGTGTACCGGCGAGCATCAGGAGATAATCACCAAAAACCGTGATATTTGCCACCTAAATAGCGCTTTATGCTATTAGATAGTTTTTAAATGTATTTTTTCACTACGCTTAGGCATTTATATGGATAATTCACCACCACTGCTGGACAGGCTCGACCGCCGCATTCTGCGGGTTTTGCAGGAAGACGCCGGTCTCAGCAATCTCGAGCTGGCCGAACGGGTGGGCCTGTCCGCCACACCCTGCGCCCGTCGCGTCAAACGGCTTATGACAGAGGGTGTCATTACCCACCAAGCCGCGATGGTCGACCCTAAGAAGTTGGGCCTGAATTTGACCGCCCACATCAGTGTCACCATGGACCGGCACACGCCGGATCGGTTTGAGGCATTTGAAGAGACGGTACTGTCACTGCCGGAAGTGGTCGATTGTTGCGTGGTAACAGGGCAGAGTGCCGACTACCTGCTTAAAGCGGTGGTGCGCGATATGGCGCACTACGAACAGTTCTTATTGGGCAAGCTCACCCGGATCCCCGGGGTTGCCGGCGTGCATTCAAGCTTTGAGTTAAGAAGAGTGGTGACACGGACAGCGGTGTCCGTGCCAGAGGAGTAATCAGCGCGCGGCCAATTCCTTGTCGACCAGGAAGCGGGCGATTTCCAACATGTTGGTTTGACTGCCCGCAGCGCGGGTCTCAATCAGGTACTTGCCCGCCACCATCAAAGAGGGGGTGCCTGAAATTTTTGCGGAGCGGGCCCGCGCGTCGGCCTGTCGAACCTGCGAATCGACGCCAAACGAATCAAACGCCTTATCGAACTGCGCAGGATCCACACCATTGTCCTCAAACAGGTCGCGCAGCTCGAGCCGGGACACCAAACGCTTCCGCTGAACATGCATTGCGTCAAAAATGACTGGATGCAGCGCCTCCTTTACGCCCAGCACTTCTGAAATGTAATAGGCCTTGGCGTGCATGCGCATGGGATCATTCCACACAGCTGGCGAGGGCTGCATGACAGCCCCGTCGGGCAACTGCTTGCCCCATGCGGTGAGCATCGGCTCAAAGGTGTAACAGTGGCCGCAGCCGTACCAGAAGAACTCGGTGACCACGACGTCGCTACCGCGACCCACGGCAACCGGTGGCGTCAGTGTCTGATAGTGCTGGCCTTCCACCCACCGGTCCTCGGCTGCGGCAGCAGGCGCTGTTGCCCAGCCGACAAAGGCGGTGAGAGACAGCACCAGCGTGGCAATCGTTTGGCGGATACCTGTCATGTTTTCCTCCCTCCCTGGAACACAACCGGGGTCAATGTCGGGGCGCCCTGCCCCAACGGCATTAAGGGGTAGGCTGTAGACCCGCAATATAGCTCGCGACAGCCTCAATCTCCATATCGCTCATGCGGAAAGCCGTGGTCCGCATAATTTTGGCGCCGCCCCCGTTGGTGCGCCCGGTCGGATCTTCGTAACCCTTTCGGAACATCTTCAACTGGGCCGCGATATAGTCCGCATGCTGACCGCCCAGCGCCGGGTAACCAGCCGGCCCGTTACCATTTCCTGTCGGGCTATGGCAGCCGGAACAAGCCGGCACTTGTCGCTCGGCGATGCCAGCAAGGTAAACCTTGCGACCCAAAGCCACCTTATCGGGATCTGCCATACCACCGGTACGGGGCTGAGCATCGTAGAACGCCGCGATATCAGACAGATCTTGATCGGTCATGTTGTCGACCTGCCCCGCCATCAGCGCGACCGGACGACGACCATCGCGGATATCCTGCATTTGCTTAAGCAGATACTTGTGGCCGAGCCCTGCCAGTTTGGGAAACGTCGGCACAGCGCTGTTGCCGTCCATGCCATGACAAGCCACACAGGTGGCAGCCTTGGCTTGCCCTGCTTCGGCGTCACCGGCGGCATAGGTATGGGCTCCAATGACCATTGTTACGGCCAGAAGCGTCACTTTAAAGAGAGAAGGATACATAGGAACACCCATCGAAAATGGCTTGGCCTGCGTCAGGCCGTTATCGAGCGGGCTGCATTGGCCCGCTGGACCTAAAGCGCCTTACTGCGCCGTGGCCATGTAAGTGATTAGCGCAGCGAAGTCTTCATCGCTGCAGCTGTTGCAAAGACCGCCGGGAGGCATGGCATTGAGGCCGTTACGAACAGAGGCAACCAAAGCCTCCATGCCCTTTTCCATGCGCGGCGCCCAGGCCTCTACGTCGCCCGTCGCCGGTGCACCTGCTACACCCACGGCATGGCAGGCACCACAGGAGGCCGCGTACTGGGCGGGGGGGTCACCCGCAAGCACTGTCGGCGCAGCGGCTAGTGCAGCGATCGCCGCAGCCCGGATAGCAGTGGAGCGGATAAATGCATTCGTTCTCATGGTCAGACCCTCTGATGTCTTTATCTTTCGTCTTTCGTCTTTCGTCTTTCTTTTGCGCTGCCCGACTTGCCGGAGGCCAGCACACTCTGAGAGGAGCGCGCGTCCGTTGAGTCAGGCTTAACGACGTCACGCGTGACGCACATTCTCAAAAATCACTCAGGTATTTCGGGCACGATGCCCCAAAGAGCGTGGCATTATAGACGTTCCGCGTCTTGGCACAAATCGCAAAATGACCGACATTAACGCCGCCCCCAGCCCCGTGAATTTCCGCCAGGCCGCCTTTTTGCAGAGCGCCAGCGCGGTTGAAAACGCGCCGCCCGATCTTGGCTGGGAGGTGGCATTCGCGGGCAGATCCAATTCTGGGAAATCGAGCGCAATCAACACCTTAACCGAGCAAGGGAAACTGGCGCGGACTTCGCGCACCCCCGGCCGGACGCAACTCATCAATTTTTTTGCCCTAACCGACAGCCAGAGGCTGGTCGACCTGCCGGGCTATGGTTTCGCCAAAGTGCCGCTGGCGGTCAAAAAAAAGTGGAATCAGCAGCTGGAGCGCTATCTGCAATACCGGGAAAGCCTGCGCGGGCTGGTGATGCTGATGGATATCCGGCACCCGCTGACTGATCCGGATAAACAGATGCTGGGGTGGGCCGTCACCGCCAGCATGCCGGTGCATATATTGCTCACCAAAGCGGACAAACTGAAACGTGGGCCGGCGCAGAATACGCTGCTGTCCGTTCGGGGCGAGCTTGCCCCCCACGCCGAGCTAGTCAGCGTGCAGTGTTTTTCGTCTTTAAAGCGCCAGGGCGTCGACGAACTGGGAAAACAGATCAACCGCTGGCTCACTGACGAATCCGTCATGGATCAACTGCCAGAACCTCACGAAGCAAAGTGAAACCAGTCAGTGGGCCTCATCCCAGTTATCGCCTGTGCCCGCCTCTACCAGCAACGGCACGTCGAGCACACCGACTTCTGACATCAAACGCCCTACCGTCTCGCGAAGCTCGTCCACCGCTCCCGCCTCAACCTCGAATACCAGTTCGTCGTGCACCTGCATGATCATCCGTGCATCGATTGTTGAGCCTGCCAGCCATTCATCAACCGCCAACATGGCCATCTTGATCATATCCGCCGCCGTGCCCTGCATAGGCGCGTTGATCGCCGTACGCTCAGCGGCTTGCTGCCGCTGTCGATTCCGGGCATTGATCTCTGGCAAGTACAGTCGACGCCCCTTCAGTGTTTCCACATACCCGGTCTTGTGGGCGAGCTCGCGAGTCCGCGCCATGTAATCCGCCACCCCGGGGTAGCGGGCGAAGTACAGATCGATGTACTCCTGCGCCTCGTTCCTGCCCAGACCCAGCTGCTTAGCCAAACCAAAGGCCGACATGCCGTAGATCAGACCGAAATTGATCGCCTTGGCCTTGCGGCGCTGGTCCCCGGAGACCTCGTCAATTTCGACCCCGAAAACCTCGGCAGCAGTAGCGCTATGCACATCCAGCTCATTGGCAAATGCAGTGAGCAGGCCCTTGTCCTGCGAAAGGTGCGCCATGATGCGCAGCTCGATCTGTGAGTAATCAGCAGCGACAATTTTGCATCCGGGAGCAGCGATGAAGGCTTGGCGGATACGCCTACCCTCCTCGGTGCGAATCGGGATGTTTTGGAGGTTGGGGTCTGAGGAGGACAGGCGTCCAGTAGCGGTCACTGCCTGGTGGTAGGAAGTGTGCACTCGGCCGGTTCGCAAATCGATCATCTCCGGCAGCTTGTCGGTGTAAGTTGACTTCAGCTTGCTGAGGCTGCGGTACTCCATCAGCACCGCCGGCAATGGGTAATCCAGTGCCAACTCCGCGAGTACCTCCTCCGCCGTCGAGGGCGCACCCTTGGGCGTCTTGCGCAACACCGGCAGCTCCAGCTGGTTAAACAGGATCTCTCCGAGTTGCTTGGGTGAGCCGAGATTAAACGGCCCGCCCGCCAGCTCATGCGCCTTAGCTTCCAGCGACAGAATGCGCCCCCCTAACTCCTGACTGTGTGCCGCAAGCGTATCCCGGCAGACCAGTGCGCCGTTGCGTTCAATGCGGGACAGCACCGGAACCAACGGCATCTCCAGCTCCCGGTAGAGCGTGGCAAGCGAGGGCTCCTGAGTGAGTTTTTCCGACAACATCTTATGCAACCGGAGCGTGACCTCAGCGTCCTCGGCGGCGTAAGGCGCAGCCTGTTCTATCGGCACCTGGTTGAAAGTCAATTGCTTGGCGCCTTTGCCCGCGATGTCTTCAAAATGAATCGTCCGCTGGCCCAGGTATTTGAGCACCAAGGTGTCTAGGTCGTGTCGGCTGCCCGCCGCATCCAGTATGTAGGACTCCAGCATCGTGTCGTCATGAATGCCGCGCAGCGTAATGCCGTGATTAGCCAGTACGTTGGCGTCGTATTTCAGGTGCTGGCCCACCTTAGCGGTCTGCGCGTTCTCCAGTAGTGGCCGAAGTGCTTCGAGCACTGCATCGCGATCCAGTTGATCCGGCGCGCCCGGATAGTCGTGCGCCAGGGGCACATAGGCTGCGGCGCCCGGCTCGACGGCAAACGACACGCCGACGACTTCCGCAACCATATAGTCGAGGCTCGTCGTCTCGGTATCAAAGGCAAAGAGCTCGGCCGCCTCGAGTCTGGCGAGCCAGTCATCGAAAACCGCCTGCTCAAAGACTGTGGTGACCTCAACCGCGGCGGTGGCAGGCTCAATCTCCGTAGCCTCCACGGCATTGTCTGCGGCGACCACACCCGCAGCGGCTAACCCATCCCCCTGCAGTAACGACTCCAGCCAAGTTTTGAACTCAAGCTCCCGAAACAGCGCAAGCAAGGCATTGTTATCCGGCGGACTCGAATCAAGATCTCCCTCCACCAGCCCCAAATCACAGTCGGTCTTAATGGTGGCGAGCTCATAACTCAGCGCAGCGTCACCCCGGGCGCCTTCCAGTTTAGCTGCGAGACTTTTGGCGCCCCGTATGGGCAAATCCACCACGGCATCGAGCTGTTCGTAAATCGCGTCAATCCCGCCGAGGTGCTGCAATAATGCTGTCGCCGTTTTCTCGCCAACTCCGGCCACACCGGGAATGTTGTCGACCTTGTCGCCCATCAAAGCCAATAGATCAATGATCAGCGCGGGCGGTACGCCGAACTTGTCGACGACACCCTCGTGATCCATGGTTGTATTGTTCATCGTGTTGATAAGAGTGACGTGGTCGTTAACAAGTTGTGCCATATCCTTGTCACCGGTTGATATCACCACCTCTCGCCCAATACTCGCTGCCTGCACTGACAACGTTCCAATGACGTCGTCTGCCTCGACACCACCAATGCAAATGAGTGGCAAGCCCATGGCGCGAATGGTCTCGTGGATCGGCTCAATCTGCTCGCGCAACTCATCGGGCATCGGCGGGCGATTCGCCTTGTACTCCGGGTAAATATCATTGCGAAAGGTGGGCCCCTTGGCATCGAATATCACGACCACCTGATCGCCTTCGTAATCGGCTACCAGCTTGCGGATCATACCGATCACCCCTTTGGCAGCGCCCGTGTTCAGGCCTTTCGAGTTCGTGAGCGCAGGCAGTGCGTGATAAGCGCGAAACAGGTACGACGATCCGTCTACCAGAATGAGCCGGTTTGCCATGAGGTCAGTGCTCCCACACGTGCTGCGTAGAGCGTAAGGTTACCCGCATTTTGGGGATGTCGAGCGGGGCGCGAAAAAATCCATGGTAGTCACCACGGGGATTAATCAACATGACGTTGGCGCTGTGTTCCATCTGGTAGGCGCCCTCTGGTTCGCTGACCTTACGAAAGGGGGCATTGAGCCGCTGCGCAAAGCTGAGGATGTCCGCAAACTCCCCCGTGACACCCAAAAAATCGGGATGAAAATACGGTACATACTCCCCCAGACGCTGGGGTGTGTCGCGGGCGGGGTCGACAGACACCATCACGACGCGGACGTCTCGCGCCTCTGTATCAGCCAACTGCGCCTTGAGCTCGGCGAGCTCCGCCATCGTGGTCGGACAGATATCGGGACAGTGCGTGAAGCCAAAAAAAACCAGCGTCCAGTAGCCAACCACAGCACTGTGAGTGAAAGGTTCGGCGTTGTGATCAACCAGCGAAAACTCGCCCAACGCCCTCGGGGTATCAAAAAGAAACAGACCGTTGGCCCGGGTTTCCGCCACGCTCATAATCCGCGGCTCACCAATGCGGTGAATAAAGCTGGCAACCACCACCGTCATAAACAGCAGCACCCCGACAATCGTCAGGCGCACACCACGCTTTGTGGACTCGGACATCGCGGCTCAGCCTCCCGAGTGTTTCAGCAGAAAGCGGAGATCGGAAATCACGTCTTTGTAGTAGAGGTCGTCCGAGACCCGCATCATCATCCAGCCTGCCGGATCGACCACATACCATTGAGCCGGGGACGCTAGCACCTCTGGCGCGAGCTCGCTCAGCCGCTCCGATGCCACGGTTAACGCGGTCATGCCAACGTGCTCGCGGGCAAGCCAATCTGACAGACTGACAGCCGAGCCAGCCTGCTCTTGCTCAGCTGTGATCGTGACGGCTTTGGGGGCGGTGTCACTCAGGACCACCCTGCCAACACGATTGAAATCCTTGCCCAGCGCAAGATGGATTTGCCGGGTCTGATAAAACTGTTGCTGGCAAATCTCATCGCAGGTATCCCCGCGCTGTACGACCAGCAACTGCCACTTCACTGGCAGGTCCTGCCACAGCGTCTTGGCAACACCCTCGTGCTGAAAGACGACATCACTCATAGAGCGCGGCGGGTCAAGCAGTTCCCCGTGGTTCGCCGTGCCCACACTGCTCACCACATCGACATGTCCTTGCTCTACCGCCCACCATAGCGCGGTCGCACCGAGCATCATGCTCAACGGAATGCCGGCAATCAGAATGAGCACCAGTCGCGCACGGCGACGCTGCGAGGGCACCACGGTATCAGTCATCAATGCGTTTCCCGCTGAGAAGGGACCTCAGGTTGGTCAGGCGCAACAGCCCTATGATGAACAGCACTGCTGCCATCGCAAACCACTGCACCGCATAGCCAATGTGCTGCGAGGGTGATTGATTGACCACAGCCCACTCCGCCACCAATGCGTGGGGCGAATCCGGCCGTATTCTGACCTCAAAGGGGAACACGGTGCGGCCTGAGAGGGCTTCCAGCGAACGCTGCCAGTCATCCCAGTAAAGAGTCTGCACCGTCGCCGGCAGTCGGGCGGGCGGCTCGGGCTTTTGCATCATGATGGGAGTGCCACTGGGCACATAAATCCGCCCTTCTATGACCACGCTTCCTTCTGGGAGGGTGGGTATCGGCGTCGTTCTGCGGGACGGGTCTCCCGCCAACCAGCCCAAATTCAGAGGGACGAGACCGCTGTCCGAGTCAGCCAATGCAATCACGTGATACCCGACCCGGCCGCGATGCAGTCGATTGTCCAGCAACAAGTAGTCATTAGCCGTAAAAGACGCCTGCCACCGCACCTGTCGGTCAGCGAGGGCTCCGGCTGTCTCGATTGATGGCGCCTCAGGCAGCAACGCCTCGGGTGCTACTGCCGGCATGGCCGCGCGCGCTTCCCAGCGCGACTCTAAGGCCGTCTTCTCGCCCGCACGGCCCAACTGCCAAAATCCGAGGTTCACTAGCAGACCGAACAGGATGACGCCGGCCAATACGGCACGGATGTCACCGCCGATACGGAGCGGGCCCAGGCTTCGGTTAAACTGCATATCTTTTCGACTCGTGTTTCATCCGCTTTCCGACTATTCGCAAGGCGGAGCCATAAGGATCGCCATCATGCTCAAAACCCTCATCGTGCTGCTCATGATAGCGCTTGTCGCCAGTCTCGCCTCGGGTCTGGTCTTTCTGATGTCCGATCAGGGCAACCCGGATAAAAAGCGTCTGTTCACCTCGCTGGGCGTTCGTCTGGGCCTCGGCGCATGCCTGCTTTTGGTGATTCTCTACGGTGTCATAACGGGCCAGCTCGGGCAACAAAACCCGTGGGATCCCGGCCCAAGCACTCCCGGACAAGCCACCATTCAAGACTAGGCCCACGTCCCAACCCAGTCTTGTCAGCGATCGGCTCAACATCGCTTTGCAGCCGGACCGCGGCGTTCTACCTCAGAACCCTCTAGCGTGGCAGCTTCTATTTCAACAGCCACAATCTCAGTGCCGTTTATTTCACAGGTCACCAACGAAAAGGGGCGCCGAAGCGCCCCTTGGGGTGTCCTGCACCGCTCACAAGATATAAACAAACAGGAACAGAAACACCCAGACCACGTCGACAAAATGCCAATACCAGCTGGAGGCTTCGAAGCCAAAGTGTTCAGTCGCAGTGAAGTGCTCCCTCCTCACAGATCGCACTAGCTGGATCAGCAACATGGTCATACCCATTGCCACATGGAAGCCGTGAAACCCGGTCAGCATAAAGAAGGTGGAGCCGTAAATACCCGAATTCAGCGTCAATCCATAGAGCACATACGCTTCGTAATACTCCGCCGCCTGCAGGCCAAGGAAAATCACAGCAAGACCAACGGTAATGCCGAGCCAGCGATTAAACTTTTTGCGGTTGTCGGCCAGAATAGCGGTGTGCGCGACATGAACGGTTGCGCTTGATGACAAAAGGATCAGAGTGTTCCACATCGGCAGCCAAGCGTACCAAGCGTGGGCGTCAGCCGGCGCCATAGATTTTTCTTGAGAGACAAACGCCCCGTTATTGGCAATCACCTGCGAGTCGACGCCACCAACGATCTCCTGAGGTGTTGTCACCGGAGGCCAGGCGAATTCAAAGCCGGGCCACAACAACCCGTTCATTCGGCCACCCTCTCCCTCACCCGCTAGCCAAGGGCCCACGAACTGCCTGACGTATAGCAATGTGCCGAAAAACGCGGCGAAAAACATGACCTCTGAGAAGATGAACCAAAACATACCCAGCACATAGCTCTGGTGCAGCTGAGCGCTGTTCATCCCCGCGAGGTTTTCCCTGATCGCCGTGCCAAACCAACTGGCAAGAGTAAAAATGAAAAACACCAAACCCACCGTCAGCACCCACACTGAAGTGCTGGATTCCTCTGCGCCGCCAAAAGTCATATCGTTCAGCACCATAGCCGCACCAAACACCGACAGGATCAGTCCAATGGTGGCTCTAACCGCCAGACTCGAGGACTCGGGCACATAATATTTTTCGTGGCCGGCTGAAGCTGATGATGAATTGGCCATAAGTCTCTCCTCGATCGAGTACTAGCGCGACGCTAATCCGTCGGTCACCGTGCCGGTGACATCGAACAATGTGTATGAAAGTGTGATGGTGTGAATATCCACAGGCAAATCTTGGTCCACAATGAACTGCAGCGGCATCTCTGTGCCTGCCTGACCATCGAGCATCTGCTGGTCAAAACAAAAGCATTCGGTTTTGTGGAAGTAGGCCGCGGCGCGACTCGGCGAGATGCTGGGGATGGCCTGCGCCACCATGTCGGCGTCAGTCGGATTAACGGCATGAAATACCACGCCGTTCGCCGCGCCGGGATTGACCCGCATCATGCGTATATCAGGGGAAAAAGACCACGGCATACCATCGTTGTTAATCGCCACAAACTGCACCGTGACCTCCCGGCTTTCATCGATTGCCGCAGGGACAGCAGTGTAGGCCTGACTAGCGGTCTTACCGTTGATGCCGAGCGCGTCACAGAGCACGTTATAGAGAGGCACCATCACGACGAAAACAAAGGCAAACATGGCGACAGCAACTGCCACCAGTTTCAATGCTGTGTCGATGGCCGGCACACGGCTGAACCGCAAACTGCTCATCTCACTCTCCCGACTCGTCCGGTGGCACGCTAGATAGTGCCCGCGGGCTTGGGCACCGCTGGCGGCTCTTCAAAGGTGTGATAGGGCGCGGGCGTGGGCACCGTCCATTCGAGCCCCTCTGCACCATCCCAAACTTTCTCATCACTCACAGGCTTGCCCGCCACGATGGTCGCGATGACGTTATAAAGAAAGAGCAGCTGAGAGGCGCCATAAATAAATGCACCGATGGATGACATCATGTTGAAGTCGGCGAACTGCAGCGCATAGTCCGGGATACGCCTTGGCATCCCCGCAAGCCCAACAAAATGCTGGGGGAAGAACGTGATATTGAAGCCAATAAATGAGATCCAGAAATGGGTCTTTCCCATGGCCTCGCTATACATACGGCCACACCACTTGGGCAGCCAGTAGTACACCGCCGCGGTCATGGAAAAGACAGCACCCGCCACCATCACGTAGTGGAAGTGCGCCACCACAAAGTAGGTGTCGTGATACTGGAAGTCAGCCGGAGCAATCGACAGCATCAGGCCGGTAAAGCCACCAAGCGTGAACAAAATGAGAAAGCCGATGCAAAACAGCATGGGGGTCTCAAAGCTCAAGGCTCCTCGCCACATCGTGGATATCCAGTTGAAGACCTTCACACCAGTGGGAACAGCAATCAGCATGGTGGCGTACATAAAGAACAGCTCACCCGCGATGGGCATACCCACCGTGTACATGTGATGAGCCCAAACGATGAACGACAAGAAGGCAATCGACGCCGTGGCATAGACCATTGAGGCATAGCCAAACAGTGGCTTTCTGGAGAACGCTGGAATGATCTGCGACACCACACCAAAAGCCGGCAGGATAATGATGTAGACCTCAGGATGACCAAAGAACCAGAAAATGTGCTGGAACAATACGGGATCACCACCTCCAGCGGCGCTGAAGAAGCTGGTTCCAAAATGGATGTCCATCAACATCATGGTAACTGCGCCCGCCAATACCGGCATCACAGCAACCAGCAGGAACGCAGTAATCAGCCAAGTCCACACAAACAGAGGCATCTTCATGTAGGTCATGCCCGGCGCGCGCATGTTCATCACTGTGGCGATAATGTTGATCGACCCCATGATGGAGGACACGCCCAGAATGTGGATCGCAAAAATAAAGAAGGTGACCGAGGGCGCAGCGTAAGTGGTCGATAACGGCGCGTAGAACGTCCAACCGAAGGCCGGTGCGCCGCCCTCCATAAAGAGCGTCGAAGCCAGCATCAGAAAGGCCGGGGGCAGGATCCAGAAGCTCCAGTTGTTCATGCGAGGCAGCGCCATATCCGGAGCGCCGATCATCATCGGTATCAGCCAATTCGCCAGCCCTACAAAGGACGGCATGATGGCCCCAAACACCATGACCAGTCCGTGCAATGTGGTCATCTGATTAAAAAAGCCTGGCTCCACCAGCTGCATGCCGGGCTGGAACAACTCTGCGCGAATGACCATCGCGAAAAAACCGCCGAGCAAAAACATGGCAAAGGAAAACCACAGATACATCGTGCCGATGTCCTTGTGGTTAGTGGTAAACAGCCAGCGCGAAATGCCCTGAGCCGGTCCGTGATGATGATCACCCATCGTTTTGCCCCTTAACCGTTCTTCATGCCGGTGACATCACCGGGCTGGACGACATCGCCCGTGTTGTTTCCAAATGCGTTGCGCTGGTAGGTCAGCACCGCGGCCATTTCGACATCGTTCAGCTGACCACCAAAAGCCTGCATCGCAGTGCCTGAAACACCTTTGGCAACCACGGCCATATGGCTGGAGAGGTCCCCCATCACAACAGCACTCCCGGCAATGGCGTTGCCGATGCCGCCCTGACCTTGTGCTCCATGACAGGCAAGACAGGCGCTTTCGTAAACTGCTTTACCCTGATCCATCAGGTCATCAACCGATAGGGTTTGCATGGCCAGCTCTGTCTGCGCTACGGCCGCACCTCGCTTGGCGGCCATCCATGCATCAAATTCGTCTCTCGATACGGCGTGCACTACAACGGGCATGAAGCCATGGTAGGCACCGCACAACTCCGTGCATTGGCCGCGGTAAATGCCCTCTTCCGGCACCCGTG
>CALKHC010000043.1 GCA_938091425.1 uncultured Luminiphilus sp. | reverse complement strand
TGCCGCAGCGAGTGCCGTTTGGTTTTCACGCCAGCTGGGCGCCAGGCATCTGATCACTCGCGCCAATGATGCTCAGATCTTGAAGAGCATCAACGCGGCAACCAGCACCATCAGTCCTGCCGCAACCTTGTTCAGGTTAGCGAGGTGCCGCTCGGTGCTGAGGAATCGCCTCAGACCACTCCCGCCCGTGGCATAGAGCGTCATTGAGAGAAACTCCGAGGGCAACATCACGGCCAGAAACGCAACCAATTGTTGCGGCGTTGAATAGTCGAGGGACATAAAGCCCGGGAGTAGGGCAATCATGAACCCCCAACCTTTCGGGTTCACCACCGCCGTCACGTACCCCAAGAGAAGCAACGCACTGGCCGACAAGTGTGGTTGATCGTCGCCGCTTGAGAAGCGGGCGGGTTGTGTCCACAACCGGTAAGCAAACCACAACAGGTAGCTGCCACCCACCAACGCTAGCACGGCGAAATACGTCTCAGATAGTGACTGGATCCAGGCGAGCAGCAGTACGCAGGTCGATACCACCGTTGTCACGCCCGCTAATTCACCCCCCATCATCCACAGCGTGCGCTGGTAGCCCTGTGAAAGGCCCAGCGTGAAGGCCAGTGTCATACACATGCCGGGGGTGAGCGAAATGGCGGCAATCGTGGGGATAAACACCCACAACAGCTCCGGATTCATGGCGAGGTAACCTCAGTACTTGAGTAGTAGAGCGACCAACGCCAGCAATTGAACCATATTGATGATGACCGACACACGATGCAGTGTGGCAAAGCGCGCACCGGCCGCGGCATCACCGGCGAGCTCGGCGTCGCGCAGCTGGTTGATGTGGGGCACCAATCGTTGCCGAACCCAGAGAGTTGATAGCGCAATTAGCCAGCAGACTGAGGCCGCTAAGGGCGCGCTGCTGATCCATAAGCAGCCCGCCACGCCAGAGCCCACAATCAACGCAAAGTAGTAACGCGGAAAGAGTTTACGGAGGAACAGGCCGGCTTGTTCGATTGGAAGCGCCTGAAAAACGGTGGGTGCTACGCCCACAGCGAAGAACAGCATGGCGCCCAATGTGGCGGCGACGACGTATAGCGCAAGGGTTTCCATGGTGAACCTACTTAGAGCGTTGCTTGTATTGGGTTGCGCAGTACCCGCGTGATACCGCCGGGTCTCGACGTGCGCCATGTTTGGTCACGCGGCCTGAAACACGCTGGCGCCAGTTTTTGAACGCCTTCGGTTTCAGTGACCGGCGCATCAGCCGAATCACTGCCGCCTCGGGTAGCCCGTACAGACGCTCAATGGCCTCAAAGGGGGTGCGATCCTCCCAGGCCATCTCGATAATGCGCGAGTGGTCGGCGGCACTGAGGTCAATCTGGATGTCAGTCGAGGCGGAATCGATTGCGGATGCTGCTTCGGCAGTGACAAGCGGCAAGGGTGTCAGATCAGTCATATTGGGCCTGAGTCTTGATGGTGGTTTTGATGGGTCAGCGTGCCTTACGGGGGCTCGATACTGAGGAAGGGCACTCTAGCGAAAACGCAGGGTGATTACCGACCCGTGCGGCCGACATTGACCGTAACCAGCGGCCCCCCTAGGGTGGGCAGATGGAAGATAGGTGCGAGTGATGCGGGTACTGCTGGCAGGCGCAACAGGCTATATCGGGCAGGCAGTGCTGCGCGAGTTGATGGCTCAAGGTCACGAGGTAGTGGCGCTGGTGAGACCCGGACGCCAACTCGCGGTGGACGCCCAAGATCCCGTGACCCGGATCGAAGTCTCACTGACAGACGATGCGGACTGGGACCAGCAGGTGCCGCCAGTGGACGCGGTGATCTCCTGTCTGGCGAGCCGAAGCGGCGCGCCCCGCGATGCGCGGCAGGTGGAATTTGAGGCCAATCGGAAGCTACTTGAGCACGCTGAGCGTCTGTCAGCCTGTCACTTTGTGCTGCTCTCCGCTATTTGCGTGCAGATACCCAGGCTCGCGTTTCAGCGCGAGAAGCTGAAATTCGAGGCGTTGCTGGCTGAATCTTCGGTGCCCGCAACCATTATCCGCGCCACCGCTTTTTTTCGCTCGTTGGTGGGGCAGGTCGAGCGGGTACGCGCAGGCAAACCCTTTCTGTTATTCAGCAGCGGCAACCTCACCGCCTGCAAGCCCATCTCTGATCGGGATCTGGCAACGTTCATGGTGTCGAAGCTGGCGTTACCGCCAATGAATACTGCGGTGCTGCCCATTGGCGGCCCTGGACCGGCACTCACCCCTCAGGATCAGGGGCGCTTGCTGTGCGAGACGCTGGGCCAGCCTTTTCGCACCACATCCCTGCCACCCGAGATGTTTGACTGGATCCGTTGGCTGATCAGTCCGCTGGCGCTGGTGTCCCAACGCATGAGAGATCGCATGGAGTTTCTGCGCATTGCAAAGTTTTACGCCACTGAGTCGATGCTGTGCTGGGATGCGGTTACCGAGCGTTATGACGCCGAGGCCACCCCTGAATTTGGTGGCGACACGTTGCAAGCGTTTTACGCGGGGCTGGCGTCAGGTGAGCGCGCAATGCCCGAGCGGGGTGAGCACAGTCTGTTCTAACGGGGCCGCGCAGAGTCTCAGGTGGTTAGCAGCATGACCGTTGCGACGTGCGAGCCGTTGATCTCAGCGGTATGGATGGCAGCCTCGTGCCATGACCGCCGGGCTCCAGATGTCGGGGCGATGGCCAACAGACGCTCGTTGGTTCGGGCGACTTCGACGTCCTGAAAGCCTACCCATTCCTGAGTGAGAGGATACTGACACTTGTAGAAGGTCTCCTTTGCGCTGAAGAACAGAGTTGTTTCAACAGCAACCCTCTCTGGCGCAATAGAGTTGAAGTAATCCACCTCTTTTTCAGTGAAAAGGGTTGGCCAGAGCTTGTGCTCTACGCGGCCGATGGTTTCGACGTCGACACCGATCGACTGGATTGCGCCCCGCCTGCCAACGGCGGCGGCACAGAGCGTATCGCAGTGAGAGAGGCTGCCCGTGCGATCAGCCGGCCATATCGGGGCTCGGTCCTTAGCGCGGCGCAGCGGCGCTGGCGGCAGACCCAGCGCCTCGGCCAGTTTGCGCGCGAGCAGCCGACCCGCCGCAAATTCCTGTTGGCGTGCAGGCGCTGCGGCGGCAATGTCTTCCCACTCTTCAGGATGAGCAGTACCTGATAGCGCCTCGAGTGGCGCCCAGGCGATCGCGAGATCAGAGCCCGTCAATTCAGCGAGCAGAGGGTGCATCGTCATAGCGCGATGTTAGCACCGCAGCATGAGGGCAGCCCGATACGTGTAAGCCCTGGCAGGTTGATCAGGGTCGAGCGCTCAGGGGTCCAGATTGTCGCTGGAGTTAAGTGAAGGGGAGCGCTGTGACGCCCAGCTCAAAATTGCCAAAGCCACCGCCAGCAGTAGCACGGCACCCGCCTCAAACAGCAGTTTGCTGGGTTCGGCTTCCTTGCCCTGGAGGATGATCAGTCGAGTGATGCCCGTAATGGCGATCAGCACTGGCAGCGTAACGGGCACACTGTGGGTGGCGTAATACGCATACGCCATACCAATGACCTCAAGATAGATAAACAGTAGCAGTAGGTCAGCAAGCCGGACACGACCAGCGTCAAAAAAGGATGTGAGCTCCAGCGCTACTGCCAACATGGTAAGCAGACTGATGATGACCAATAGAATACGTTCGGCCGCGCTGAAGAAGCCCAGCACACTCCGATCAAGTTTCTCAGTCGCCTCGGGGTAATCGCCGCCTAGCTGATGTTTTGACATCGCTGCTTCCGCCTTTTTTATTGAGGGTCAGTGGAGAGTTATACGGGCCCGGCCCGCAACCCGTTCACGTACGCGAGCGGCGCTTTAATTCGGGGTAGCAACAGTCGATAGGGCAACCCACTCAGACAATATGAGATCGGAGGCGTGGGCGGAGGTGCTGACCCCTTTAATCGAACGCAGGAATGACTTTCTCCGGTGAGATCCAGGGA
>CALKHC010000042.1 GCA_938091425.1 uncultured Luminiphilus sp. | reverse complement strand
TCCAACCGGGGGGTCGAGGGTTTCAAAATCATCCAAGTTAACTTCGAAATTTAGCTGATCGGCGGAAAAACCAAGGCCTTCAAATAATTTCTTAACCTCTTGCCAGATGCTATCGACTTGCTCCTCAGTCACCTCGACTGGTGCCTCAGTCGGTCTGGTAGCAGTCTCTTCAACAGTCAGGTGGTGGTGTCCTGAATGCTCCGCCTCGGCCCCAAGGGAATGCGAATCTGCGCGCTCCATAGCATCACCAGCGGTGCTAGCCATCCGGAGATATTGATCAGCAATCACTTCAGACGACACCTGCTCAAGCTCGACGCTCATGCCATCAACCGACTCACCGGCATTGCTATCCATCCGGCGATATTGATCAGCGATCACTTCAAACGACAATTGCTCAAGCTCGACGCCCATACCGTCAGCTGAGTTGCCAGAGTTAAGGTTTGCTGCACTCCATGGTCCAGCCCAGGAAATCGTTGGCTGTGTAAACTCTGGGACACTAGCCGCCGACGGCATCCTGTTGTCGACCCTTTCCAGCAGGGTCATCTCCTGGACAATGGCCGCCAATGCATCTGCATCTTCCCCGGTTCGGTCCTCAATCCATCGAGCCATCTCACCCAACATGGGGTCAGCGGAGAGCAACAGGCGAGGCTCCAGAGTCTCCAGCCGAAACGCTCGAGACATGGTCTTTTCAGCAAATTTTTCTGCAGGAGGTTCGGTAGCGTCTGTTCGCCGAACGATTCGGTCTATCCGCTTGCGAGAAGGGAGAAACTGGGCAATTGTCATGTTGAACGATCCTTGTTCATCTCGCCTTGAGGAGGCGGAGCCTTTTAGAACATCCGTGTTCCAATGGGACATTGACGTCGGTTTACTACCCAGTCAGGTCCCCGAGTAATTGCATTATGCAAATTAACTTGCATTTTGCGCTACTGGATTATTAACAAACCCCTCTGACGGTTTTCAGCATTGACCGCTGTTCACCACCCATATCCGGGTCAAATTGCCGCTAGCAATCGAACGCAGAGCAGAAGGCTTTCCAGAGTTTGACGATTGCTGCCTGCAGCTTGTTGATACTGCTAAAAGGGTTCTGAATCTAGCGGCCGAATCGATGCGTGCTGTCTCAATACTGCTGAAACCCTAAGCAGACACTTCGACTAGCCGACCAGCTCTGCGCCCTCGGGCGGCAGCTCTGACTCGAAAATCTGATATGCCTCAGGCACGCCTTGCGCACGATCGCTCTTGGGTGAGACCCCCATGTACTTGCGATAGCAACGGCTGAAGTGAGTAGTCGATACAAACCCGCACATTGAAGTGATCTCTACGATCGAGCGCGAAGTCTGCTTGAGCAAGCGACGAGCGCGGTCAAGTCGGAGCTTCAAGTAGTACCGAGAGGGCGTGCTGTGCAAATGCTTGAGGAAAAGACGCTCAAGCTGACGACGCGATAGCTGCACGTAATCGGCAAGATCCTGCAGTGGCAGTGGCTCCTCTAGGTTGGCGTCCATTAACTGCAGTACTTCCTTGAGCTTAGGCTGCACCTCGACCTTGCGGGACCACATCGGGATCACCTGCATCTCTGCATCGCTCCGATGTCGCTCGCAGACCAGCATGTCTGCCACACCATCGACCAGAGACTGTGGATGCCGTTTGGCTAACATGGCGAGCATCATGTGGAGCGGAACAGTGCCACCGGTACACGTCAAACGGTCTCGATCAATGGTGTACAGATGCGAATTAAAGTCGATGCCGGGAAACTGCTCGGTCAACAGCGTCAAACAATCCCAATGCGCACTGCACTCATAGCCATTGAGCAGGCCCGCGCTCGCCAGCACATAGGAACCGGTGCACAGAGCACCTATTTGCGCCCCTCGTTGCGCCTGTTTACGTAACCAGCTGAGGTCCGCCTTGGTCACGCTCTGCTCGATATCGATGCCGCCCACCACAATGACCAGATCGAGTTCAACCTCCTCAGTCAGGGTGTGATCGAGCTTGACGCGAACACCGTCACTGGAAACTTGCTCCTCCTCTCCGGCGCCAATCAAGCGCCAGCGATAAAGCTCAGTATCAGACAGTGAATTGGCCACGCGGAGCGGGTCAATAGCGCTGGACAGTGACACCAGCGTGAACTGGTCCATGAGCAGGAATCCCACCCGCTGCGTGCCCTGTTTTTTGACGCTACCCAACGTATCCACGTTCTCGTCCTGTCGTAGGCTCTCCGCCCGCCCGCTTCGCTCAGCGGGTTATGGGCTCTGCAAGTCGCTATTCTGGCCGAAGATTCCGGCGAAAGCGACATCACTTGCCCAAATACGACACTTTTTGCACAAAGTGTGGAGCGCGCGCTCAGACAGCGAGTTCCTTGCGCTGCCGCGGGCGCGTGCGGCTTCGGACAATGACAGGCCGCGCCTGTCGCACCCACGCCGGAATGCGAGGCACCTATTGCATCGTTTTCCGATTCATCCCAGAGTGATGCTCTCCTCAACGACTGCCTAGGCAAAGCTGTCTATGAACAACCGTGCTCTGATCTGTGGACTAATGTGTTGGCTTATCGCCCTGCCCGCCTGGTCCAGCTACGCGATCTATGTCGGCAAAAACCTTACCGTGGACGGCAGCGTGATGATTGGCGGTTCGGGAGACGAGGTATCGAGTCATTGGCTGGAGGTAGTGCCTGCCAAAACCCACGCCAGAGGTGACACAGTGACCGTCGGCGTGACCGACGCTGCCTTTATGCCCGGCAAATTCATGGAGATCCCGCAGGCAGCAGAGACCTACCGCTACCTGACCATGAATTACTCCGAGTACGAGGGTTTCCCCCCACCGCTGACCAATGGGGGGCTGAATGAGCACAACGTCGCTGCGCGTGATGTCTGGTCGCCGTCTCGGCCTGAACTTGTCGAGATGACCCCCAATCCGCAGACGGGGCCGCAATACAGTGACCTCTCCCGCATTGCGATGGAACGGGCGCGCACCGCGCGAGAAGCCGTTGAAATCATCGGTGACTTGATCAATCAGCACGGCTACTCCACGTATGGCGGCAACTCGCATATGTTCGCTGACGAAAACGAGGGCTGGGTGTTACTCAACTTCGCCGGCGGTCAGGGCCTGTGGATAGCGGAACGCTTGGGCCCAGATGACATCCGCATGTCCTACCCCGGCTATATTCACGATATTCCGCTAGATTTCGCTGAGCATGCCGACTTTATGGGCTCGCCCAACTTTGTCGAGTTTGCGATCGAGCAGGGCTGGTTTGACTCCACGCGTGATGAAAGCTTTAACGTCACGCTGGTCTATGGCGTCAACGAAGAGCGGTACCCGCGGAGCGCCATGGAGGCCGAGCTGCGTGCGGCGGCCCCCATCGATCTCCGATCGATGATGCAGGCGGTGAGAGACCCGCGAATTTCAAAAGACTCTACGGGCTACGGACAGGTGGCGGCACTCAAACCTAATAGTCGACCGGCAATGAATCTGCTGTGGATTGCGCCGACTGGCTCGGTCACAGCGCCCTTTGTTCCCTACCGGATTGGCGTGCAGCGCATCGCACCACAGTTTGGCAAGCATCGGTACCTCACCAAGGGCGAGGACGCAGGCTTTATTACCCGGGACTGGCAGATACAGGAGGCCACAGAATTTGCCGGCAGAACTTTCAAACGTCTGATGTACTTCACCTGCGACCACCCCGAACAATTCCTGCCCGAGGTGACCGAAGCACTGATGGCTTTCGAGGATGCCTTGATCCGCGAGCAAGAGACCGTGGTGGATATCGCCGACACGTTATTTGCGGCGGGCAAAGCCGACTTGGCGCTGAATTATCTGACCGACTATAGCGCCGCCCGCGGTGAATCGGCGATCAAGCTAGGCAACGCATTGCTCGGTAGTATCGAGGCGAGAACTAAACTGCTCTACGGCTATCGGGAACCCACAGGAGACGTGGTCAGTCGCCTGACCTACGACCGAGTGGACTGCCTGCCGACGGGATAAAAAAAACGGGGGCATGAGCCCCCGTTCTCAATTTAGCTGCGTACCCGTTCGTTGTCCGGGTCGAGCAAGGCCCGGTAGCCTACCGACACGATTTTCGCCGGGAAGTAGCACCCGAAGTACTCCATGAGCACCGAGTCACCCTCTTTGGCGCGATCTGCGGGCAGATAGCCCATCGCGATGTTCTGCCCCAGCGACGGACCGAAGGCCACACTGGTGGTGTAGGAGCGACGTCCGTGGGAGTCCATGATGACTGCCTTGGATTCGGGGTCAAGTAACGGCCAATGCCCCACGGGGTAGCGCACCACGCCCTTGTCGTCGGTGGTGTCTTCCAACACGAAGGTGCAGAGATAAGCCGCCTGCTCGGGCAGCTCGCGCTGCGAGACATAAGCTTCTTTACCGTGAAAGTCTGCCGCCTTCACCTTGGGTCGCGACAGACCCGCCTCGTAGAGGTTGTAGTCGATCTCGAGGTCGTCGTTCTGCAAGCGCAGGCTCTTCTCCAAGCGTCGACTGTTGGCGTAGGTCTCGATCCCCACCGGCGTCACGCCGAGCTCAAACAGCGCATCCCACAGCGCGAGGCCCTCGCCGAAGGGGAAGTAAAGCTCCCAACCCTGCTCGCCCACGTAGGAGATGCGGAACGCCCAGATGGTGGTGCCCTGCACGGTGATCTCTTTTGCGGTCGCGTAAGGGAAGTTCTCGTGCGAGACGCTGTCGGGGTCGTCCATCAGCTTTTGTAGCGTTGCCCGCGCTTCAGGGCCCCACAGACCCAGTGTGGCGATCTGCTCGGTCTGATCCACGAACTCCACCTGCGTGAGGCCCATCTTGTCGACCATGCGCTTCATCCACACGTAGTCGCGGTGACCGGTGTCACCGCCACAGATCACACGGAAGCTGTTCTCAGCCAGGCGCACAATTGTGAGATCCGAGTGAATACCACCCGCGCTGTCGAGGAAGTGGGTGTAAACACCCTTTCCCACCGGCGTATCGGTACCGACTTTGGCTACCGAGCAAAACTCGAGTAGCGTCTCCGCTTCGGCACCCACCACGTCAAAGATGGCGAAGTGCGAAAGGTTGATCATGCCCACACCGTCGCTCAGCGCGAGGTGCTCAGCGTTAGAGACTTCCCAGAAGTGGCGGTTGTCCCACTCGGCTTCACGGGTCGGCACCTGATCGCGGTACTTGGCCAGCAGTGTCTCTTCGTTAGCCGCATAGCCATAAGCCCGCTCCCAGCCTGCTACTTCCATAAAGTAACCGCCAAGGGCGACTTCGCGCTCGTAGAAGGGGCTCATGCGGAGCTGACGCGAAGTGGCGTAAGGCTCACGCGGGTGCACCGCCGGGGTGTAGATCTTCTGTGCGATCTCG
>CALKHC010000041.1 GCA_938091425.1 uncultured Luminiphilus sp. | reverse complement strand
GCCCAGTCAACAAGCCCCGGACCAACTGATAAAAGGTCTCGCTCGCACCCCAGTTTTCTTTGCGGGTATACGCCGCCCTCTCAATGGGAATAACCGGCGCACTCAGCCCAGCACCCTTGGCGAGTGCGCCGGGTTGATCCTGAATTAATTCCCCGGTCCAGGATTCCGCCACGAGCAGCACCTGAGGTTGATAACGCTCACACGCACCCTTGAGTGTCTCAATGACCATCTCCGCTGTGGAACTACCGAGATCCCGCGCCTGAAAGGTCGTCCAGGTCACTGGCGGCCGGCGATTCTCTCGCTCGATCATGGTGAACAACAGATCCGCATAGGTATCGCCCTGAGGTGCGTGCAGAACCAAATGCACATCGCGCATGGAAGCGGCGATGCGAATTGCGCCGACGTGGGGCGGCCCCTCATAGGTCCAAAGCGTCAGCTCCATGAGCCGACCTCCAGTTGGCGTTCTCTCAATAGCGGCCTGGCAAAGAGACCTGCGAGGTCGGCTACCTGATCAAAACCCTGAATCGGCGTGAAGATGAGCTCAATGGACCATTTGGTACGGAGACCCTCAGCCTCCAGTGGATTCGCAATGCCCATACCGCAAACTGTCAGATCAGGGCGATTGTGTCTGACACGAGCAAGCGCAGAATCAAGATCCGATCCTTCTACCAATGAAACAGCAGGACCCAATCGCAACATCTCCTCCGCCATCAGCGTCTGATCTAAATAAGGCGTCGCGACCTCCATCAGTGACATCCCACACTCATCACGCAGAAACCGCGCGAGAGGCATTTCCAACTGTGAGTCAGGCAGGAAGTGAATGGTGCGGTCTTGGAGAGATTCACGAACTTTGGCGAGCGACTTCTGGGCGCGCGCGATCGGAATGGCAAGCGCCTCTCCGACGGAGTCAGCCTCGACACCCCACTCGGCACCGGCCGCCTGAAACCAAGCGAGCGTGCCCTCAACGCCTAGCGGATAAGGCGCGGACACCAACTTCGCACCCCGCTTGCACAACGCCGAGACGGTATCACTCAAATAGGGTTGAGCCAGCAACACGCGGGTACCCGGACCTACCGGCGGCAAATCGTCCGCTCGCGCTGCCGGAAAAAAGTCCACATCGGTAATCCCGATCTGCGCGAAATGCCGCCGGAACTGCTCCTCGATAATATCGGCGAGTGTGCCCACTACCATCAGGCGCTGGCTACCTTCGGGCGCCACCGGCAAATCGGGGACCATGCTTGCAAGACATTGGTCCTCGCCCTGGGTAAAGGTTGTCTCGATACCCGAGCCGCTGAAGGCAGAAATTCTGAGTCGGTTGTCGTGCACTCCTTGCAAGCGCGCGGCAGCATTGGCGAGATCCAGCTTGATGACCTCCGACGGGCAGGACCCCACTAGAAAGAGTCGCCGAATGTCGGGCCTGCGCGCCAACAGTTCGGACACCACACGATCAAGCTCTTCATGACAATCTGCCATGCCAGCCAGATCACGCTCACCGAGGATCGCCGTGGCAAAACGAGGCTCCGCAAAAATCATGACACCAGCAGCTGACTGCAGTAAGTGCGCACAGGTACGAGAACCCACAACGAGGAAAAACGCATCCTGAATTCGGCGATGCAGCCAAATGATCGAGGTGAGTCCACAAAAGACGGCCCGCTCACCTCGTTCAGTCGTGACCTCGGGGAGTGCCGCAGAATCGGCTCGGGCAATCACCTGACTCACGATTCAAGTGCCCCGTGTGTACCCATGACCGTGGCCGATGAGCCCAGATTGACGGTAGCGGTTTGTTTAGCAGCCTGGAATTTCAGCAAAAATTGCAATGCATTAACGACATAGCTGGCATAAGCAGCAAGCGCGACCCACATTTGCTCAGTGGGTGTTCCCCAACCCGCCAACCACATGACGACATAAGCGGTATGCAGCCCCATGACCAGCATGCTGACCACGTCTTCCCAGAAAAACGCGGGCGCAAACAGGTAACGACCAAACACCACTTTTTCCCAGATGGCGCCGGTCACCATGATGGCGTAGAGCAAGGATGTCTTAATGACGACCGAAATCGTCGCCGCAGCAAAGCCGACATCGTTTAGGAGAAAGTTAATGACCAGACAAAGGCTGATGGCAAAAGCCAAAAACTGAAGCGGTGCCAAAATACCTTGCACCAAGGTCCAGCCCGTCACATCGCGACGTGCTCGCTCTGCGGGAGTGTATAACGTCTGCTTTTGCCGATTGATCATCGACTGATCCGCGCCCATGCAAACCTCCAGCCGTAGCAGGCGCTACAGCATTTATTATTAGAATCAGAGTAGAGTTACGCCCCGTGAGTGTCAAACCTTTTTTACAAATTTAAACTTAGAATATTTAGACACTTAGACGCTCATCTGGCAGTAACAAAAACGTGGCTGTTAGGGGTTTTTTTGACGCTATAGGTATGCGAGACTCCCTCACTTCAGACCCGATGTGTCAATCTAACAAGACACGTCAGCCATCGGGAGGCCTCGAAAGTGTCAAGTTCCAATCAAAATAACCTCGAAATATTGCTGGCCAGCCTCGCTGATCTCCGCCTGACATTAAACGAAACCGGGGGTGTTCAAGCCGTTGATGCAAGTAGCGGACTGCTGCGCCACCTCTCTCGTGACGCCATGATTGGGCGACCCTTGCTGGAGCTGTTGCGAGAGTCGGACAAAATTGTCGCAGCTGATGCTCTCTCCGCAGCGCTGAGAGAGCCTGGCACCGCGCATCGGATGGATGTCGCAGTGATAGCTGGGTCTGACGAGGCGCCTGTCCCGATGACCTGCTGGTTATGTGCCAACACCGATGACAACACCGCGGAGCTCGCCTGCGTAGACCTCAGAGGGGAAACTAACCTGCGGCAACAACTGGTGAACGCGCAGCGCACTTTAGAACAAGATTACTGGAGCAATCGCCGCCTCGAAGCGCGCTATCGGCGCATGCTGGAAATGGTCGCTGAGGGCTTTTTGGTCGTAGACGATCTCTCCGGCAGAGTCCTTGAGGCCAATAGTGTGGCCGCCAACCTACTTAACCTCGAGGAGGGCGCACTGGTGGGGCGCGTGTTCCCTGTGGGTCTTGATAACGACAGCACCCGAGTGCTAACCGAGCTGCAAAGAGAGGCCCGAAGCACCACGGCCGTTGTGCAGGGGCAGATCACCACCACTGACAAAGACACCCTCGCCATCGGCGTGACCTGCCTCAGACAGGGCAACGAAACTCGCCTTTTGATCCGTCTCGCGTCGATATCGGAAAGCCAATCCGACCTCGGACTGGAGGGGGACAGCTTTGAAACTTCGCCCGACGGCATACTGGTCACCGACCAAAACGGTGCCGTTATTGCCGCCAATGCCGCTTACCTCGACATGGCATGCATTCAAGATGCGCAACAAGCGACTGGGCGCCGGGCGGACCGTTGGCTGGGTCGGTCCATCGTCGATCTGGACGTTTTACTCAGCAACATTCACCCAGATCGGCCCCTGCAGCTGTTCAGCTCCGTTTTAAGGACTGAGCTCGGTACACGATTAGATATTGAACTCTCCGCAGTACAAATTGAGCGCTCGGGGAGACCTCTAATTCTGATGTTTATTCGGGACGTAAGCCGCCGCATCGGTACCGAAGAGAGTACCGAGGTGCACTTACCGAGGTCGATCGAGCAGATCACAGGACGGGTCGGGCGAGTGCCCCTCAAACAACTGGTCCGGGAATCAACCGATGTGATCGAGGCGCTCTGCATTGAAGCGGCGCTGAAACTGACTCAAGACAATCGCGCAGCAGCGGCTGAATTGTTGGGCCTTAGCCGTCAGAGCCTGTATACCAAACTGCGTCGATTCGATATCGGCGACTCTGAAGACACCGTCGACTGAAAGATTGCTGCGCCTTTAATTGACAGCCTTTCTGTAAATTAAAATTGACATCGTTCCACCCGGCGGCCAACATGGCGTCATGGATCAGTCTGCCCCGGTCAGCGTAGCAGTTGGCAGGGCGTCACCGGGCGCACTGCTTGAACTCCTCAAACCGATCACGTGGTTTCCCCCCATGTGGGCGTTTCTGTGCGGGTGGGTTTCTGCCGGCCCTGACACAGGAATCAGCAGCTGGGCACTCCTCGCTGGCATCGCGCTGACCGGCCCTCTAGTGTGTGGCGCCAGTCAGGTAGTCAACGACTGGTATGACCGAGACGTCGATGCACTCAACGAACCCCATCGCCCCATTCCTTCGGGGCGGGTGCCGGGTAATGTGGCGCTCTGGTTCGCCATGTTCTGGACACTGGTCGCACAAAGCTGGGCGCTGATGCTGGGACCCTGGGTCGCTGCCGCCACCTTTATCGGACTGCTCTTGGCCTGGGCTTACAGCGCCCCCCCTTTGCGATTGAAACTGAATGGCTGGTGGGGCAATAGTGCTGTGGCGCTCAGCTATGAGGGGTTGGCCTGGATTACCGGTGCGGCTATTGTGCTGGGCGGTGACCTGCCCCCCGTGCCGATTCTGACCATCGCCCTGCTCTACAGCATTGGAGCTCACGGCATCATGACCCTCAATGACTTCAAAAGTGTCGAAGGCGACCTGCAGATGGGCATTCGCTCGCTCCCTGCTCAATTGGGCCGCGAGCAGGCAGCCAGGGTCGCATGCGTGTTCATGCTGCTGCCGCAACTGGTGGTCATTGCCCTGCTCTTCCAATGGCAGCTGGCGCCCTATGCCGCCGC
>CALKHC010000040.1 GCA_938091425.1 uncultured Luminiphilus sp. | reverse complement strand
CTGGGGGTGCTTTGTAGTCGACCTCGACGAAAATCATTGACACACCCGAGGCGGAGGTGCCGTCCACCTCCATCACGTCCGGTTCTTCCCGGAGGGCATCGACCATTGGTTTAGTAATCAGCGCCTCGACTCTAGCGGGACTCGCCCCTGGGAAAAATATCTGCACTGAGGCGAACCACGGCGTGATAGCCGGATCTTCCTTGCGCGCCATACCGCTCATGCTGGTATAGCCCACTACCAAAATGGCCAGAATGACCAGTGCCAGATAGCGCGTATTGGCGTGCAGCAGTTTCGCGATCATGAGCCTGGTGCCGGTGCTTTCGTGCTCAGTTTGGCGTTATCGAAAATGGGCTCTACGAGATCTCCGGGGCTGATCCGCTGCAAGCCTGAGGCCACAACGGTCACCTCGTTTGCGAGGGTGCCGCGCACAAAAACTTGGTTACCGCGGGTGTACAGAATTTCGACACTCTCTCGCTGCGCACGCTTTTTGCCGTCAGCATCCGGCGTGATTGTCAGTACGTCCCAGAGACCCCGAGGGGCTTCCAGTAGCGCCGAAATAGGCAACCAACCCCCCGCAGAATCGACGGTTTCGGCAATCTGTAGTACCGCCGATTCGCCTACTGCTACTGCGGTGCTGGCAGGGAGATCAAACACAGCGCCCACGGTCAGTGTCGCAGGGTCCAAGTCATCGCGAATGGAGCGCAGTTCAGCGCTGACTTGCTCGCCTTGAAGCCCTATCGAGTATGTTTTTCCCAGCTCCAGTCTTCGCGCCACATCGGCGGGTACACCCACGTGCGCCTCTCGGCCCATGGCGGTCACCAATCGAAGCACTGGCGTGCCTGGCGCAACCACCGCGCCGGTTTGCACCAGTCGCTCTGCCACCACGGCCTCGTAGGGTGCGCGCAACGTACTTTTTTCCAGTTCCAGTTGCGCAGACTGACGCTGGGCGGCGGCCGTAGTCTCTGCGGCGGCCAGAGCCTGTGCCGAGTATCTCGCGTCATCGTAATCCTGCTCGGAGGCCGACCCATCCTCGACCAACTGCGCTACGCGCTTCGCCCGCGCTTCGGCTTGGGCCCGTTCGGCCACAACCCGCTCATAGGTAGCGGCGACGGCATCCAAGCGGGCCTGCCTGCGATCAGTGCCTAATTGCGCCAGCACGTCCCCTGGGGAGACCCGCATGCCCTCGGTGGCTGTGAGACTGGTGAGTACGCCGCCGACCTCAAAACCCATCACGCTGTCAGAGCCCGCCCGAAT
Source organism: uncultured Luminiphilus sp. (assembly GCA_938091425.1). GTDB lineage: Bacteria > Pseudomonadota > Gammaproteobacteria > Pseudomonadales > Halieaceae > Luminiphilus. The sequence goes on along the minus strand of CALKHC010000040.1, from coordinate 10,306 downwards.
CACGCCAAGATAATTGGCGTTGCGTGTAAAAGTGGGCTGCCGGCCATAGTGCGTGGCCGCTACTGGCATGGGCGTGCGTTCGACCGAGGTGGTTGTCACCTTGTTGGCCTTGATCAGCGCTGTGGCGCCGAGGGCCAGGCCTACGGCTAAAGCCACTGCCCATAGCGATTTAATCACATTCGGGTTCAAAGCATCGGTCTCGGAAAGTCATAACGAGGGCTGTTACGGCACCCAATGTTAATTGGATTCACATTGGATGTAAATCTGATTAACATTTCTTAAGCTGGGAGGGTTTTGGCCGGTCAGCTTGCGTGTCTGAAGGGTTTTCGCGACACTAGCGGGCCCCGTCCTTGGGCGGGCTCTGTGGTGACTCGGATGGTCCCCTCGCAGCGATAAGTGATGAACCCCGCCAGGCCCGGAAGGGAGCAACGGTAGTTACTGATTCGGGTGCCGGGGTGTGGCTGTCCGAGTCGCCTCCTTTAAATGCGGATGGACTGACATGTCTCATCAGGTTCTCGCCCGAAAATGGCGGCCAGGCAACTTCACCGAGATGGTAGGGCAGCAGCACGTGCTGCAGGCGCTGGTGAACGCGCTGGAATCAGGGCGACTCCACCATGCCTACCTATTTACCGGTACGCGGGGTGTAGGCAAAACCACCGTTGCCCGTATTCTCGCCAAGTGTCTGAACTGCGATACCGGGGTGACTGCGACACCCTGCGGCGAATGCGGCGCCTGCGCCGAAATTGCCGAGGGACGATCGGTTGACTTGATTGAAGTCGATGCCGCGTCAAAGACGAAGGTTGAGGACACTCGCGAGCTGCTAGAAAACGTGCAGTACACGCCGACCCACGCGCGCTACAAAATTTATTTGATCGACGAGGTGCATATGCTGTCTAACCACAGCTTCAACGCCCTGTTGAAAACGTTGGAAGAGCCGCCTCCTCATGCGATGTTCCTGCTGGCAACCACCGACCCTCAGAAGCTACCGGCAACGGTACTGTCACGGTGTTTGCAATTCAATCTCAAGAACATGCAGCCCGAACAAATTGTGGCGCACCTTGAGCACATTTTGGGCGCTGAGTCGGTGAATGCAGACGCTGAGGCGCTGGCGTTGATCGCCCGCGCTGCAGAGGGGTCCATGCGCGACGCGTTGAGTCTGACTGATCAGGCTATCGCTTACGGTGAGGGCAAGTTGGTCGGCCTTGAAGTGGCCGAAATGCTGGGCACTGTGGACCGTGGCAGAGTGCTGGATGTCCTTTCCGCCATATTGGATGAAAATCCCGCTGCGGTGCTGTCATTGGTGGCGCAGATAGCCGAGCACGCGCCCGACTTTGTCTCAACGCTGGATGAGCTGAGTAACATCCTGCATCAAATGACGATTGCACAGACAGTCCCTGACGCGTTGGACACCAGTTGGCCGGACCAAGCTCGAATTGTCGAGCTCGCCGCGCGGGCCACGATTGATGACACGCAATTGTTTTGGCAGATGGCCGTTGGTGGACGAAGAGAGGTGCATCTCGCCTCATCAGCCCGAGCTGGGCTCGAGATGGTTCTGCTGCGTATGATTGCTTTTCGACCCGCAGCGGTTTTTCAGCCGCAACCTGCGGCGGGAGACTCCCCGGCAAAAAAGCCTGAACCACCGGTGGCGCCGGTGGCTCTCGATATGACGCCGGAAGTAAAACACACCCCTCGTACCGAGAGTCTGGTGCAGACCGAACCCCAGCCATCGACCGCTACGGAATCCGCGGCAGCGTTTTCACCCGAGGCGAGCGCTACCGAGGCGGCTTCGTCGCTTGCAGGTGATGCTGCAGCGCCCACGGATCTTTTTAGTGATCCGCGAGTCAGTAAGCGGCGGGAGGCGCCCTCAATGAACGGCGCGACGAATGGTGCGGCCGCTCCCCAAACGGATGTTTTACGGGCGCCCGCTCAGGTGGCGAACGAGGGGGAGACCGACGGAAAACTCTCTCGGCAGGTGAGCCTGGCGGCACTCAATACGCAGAGCTGGCCCGAACTTTTTGAGGCGTTTAAGTTCAGCGGCATTCTTCACAATATCGCTTTGAATCTGGAGTTGAGCGAGGTGACCCAAGAAGCCCTGAGGTTCCATCTGGCTGAGCGCGACGCAACCCTGCTCAATGAGCGTCACCCGGCACAGCTTGCGCAGGCACTCAAGCAGCAGTTTGGGGAAGCCGTCGGCGCAGAAATCGTGGTGGCCGAACACGGTGGTCGCACGCCTGCTAATCATCGTGCGGCGCTGGCAGCGGCGAGTCTTGCCGCTGCTGAGCAGGCCATCTCAAGCGATGCCGCGTTGCACGCCTTAATGGAGGCCTTCGATGGCCACATCATTCCCGGTAGTATCCGACCCAACGTGGCCGATGGTGAGCCCGATGGCCATGGCGCCGATGCTGAGAGCCGAGCATGAGTGATTGTGCTATCAATCGCTTACTGGTTGATATTTGACCGTTAATAGTCTGATTAATATGAAGTTAAGTCCATCCATTGAAGCACTGATTGAAGGCCTGCGGCACTTACCGGGAGTGGGACCCAAGTCTGCCCAACGCATGACCCTGCATTTGCTGGAACGGGACCGTGAGGGGGCTCAGCAGATTGCGGAAGCCATCGAGGTGGCATTGTCTAAGGTCAGAAATTGTAGTCGCTGCCGAAATTTTACCGAGCTGGAGGTCTGTGAGATCTGCTCTGATGCCAAACGAGACCCGAAGACGCTGTGTGTCGTGGAAGCGCCCGCCGATGTGATGGCGATTGAGCAGAGTGGCAGCTTCCGGGGCCACTATTACGTGCTCATGGGACATTTGTCACCCATTGATGGTATTGGGCCCGAGCAATTAGGCCTTGAGGCGCTGTGTCAGCGGTTTGCTGATGGAGAGATTGCTGAGGTGATTTTGGCAACCAATCCAACGGTGGAGGGCGAAGCTACGGCTTACTACATCAGCGAACGAGCCCGAGCCGCCACGGTAACTGTGTCGCGTATTGCTCACGGGGTGCCGTTGGGCGGCGAGTTGGAATACACCGACGCCAATACGTTGGCACACGCGCTCACTGGCAGAACGGTGGTACGCGAGTGAGCTGGACGCTGATCGAGAGCAGTGAGGCATTGATATCGCTGTTGTCCGACAATCGACATCACTCAATGGTGGCAGTCGACACTGAATTTCGGCGTCGCGACACGTTTTTCCCTCAGGTGGCATTGCTGCAAGTGTGTTGGGGGGATGAGCCCTATTTGGTTGATCCCCTCCGACTTGACGATGTGAGTGCACTGCGGGAGTTTCTGACCGATCCCTCCCAGACCAAGTTGATTCACAGTGCGAGTGAGGATCTGGAGGTGTTCTCCCATTGGCTTGGTGTACTGCCGACGCCGCTGTTTGACACGCAGCGAGCGGCCGCCCTGGTGGGCCTGGGTGCGGGACAGAGCTATCGGGCGTTGGTGGCACATTTTTTTGATATCGATCTGCCGAAGGACGAAACCCAGTCCGATTGGTTGCAGCGGCCGCTGAGTGACGCGCAGGCGCAATATGCTGCGCAGGACGTGAGCTATTTGCACCCGATGGGCGCGCAGTTGCAAAACCGGGCCACTGCATTAAATCGCCTGGACTGGATATTGGAAGAGGGCGCCCGGCTGCGGCCCGGCGGTAAGCCTCCCATCGCCAAATTTAAAACTGCCTATCGTCTGCCGCCCGAACAGCAGAGGGTGCTGGCTGAGGTGGTCGAATGGCGTGAGGGTGAGGCGCGTCATCGAGATCGCCCTCGCAGTTGGATATTGAGCGACAAGGTTGTCATGGGCGTGGCGCGCACGGTGCCTCGATCGGTCCGCGCACTAGCAGCCATAGAGGATATGCCTCAGGGATTGGTGCGGCGAGCGGGGGATGAACTGGTCGCGCGCATTGTCAGCGTGTTGGATGCCGGATCGGACCCGTCTTCTGTTGTCATCCCGAAGCCGCTGGCCAGTGAGCAGCGTAGATCGGTATCAATGCTCGCGGAGTACCTGAAACACATTGCCGACACCATGGGTATTCCGGCAGAAGTGCTCATGCCAAAAGCGGATCTGGAGCATCTGATTCGTGAGCAGATAAATCCAAGTTTGCCAGCGCCTGACAGTTGGTCTGGGTGGCGAGCGGATACGGTGGTCGAGCCTCTTCGGCAGTGGCTCAAGGAGGACATGGCGTCATGACGTTCCCCGCCGCTATGGATGTGGAGATTTTTAAAACCGCGCGGAGGCCTGACACGTTTCTCTTTTTACCTCAGGGTCTTCCTCCCAGTGAATGGCCGGACGGTCTGGAGGAGATCTTTATGCCGGCCGAAAAAGTACTGTCGTTGACGTTGACAGCAGAGCAGCATCTGGCTGCTCAAACCGCTACGCGGGTGATGGAAGAGATCGTAGCCAAAGGTTATTTTTTGCAGATGCCACCGCAAACTTCTCCGGCTGCAGATGTCACGGAGCCCACACCGTGCTGACTATCCAGTCTTACCTGACTGCCATGCTGATCTACTGGTCGGCGGCGATCATCGCGATCATTCTGATGCGCAGACTGTGGTTTGCCGCGCCGCTCACCTCTATGGGTGGCGTGACACTAGGGCTGATAGGGGGCGTTTTGTTAGTGCCCGCTTTTCCCGGTTCCGATGTTCAATCGATGGCGCCCGCACTCATCATCGTGGTGTTCAATACCTTGTTCGGCGAAGGTCTCGAGTCCGCGATCAGCCCAGCGCTGTTGTTGTTGGGGGGCGCGCTGGCAGGTGCGGTCGCTGGCCTTTTGTGGGCGCGGAGCCAGGCAGATCGGTCCAGCCTCTGAGTGGTTTGTCTTGCGGACTTCGGTTAGTCTGCTCGGCTTCACGAATTCGGACACAAGAGCGGGGAAATATGAAGTTTGAAGGAACAGAGCGGTACGTCGCGACAGACGATCTGCGGATGGCGGTTGATGCCTCGGTAGCGCTTCAGCGACCCCTGCTGATAAAGGGTGAACCCGGCACCGGGAAAACCATGCTGGCGGAGGAGGTGGCCGCCGGTCTGGGCAAAGACCTGATTCAGTGGCACATCAAATCGACTACCAAAGCGCAGCAGGGCTTGTATGAGTACGACGCCGTATCGCGGCTGAGAGATTCGCAGCTGGGGGATGGCAAGGTCGAGGATATCGGGCAGTACATCAAGCGCGGCAAGCTCTGGGAAGCGTTTGCCGCAGATGAGCAGGTTGTGTTGCTGATCGACGAAGTCGACAAGGCCGATATCGAGTTCCCAAATGATTTGCTGGTCGAGTTGGACCGCATGGAGTTCTTCGTCTACGAAACTGGTGAGACGATCAAGGCAAAGCACCGTCCCATCATCATCATTACGTCCAACAATGAGAAAGAGCTGCCCGACGCCTTTTTGCGCCGCTGCTTCTTCCACTTCATTAATTTCCCCGACAAGGAGACGATGAAGGAGATCATTGCCGTGCACTACCCGAAGATCAAAAAGAGCCTAGTGCAGGAAGCGCTGGAGGTCTTCTTTGAGTTGCGTGAGATCCCGGGACTTAAGAAAAAGCCCTCTACCTCAGAGTTGATTGACTGGCTGAAGCTACTGATGGCGGATGAGATACCTGATGAGATCCTCAAAAACCGTGATCAGACCAAAGCGATACCGCCACTTTACGGCGCGCTGTTGAAAAACGAGCAGGATGTGCAGTTGCTTGAGCGACTGGCGTTTATGCATCGGCGCGAGGCCCGCTAGCTAAGTGCTCGTTAATTTCTTTCACGTGCTGAAAGATACCGGGGTGCCTGTGACGCCTCGGGAGCTCCTTGATCTGCTCGAGGCAATGGAGCAGCGGCTCGCGTTTGGCGATATGGATGATTTCTATTCGTTATCCCGTGCCATTCTGGTCAAGGACGAAAAATACTACGACCGCTTTGATCGCGCTTTCGGACTGCATTTTCAGGACCTCGAAGCCCTCGACGACGTGATCGAAGCGATGATTCCAGATGACTGGCTGCGCTCTGAGTTCATGAAGCAGCTCTCTGAGGAAGACAAGGCCAAAATAGAGAGCCTTGGCGGCCTTGAAGAATTGATTGAGCAGTTTAAGGAGCGCCTAGAAGAACAGAAAAAGCGTCACTCGGGCGGTAACAAATGGATTGGCACGGAGGGTACCTCACCGTTTGGTAACGATGGCTATCACCCGGAAGGCATCCGCGTTGGCGGCGAGAGTAAAAACAAGCGCGCCGTTAAGGTGTGGGACCGCCGCGACTTTAAGAATCTCGACGACGGTGTTGAGCTGGGCACCCGCAATATCAAAATCGCGATGCGGCGGCTCCGCAAGTTTGCGCGGACAGGCGCTACTGAAGAGCTGGATCTTGACGACACGATCAAATCCACCGCGAGGAACGCGGGGTTGCTGGACATTAAGATGGTGCCAGAGCGTCACAATGCGGTGAAAGTTTTACTGTTCCTGGACGTCGGTGGATCCATGGACCCCCACGTAAAGGTTTGTGAAGAGTTGTTCTCTGCAGCGCGGACCGAGTTCAAGCACCTTGAGTACTTTTATTTCCACAACTTTATTTACGAGAGCGTTTGGAAAAATAATATTCGTCGCTTCAATGAGCGCACGGCCACGCTGGATCTGATGCACAAGTACGCCCATGACTACAAAGTGGTGTTCGTTGGCGACGCCTCCATGTCACCGTATGAAATTATGCAGCCTGGCGGCTCGGTCGAGCACTGGAATGAAGAGTCGGGTGAGCTTTGGATGCGCAGGCTCAGAGAAACCTATGAGAAGTGCGTTTGGATCAATCCGGTCCCCGAGGATGAGTGGGAATACACCCAGTCGATTGCCATTACCCGGCAGCTGATGGACGGCAAGATGTATCCGTTGACCTTGCGCGGCCTTGAAGACGGCATGTCCTTCCTTTCCAAGTAGTGCCTTGCGGTCGGCCGTTCGGCTGGTAGCCGCCTTGATGTGATCACTGGTTGACTGAGCCCCAAGAGCCGCTGTTTTCGGCGTGAGCTGACCTTGTTCCGGTAGGCGCGATTTGGCCTCGATTTGGCTACACTAGCGCCTCGATTTCACAAGAAAAATACTCTGGGGAACGCCATGTTCGGTATCGCACGTTTCGCTTTTATCTTCGCTGTCACCGTTGCGCTGGGGGCCTGTGGTGGACAGTCTGACGACGCGCCTGCGCCGTCTGGCGCTCTGCCGGGGACAGTGCCTGTTGCGCAGGTTGATACGGATCGCATTGCCGCGGCAGCCAAAGAGCCGGAGATGTGGCTGACCTACGGCGGTACCTACGATGAGCAGCGTCACTCAGCCCTCGGACAGATTAACCGCGACACGCTCCCAGAATTGGGCGTGGGGTGGGTGTATGAGACCGCCAAGCCGCGCGGCGCCGAGGCGACTCCGCTTGTTGTTGACGGGGTAATGTATGTATCGAGCGCGTGGTCAGTGGTGTATGCCTTGGACGCCAAGACCGGTGAGGAGCTGTGGGTTTACGACCCTGAGGTCTCGGGCGAAGATGCCGCCAAAGGGTGCTGCGACGTGGTCAATCGGGGTGTAGCAGTGCATAACGGCAAAGTGTTCATTGGGGTCTTTGACGGCCGTCTCGAGGCGCTAGATGCTGCAACCGGCGAGGTGGTTTGGAGTGAAGTCACGGTAGATCAAACCAAGCCCTACACGATTACCGGGGCGCCACGTGTCTTCAAAGACAAGGTGATCATTGGTAACGCTGGAGGGGAGCTAGGTGTGCGGGGTTACGTCACCGCGTACGACGTTGAAACCGGCGAGCTGGTGTGGCGCTTTTATACCGTGCCCAACCCCGAAAAGAAGCCCGACGGCGCCGTCTCTGATGCGATCCTTGCCAAGTTGGCCAACGAAACCTGGGGTGACGATGGAGCCTGGGTGACCGATGGCGGCGGCGGTACCGCATGGGATTCCATTGTCTATGACACGGTCAATGATCAGATCCTGATCGGCGTAGGTAACGGGTCACCTTGGAACCCCGATATCCGCGACCCGAATAGCGATGGTGACAATCTGTTCCTGTCGTCGATTCTCGCGGTCGATGCCGATACCGGAGAATATCGCTGGCACTACCAGACGACCCCCCGGGATCGATGGGACTACACCGCGACGCAACAGATCACGTTAGCAGATTTGCCCCTAGGTGAGGGTGGCGCCGACCGGCGCGTGGTCATGCAAGCGCCGAAGAACGGTTTCTTCTATGTACTTGATGCGGCGGATGGCGAGCTGATCTCTGCGACCCCTTTCACCGCACAGAACTGGACCACCGGTGAATTTGACGAGAAGGGTCGCCCTGTGCTGATCGAGGAGGCGGTGGACCTTGCGTTGTATGCGGTGGTGCCGGGACCGACAGGCGCGCATAACTGGCACCCTATGGCGTTTAATCCCAACACCGGCCTTGTCTATATTCCAGTCAACGAGATTCCTTTCTTCTACGACAAAACCCGCAACGTCGAAGACAGCAAGTCGTTTTGGAATATTGGCTACGACGCGGCCGCGGGGTGGCCGGTGGAGTATCCGGCGGGCACGCTTGATGCCGTGGCTGATATGGACGGTGGCTCGCTACTGGCCTGGGACCCGGTCAAGGCTGAGCCGCGCTGGGCGGTCCCCTTTGCGCTGCCCCTGAATGGTGGCGTATTGAGTACGGACGCTGGCCTGGTGTTTCAGGGCAACAAATTTGGCGATCTGGTCGCCTACGACGCTGAGACCGGTGAGCGTCTCTGGTCCGAGCGGTTGGTAGGAAACGCGGCGGCGGCACCGATGACCTATGAGATTGACGGGGAGCAATACCTCAGCGTGCTCTCCGGCTGGGGTAGCGTCTCCAATTTGATCGCCGGCTTTACCTATGGTGAAGCGGCTGGCAAAGAGCCGGCGCGAGTCATTACCTTCAAGTTGGGTGGTAACGAGATGATGCCCGCGCCGCTGGCCGATCAGGTGGTGGCGATGCCCAAATCCCCGATGTTTGGTGAGCCGGAGCAGCATCAGCTGGGCATGCAGCGCTTCGCGGAGAACTGCCACTTCTGTCATGGTGCGTTTGCTGTCAGTGGCGGCGTCATCCCTGACCTTCGCTGGTCGGCGATCTCAGCGAACGAGCAGGCCTGGGATCAGGTGGTGCGCGAGGGCGCACTCGAGAAGCAGGGCATGGTCGCTTTCTCCGGGCACCTCACCAAGGAAGATACCGACGCCATTCGCGCCTACGTGATACAGCAGGCTTGGCTTGCGGTCGCCAACGGCAACGCCTCAGCCCCTGGCGGTAACTAGCCCCGCTTCTCAGGGCGAGACACCCCTCGCAGTCACGCTGGCGGTTTTTTGATATGAAAAGCCACCAGCGCGGCGGTGACGGCAACATTTAGCGATTCCACATCGTTTGCCATTGGGATAGAGAGGCGCGTGTCAGCCAACGCCGCGACCTCCCGCCCGATGCCTTCGCTTTCGCCCCCCAGCACGCAAACCAAATTGTCGGCGGCCTTGAACTCAAACAGCGACGCAGTCGCCGCGGCCTCAAGCGCAGCCACTTGGTAGCCCTTGGCCTTAAGCACGGTCACTGCGGCAACCGTCGAGTCGCAACGGATAATGGGCGCCCGGAACACATTCCCGGCTGAGGCCTTGATAACCAGAGGCCCCAGTGCCGCGATGCCGCGTTTGGGATACAGCAGGCCGTCGACCCCGGCAGCGACTGCTGAGCGAATGATCATCCCGACGTTCTGTGGGTTCGTCACGCCATCGAGGGCAAGGACCGTTCTAGGCTTTTCCGGGAGATCCATGAAGGCCTCGAGGGGCATGAAGTTGGGACATACCACGTCGAGCGCAACGCCCTGATCCTGGCGGCCATTTTTCGATATCCGCGAGAGCGCCTGCCGGTCGTGGTAGCGAATAGCAATACCTCGGTGCTCCGCTTCCTTGATGATTTGCGCGATAATGCCAGTGGGTCGATTGCTGTTGGCCAGATGCAGGCAGTGGATGGTCAGCGACACATCCTCCAGTGCCTCCAGCGCGGGCTTTCTGCCGAAAAGTGTCAGACCCCTGCCGGGATGCCACGCTACATCTAACTGTTCAGGCATGCTCACCCCTATCGGAGAATCCATCATGCTTCCGCTCATACTCTACACCACATCCGGCTGCCATCTTTGCGAGCATGCCGAGGCGATTCTTGAGCAGGGCGGGCATGTTTTTCAGGCGGTGGATATTGCTGATGACCTGAGTTTGATGGAGCAGTATGGCGTCAGAATTCCGGTGGTGAAGGACAGCTCGGGCCGGGAGTTAGGGTGGCCTTTCGATGGGACTCAGCTCGACGCATTTCTGAGAGAGCGATA
>CALKHC010000039.1 GCA_938091425.1 uncultured Luminiphilus sp. | reverse complement strand
CGAAGCAGCCTGGAGCAGACCCGGCAGCTGCTCGACAGTGACCGTCAGCGGCTACGCGACTGGGAGGGCGAATTGGAGCGGTCTGAGCCTGCGTTGACGGAATTCAGGGCGCAGACACGGTTTGCCGCAGAAGCGCTGTCTGCTGCGGACACTGCGATGCAGCAGTGGTCGCAGAATTGGGATGGTTTTAACGAGCGAGCGCGAGAACCCAGTCAGGCGGCAGAGGTGCAGCAGAGCCGCATTGCTTATCTCGAGCAGGTGCTCACCAAGCTTCAGGAGCGCTCGCAGCAACATCAGACAGAGTGGGAGACGTTGTCTGCTGAACCGGCGGACGAGGCGGTATCGCCTTTGTCAGCAAGGATTGAGCAGGCAGATCGCGAGATTGAGAGCCGAGAGGCCCAGATGACCGATCTCAGGGGTCAGTTGACTGACTCGCAGTCACAGATCGAGGAATCTCGGCAACAGCAGGACGACATCAGAGCCGCCCTTCAGGAGACGCGAGGGCACATTGCGTCCCTGACTGCGCTTCAGGAGGCGGCCTCAGATGACCGGGAGCGAGCCGCGTTGGGTGATTGGATAGAAACCGAGTCTCTGCAGTCTGACGGCACGGTCTACGCTTCCTTGGAAGTCGACGCTGGTTGGGAAACGGCGATCGAGCAGGTGTTGGGCGAGGCGCTATCGGCACAAATGCTCGCTGAGGTCGATGTAAGGGGGCTGGGCGGGATTGCCGCGCTGCCATCGGGCGCCTTTGTGGTAGACAACAAGCTTGAGCTCACAGGAGACGTGGGCGGGACGTTGGCAGCGTACGTGAGAGGTCCCGCTCGTGTGAGGAGTTGGCTGCAGTCTGTGCTGGTGGCTGATGATCTTGAGGAGGCGCAGCGCCTCTGTCGGAATTTGTCCTTGGGGCAGTCGGTGGTGACGCCCGATGGGCATTGGTTAGGGGCGGGTTGGCACCGGCGCCGGTCCGAGTCGGATACGGCGGCAGGAATGATTGCCCGGCAGAACCAGCTCGAGACACTGCAGTCAGATTTTCAGAGCAAAAGAGCTGACGCCGACGAGGTTGAGAAGCGCATCAGTGATCTGATCCGAGCGCGAGTTGAGCTTGAAAAGCAGGCTTCCCAGGCGCAGCAGGCTCAGCAACTCGCAGTTAACGAGCGGGCCGAGCTGGTGGCGGAACAGCGCGCTACCGCAACCAAGGTCGAGCAGTTAAGGCAGCGTCGTGGCCGACTTAAGTCAGACATCGAAGAAACTCAACGTCAGTACGAGCAAGAGCAGTCAAACCTGGCTGATGCGCGAAAACAACTGTCTGATTCGTTGGATCAAATGGAGCTCGACCGGGGCGAGCGGGAGCGCCTGCAAGCCGAGCGAACGAGGCTGACTGAGCAGCTGACACAGCAGCGTGAGGCATCGCGCGAGGCCTCGGATGCGCTCATGCGGAGCGAGCTACAAAATCAGAATCTCGATACTCAAGTGAAGACCCTCAAGGAGGGTATTGGGCGAATGGAAGCGCAGCTGCGTGACCTGGAATCCCGGGAAACAGAACTGACGGGAACCTTGCCTCAGAGCGACGACCCCGATGCTGAGAATAAGGCGCGATTGGCGGAATTGCTGGAACAGCGAGTGGTCGCGGAAGGTGAGCTGAATAGTCAGCGTGCGCGGGTCGGAGACATTGACAATTCATTGCGTGGTCTTGAGCAATCACGATTGAAGCAGGAGCAGGCAGTGCAGGAGATCCAGAGCGATATAGAGCGCTTGCGCCTGCAGGAAACCGAAACCTCTGTGCGACTGGAAACCCTGGCAGAAGAAATCACTAAGCGCGATGCGGTACCTCAGGAGATCGCTTCGGCGCTGCCTGAGGAGGCCAGCGAGACAGAATGGCAGGAGAAGGCGGACCGGGCGGCGGCTCGCATTAATCGTCTTGGGCCGATTAACCTCGCCGCCATCGATGAGCATGCCAAAGCGTCTGAGCGAAAGCAGTATCTGGACGCCCAGAATGCTGATCTTGAGGCGGCTCTGGAGACACTGCGGTCGGCGATTCGCAAAATCGATAAGGAGACCCGACAACGGTTCAAGGATACCTTCGATCAAATCAACACTGGTTTTGCGGAACTGTTCCCGCGTGTTTTCGGAGGGGGTACTGCCTGCCTTGAGATGACGGGAGACGATTTGCTCGATACCGGGGTCGCGATTTTTGCCCGGCCACCCGGAAAGAAAAATTCAACGATTCACATGCTGTCGGGCGGGGAGAAGGCTATGACGGCGATTGCGCTGGTGTTTTCCATCTTCCAGCTCAACCCGGCGCCGTTTTGTATGTTGGATGAGGTCGACGCACCGCTGGATGACGCCAACGTAGGGCGCTACGCGAGGATGGTCAGGGAAATGTCGGAAAAGGTGCAGTTCGTCTTCATCACGCACAACAAGATCACCATGGAGGCCGCTGATCAGCTGATGGGGGTCACCATGCAGGAGCCCGGCGTATCCCGTCTGGTAACAGTGGACGTCGAAGAGGCCGCGCAGTTGGCCGCAAGCTAGGAATTGCCCATGGAGCAATTGTCGATAAGAGACTGGATGATCATCATCGGAGGCATGATGATTGCTGCGGTGTTGATCGACGCGGTCCGGCGCTACTGGCGTGAACGACGGGCGGAAATCAAACTCAATGCGCGCATTGATCGTGCCTCGCCGCTGTCTGACGACGATAACGCCTTTAATCTGTTAACCGAGCTACCCAATGGCGGCGCGCGGATTGTTCAGCGGGATGATTTGCAGACTGATTCGCAAGCTGCTGCGCCAACAACGGCTGCCACAGGCTCTGATAGTGACCGAACGACGGTCCCACCGGCTTCAGAGCAAAGAGACGCTCCGCCCTCGCGTGATGAGTCCGTGCCGGATCCGATCGACGTTGCGGTCGCAGCTCAGCTCGCCGAGTCCGATAAAGCCGAGTCCGATAAAGCCGAGTCCGATAAAGCCGAGTCTGCTGCTCATGCAGTGAGCTCGCAATCTACCGGAGATTCTCTCCCTCCAGTGGCAGAGGCACCGACCTCAGAAGGGCCGCTATCGGTTGAGCGGGCAGCGCCCAAAGAGGCCGTTGCTGAGCGCCTGGTGGAAGAGCAGACTGAAGCGGCATCGCGTCGACGAACCGTAAAGCCTGCGCCTGAGGCGACGGAGCAGGATCCGATTGACGATACCGATACATCGGGAACCGTCGACTGGCTCGACACGCTGGACCCTGAGGAGCCACTGGAGCCGGACGCCCCTGAGCACGGGCGGCTGCCGCGCGGTGCCAATACCCACGTATTTATACTGTACGTGGTAGCGCAGGCAGAGGAGGGGTTTGCCGGCACCGACATATTGGAAACCCTGCTGGCCTGCGATCTCCGGTTTGGTGACATGGATTTTTTCCATCGTCACGAACGCGCATCGGGTCGTGGCCCGATCGAGTTCAGCGTCGCCAACATGATGAAGCCCGGTGTTTTCGACATCGACAATATGGAGCCGCTGCAGACCCGAGGTTTGATGTTCTTCGTCACGCTTCCCGGTCCTGCTGACATGCTCAAGGCCTTTGACTACATGTACGAGACGGTCAAGGTCGTCGCGAAAAGTCTTGGTGGCGATATTCAGGATGAGACGCGGAGTGTGATCACTCGACAGAGTCTTGAGCATATGCGTCAGCAGATCCGGGAACTCGAAAGACGTCTGCTCGTTCGTCGGAACTGATTCATGACGACCTCACCGGTTGAGGAGGCCGCCGCGCTCAGAGCCCAGCTACTGAAGTGGGCGGAGGCGTATTTTGAGCGTGATGCGCCGGTCGTGCCGGACGCGGATTACGATCAGGCCCTGAGGCGACTTGAAGCCCTCGAGCGAGCGTTTCCAGACCTGGTGGCGCCCGATTCACCGACTCAACGAGTCGGCTCAGCACCATTGAGTGAGTTCCAGTCTGTGGAGCATCGTCTTCCGATGCTTTCCCTAGACAACGCGTTCTCTTCCGACGATATGGACGACTTCCACCGACGTGTGACTGAGCGATTGGGTGATAGTGCGGTGACCTACTGCTGCGAGCCCAAGCTCGATGGTGTTGCCGTCAGCATCGTCTACGAGCAAGGTAGTCTCGTTCTGGCGGCTACCCGGGGTGATGGCACTCGCGGTGAGAACATCACAGCCAACGTGCGTACGATCAGTAACGTCCCTTTGACGCTGAGTGGCGAAGGCGTGCCGCCGTACCTCGAGGTGAGGGGGGAGGTCGTCATCCCGCGTGATGCGTTTGAGCGCATGAATGCGCAGGCAAGAGCCGCTGATGGAAAGGTCTTCGTCAACCCACGCAACGCGGCTGCTGGGAGCCTTCGGCAACTGGATTCGCGCATTACCGCTAGGAGGCCGCTGGCTTTTACCGCTTATTCTGTAGGTGCGGTTGAGGGCGATCTGCCGGGCACTCATCACGCCATATTGCAGCGACTCAGGGACTGGGGCCTGCCGATCTCGGATTACATGCAAACGGTCAGTGGCATTGCCGCCTGCGACGATTACTATCAGGCGCTCGCTAGGCAGCGCGACGAGTTACCTGTTGATATCGATGGCATTGTTTTTAAGGTCAACGGTATGGCGGAGCAGGAAAAGCTGGGTTTCGTTTCCAGGGCACCCCGCTGGGCTATAGCGCGCAAGTTTCCGGCCCAAGAGGTCAGCACGCAACTGTTGGGAGTCGATTTTCAGGTCGGTCGTACGGGTGCGATCACGCCGGTTGCCCGACTGCAGCCCGTATTTGTGGGAGGGGTGACGGTCAGTAACGCCACGCTACACAATGCTGACGAGATCGAGCGCTTGGGGGTTCAGGTGGGTGACACGGTCGTGGTGCGCAGAGCGGGTGATGTGATCCCGCAGATCGTATCGGTGATGGAAAGCCCCTCATCTGACTTGACCCCAAGGCGAGAACGGATTGTGTTCCCTGACCATTGTCCCGACTGCGGATCTGACGTGGCGCGCGAGGAAGGCGAGGCGGTGATCCGCTGCATGGGTGGAATGGCCTGTGGGGCCCAATTGAAGGCAGTGATTCGCCATTTTGCGTCGCGAAAAGCAATGGATATTGAGGGCTTGGGGGACAAGCTGATCGATCAGCTGGTTGATGATGGCCTCGTAGGCAGCGTCGCCGATATTTTTCGGCTGAGCCAGGAGCAGTTGGCTGCTCTTGAGAGAATGGGCGATAAATCGAGCGAGAATTTATTGGCATCGATCGATCAATCGAGATCAACGTCGTTACCCAAGTTTATTTACGCTCTGGGTATTCGCGAGGTCGGCGAGGCGACGGCTCGCGCATTGGCGAACCACTTTCTAGAATTGGACGCTTTGCTGGCCGCCTCTAGTGACGTATTGGAGGGGGTCGATGATGTGGGACCCATTGTCGCGCGCCACATTCGGGGGTTCGTCGGCGATGACCGGAATAAACGGGTTATCGCAGATTTATTGGCTCTCGGGGTCAATTGGCCGCCCGTTACGGTGGCCAGCGGAAAGGGCCCGCTGGCGGGCACCACATGGGTGGTGACTGGCAAACTGGAGTCGATGAGTCGGGGCGACGCAGAGCAACGATTGCGATCTCTGGGCGCTAAGACCGCCAGTAGCGTTTCTGCAAAGACCAGCACCGTTTTGGCTGGGCCCGGTGCCGGTAGCAAGCGCAAGAAAGCAGAGGAACTGGGCATATCTATTGTGGACGAGCCTGAGTGGCTAACGATGCTGGAGGAACTGGAATGAAATCCGCCAATCGATCGCGACACGCAATCACACTGTTTGTGATGCTGATGATAGCGGGCTGCGCGACATCGCCGCCCGAGCAGGTTGATAATGTCTGTGACATTTTTAAAGAGAAATCCGGGTGGTATGGCGATGCCAAAGAATCCCGCGCGCGGTGGGGCGTACCGATCTCTGTGTCGATGGCATTCATGCATCAGGAATCCCGCTTCGTGGCAACGGCAAAGCCACCACGTAAAAAGATATTTGGTGTGATTCCGGGGCCGCGTCCCTCTGACTCCTACGGATACTCTCAGGCTAAGGAGGGTACCTGGGATTGGTATCAGCGCAGCACGGGTAACTACGGCGCGGACCGGGATGATTTTGGCGACGCTATCGACTTCATTGGCTGGTACAACAATGTGTCACATAAGGAACTAGGTATCAGCAAGCAAGACGCTTTCCGCCTGTACCTTGCCTACCACGAAGGGCATGGCGGTTACCGAAAACAGAGTTATCAAAAAAAGGATTGGCTGATCGATGTGGCCCGCAAGGTGGATCGACAAGCTCAGCGCTACAACTCTCAGCTTCAGGAGTGTGCGGAAGAGCTCGAACCAAGGGGCTGGTTCGATTGGTGGTGAGCAGTGCCAGTTCAGTGAGCAAGGTGTCACGTGAATGTCACATAACTGACTTGTAATAGGGGGGCTAGGCTCAAGCCCAACACGGAGGCGGTATGTCAGCGAAGAAAGTGCTGGTGGTGGATGACGAGGCAAGCATCCGCGAGATGCTCAGGCTGGCTCTCGAAATCTCGGACTTCAAATGTCTCGAGGCGGCCGATATTCACGAAGCGTATCGCCTCATCACCGATGAATCCCCCGACATTGTGTTGTTGGACTGGATGCTGCCCGGCGGTAGCGGCATTGAATTACTCCGGCGTCTTAAGAAGGAGGAGGCGACCCAGGCGTTGCCTGTGATCATGCTGACTGCAAAGACGCACGAAGATAACGTTGTTCAGGGTCTGGAAGTCGGCGCTGACGATTACATCACCAAACCCTTTGCGCCGAAGGAGTTGATTGCCCGGATGAAAGCCATACTGCGGCGCGCCTCCAGCGAGGAGGGAGGCAGCGAGCTGCGAGTAGGTGAATTGGTGCTCGAAATTGACAGTCGTCGAGTGATGCTCAGTCAAAAAGCGCTCGAGATGGGGCCCACAGAATTCAAGCTGTTGCATTTTTTCATGTCTCACCCCGAACGAGCGTATTCGCGAGCGCAGTTGTTGGACAGAGTCTGGGGCGCGAACGTCTATGTGGAAGAGCGTACAGTCGATGTACACATTCGTCGTCTGAGAAAAGCGCTGCAGGCAGGTGATCCTGTGTACGCAGATTTGATCCAGACGGTGAGGGGCACGGGCTATCGTTTCTCGCCTCGCGATCTGGCGGTGGTGTGACACGCCGCCATTTTTTTCTGCTGGAATCCCGACGGCTTCTGCTGTCTTTGGTGTTTGGCTTTTGCGGACTGCTGCTCACGGGCGACTGGATATTGTCCGCTTTA
>CALKHC010000038.1 GCA_938091425.1 uncultured Luminiphilus sp. | reverse complement strand
TGTCGAGCTCGAAGTCTCGCATCATCAGGTCCCACTCTGCGCGAACGGGCTCGATATTGATATGTTCCATTGCTGCATAGTCGGTGCAATAGAACCGGGGCGCCAAAGGCTGTGCCTCCAACGCCTGCTGTGTGGTTAGATTGACCGCCCCTTCCGATGAGGCCAGTGCTTCACTCATGTCTTCCCCCAATGCGGCCATTTTGGCCCCTTCCAAGCGACATCACCCGATGTCCAGCTTTGTGTCCATGTTTTTTACCACATATCTGTCAATTTTATTTGACTATTGAGCCGGGAGCAAGCAAGGTGAGCTCGGGGGCTCAGCACACGTAGATCTTGGATCTCATTAGAGGCACGCACCCCATGTCAGAGCTCAACATTCTCCAACAGGCGCAGGATCCTGACGCCCTATATCACCTTGGTTACGTCAGTACTGAGGCGGTAAAGTTTTCTGATGAGGCATTGGTCGCCCTGTTAAGCGAGGCAAGGAATGCCAATACGGATCGGGATGTAACTGGCTTACTGCTGTATCGGGAGGGTAGCTTCTATCAGGTGCTGGAAGGCAGCGAATCGGCGGTCATGGCGACGTTCCAAGACATTGAGGAGGATCCTCGCCATAAGGAAGTGCGCGTCCTCTTTAATGGCGAAACCGACTCCAGAGAGTTCGCTGATTGGCAGATGGGATTCCTCAATCTCGACGGCGTCGATATGGGCACGTTAAGTGGCTTTTCGGACTTCATGTCCCGTGATGCAGAGCCTCAAGAGTTTCTGGAGAATTTGAGTCGCGGCAAGCGACTGGCGCTGATGTTCAGGACGCTGCTCTAGATCGAGATCGAAATTTGGGGCGCCACACCCCAAGGGCGACATTGGCGGTTGCCACCAAACCAATGATTACGAGGGATCCGCGTTCCGCCTCCAGTTTAAGCGCCAACTCTCCCACCAGACTGACATCGATCAACGCCGCGCTGGCGAGTTCAGCCTCTCTTTTGATGGGGCTTTGTATCCCAAGCAGGCTCCCCTCCAGCATCAACACGGTCGTGACCAACTTCGCCCAGGCCCAAGGCGCGCCGTGATAACCGGGCACCACCGCGAACGAGGCTAGACCGAACAACAGGGTGAGAAGCAGCGAAGGCATCATGACCAGCGTCGCCACACGCTCCATCACCTGCCGCTCCGCCACATAGATCTGCAGCGCCTCGGTGGGCGGCGGCAAGTAATGATGAAATACCCACAGCACCACCACCGAGCCGAGAAAAGTAATGGCGGTCATCGAATGGCCGAATTTCAGCAGCTTTCTCATGAGACTCCCTATCTCCCCTTTACCGGAGCCGTGAAAGCCCCCTTCGCGTCACCAGCCTGAAGAGGCCAGATTATGACTGATATCCAGCACGCTGATGGCCAGTTGTGTTACAAACTCTGCCATCTGGCCATCAACAGCGACGACCTCCCGCCCATCTTGGAGATATCGTCGCGCGCAGTCGGAAGGCGCCGGTGAAATCAGCAGGAGCACATTGAGATGAGTACCCCCTATCCCACCCTTCAATATCGCCATAGCGAAGAGATCGGTTTACTCAGGGAAACTGTGCATCAGTTTGCCACCACGGAGATCGCGCCGCGGGCCGCAGATATTGACCGCGACAATGACTTCCCCAGAGATTTGTGGACCAAAATGGGCGACCTCGGCCTGCTAGGTATCACCATTCCCGAGCAATACGGCGGCAGCGGCATGGGTTACCTGGCGCATGCGATTGCGATGGAAGAGATCTCCCGCGCCAGCGCCTCGGTCGGCTTGTCTTACGGCGCGCATTCCAATCTGTGTCTTAACCAGATTCGGCTGAACGGCTCCGAGGAGCAAAGAGCCCACTATTTACCGGCGCTGTGCAGCGGAGAGCATATTGGGGCGCTGGCCATGTCCGAGCCAGGGGCCGGATCTGATGTTGTGAGCATGCGCTTGCGCGCGGAGCGTCAGGGAGATGACTTCATCCTCAATGGCAACAAGATGTGGATCACCAACGGGCCCGATGCAGATGTATATGTGATCTACGCTAAAACCGACCCGGAGGCGGGCTCGAAGGGCATCACCGCCTTTATCGTCGAGCGGGATACCAAAGGATTCTCCCGCTCACCCAAACTGGACAAGCTGGGGATGCGCGGCTCCAACACCTGTGAGCTGGTGTTCGAGGATTGCGTGATTCCGGCTAAGCAGGTGCTGGGAGAGGTCGGCAGCGGTGTCCGCGTGCTGATGTCGGGCCTCGACTACGAGCGAGCGGTGCTCTCGGGCGGCCCGGTGGGGATATTGCAGGCCTGTCTCGATGCAGTACTGCCATACGTGCACGAGCGGGAGCAATTTGGTCAACCGATTGGCGAGTTTCAGCTGGTGCAGGGCAAGCTGGCCGACATGTACGCCCGTTGCTCCGCGAGTCGCGCCTACCTTTATGCGGTCTGTGAGGCGCTGGACCGGGGTGAGCAGAGCCGCAAAGATGCCGCCGCCGTGATTCTTTACACCGCCGAAGCCGCGACTCAGTCGGCACTCGATGCGATTCAGCTACTGGGCGGTAACGGGTACATCAACGACTACCCCACCGGCCGGCTACTGCGCGACGCCAAGCTCTATGAAATTGGTGCCGGGACCTCCGAAGTTCGCCGCATGCTGGTGGGCCGGGAGCTCTTTGCTGATACCGCTTAGCGTCGGGTTTTTTGCGTCACTCCTCTCACGCGAGTCATCACGCCACTCCTCACGCCACTGCAATGCCCCCCTCGTGACTGCCCGCGTGGGCGGGGGCGCAACAACGGGTCAGTCGGCCTGCTGGGGCAGTGACAGCGTATCCTGCAGCAGCGGCACGCTCAGCGGCACACCCGACTGCCCACTCAGCGCCAGCGACTGGCGGAGGGAGGATGCGAGGCCGGTGGTGAGCACCCGCTGCTGGTAAGGCAGGTGCCGTTCGCCATTTCTGAGGAGCGCTTCCCAGCTGCCGGACGCCTGTAACTGTTCGTGAATGCCGTCCAGATACTGGAGCAACGCGTCATGCACCGGGGAGCCTTCAGCGACCGACTCATCGAACACCACGCTCCATGTCATATCGTGGCGGAGCTGGCACCGGCCGACGAAAGCCCCGGGC
>CALKHC010000037.1 GCA_938091425.1 uncultured Luminiphilus sp. | reverse complement strand
CGGTTGGGGTCGTCGTGATCAGCGGTCGAAGTGGTCATAGCCAATGGGCTCCGGAGTTCGATCACAGCTTATCCCGCTTCCCTCGGCAACTCGACCAATTTCCGTGCAGCCATCCGGCGGCGGTAGGTCGGAGGGGAGCGTGAACAGCAATTCGTAGTCATCACCGCCGGTCAGCGCCCAATCCAGACTCTGGTCCAGATCCACCGACGATCTCATGGCTGCCGACAATGGCAGCCATGCGCTGTCAATTTCAAGTCTGACGTTACTCGCCGTGGCCACATGCGCGGCATCTGCCAAGAGCCCATCTGAGATATCGATGCAGGAGGTCGCACAGCCCCGCAGGCCTTCCCCCAGTGCCAGGCGTGCTGATGGCCTCGTATGTCGCGTCACCAAAAAGTCCGCCGCCGCCGCATCCTTGACCGCAATCTGCCCGCTAATAACCGCAAGGCCCGCCGCCGCATCACCCAGCGTGCCGCTCACACAGAGGCGGTCACCGGGTTGCGCGCCAGAGCGCGTCAGATAGTGGTCTGCTGGAGTCGAGCCCAGCACCGTCACCGTCAAAGTTAGTGGACCGCGCGTCGTATCGCCTCCCACCAAAGGCGCTCCTATCGCCATGCAGACATCAGCGAGCCCCCGAGAAAAATTCTCCAGCCAAGGGAGATCCCTAGCAGGAAGCGTCAGGGAGAGCAAAAAGGCCTGAGGTGAGGCGCCCATAGCCGCCAAATCGCTGGCAGCTGCCATCACGCTTCGGTAGGCCACGTCGGTGGGCGAGAGCGCAGCCAAAAAATGGACACCCTCAACAGCGGTGTCGGTAGAGACGTGCAGAAGGTGCCCGTCTGGCAATGCGAGCGCGGCTGCGTCGTCACCGACACCCAAGCGAACTGATGAGCCTTGATCCAATCCGGCAAAAAATTCCTGAATCAAGTCGAACTCGCTATCTGACATCAGTCCTCTTGCGCGCGCTCCACGGTTCGGAGATCTCTGGAGACCTTATCGAGCACACCGTTGATGTAACGGTGGGAGTCTGTGGCGCCAAACTTTTTCGCCAAAGCGACCGCTTCATTAATGACGACTTTATAAGGCACATCGATGCGGTCTCTGAGCTCAAAAGTGCCCAGGCGCAGCAGATTTCTCTCGATCGGATCGAGCTCTTCAAGCTTGCGATCAAGGGCGGGTGAGAACAGCGCTTCAAGAGAATCTACGTCCCCGACAACGCCTTTCAACACGGCACTGAAGTACTCGCCATCGGTGTGCTGAAAGTCGTTATCGATCCGAAATTCAGCCTCGATATCGGTCGCACTGGCCCCCGACAAGGTCCATTGGTACAAAGCCTGCAGGCCGAAGTGGCGCGCTTTGCGACGCTGCGCAGCCAAAGCATTCGGCTGGCCCATCAGTCGCGCAGCGTCCGCAACACGTTCACCATCTCGACCGCACTCATGGCTGCTTCAGCGCCTTTGTTTTCTTCGTTATCTCCCGAACGCTCGAGCGCCTGGTCCATGGTGTCGACCGTCAGCACGCCAAAGGCCACCGGTTTACCGGTGCTCAGCGCCACCTCGCCGATACCGCGGGTGCATTCGCCGGCAACATATTCAAAGTGGGGTGTACCACCACGAATGACAGCACCCAGCGCCACCACCGCGTCGCAATCAGAACGTTCAGCGGCGGCCTGACAGGCCAGGGGGATCTCGAATGCACCCGGCACGCTCACCACCTCGACCTGCTCACCCTCAATACCTACCTCTGCGAGTGCCTGCGTGGCACCTTTGAGCAGCCCCGTTACGATCTCCTCGTTCCACCGAGTGATCACGATCACGTAGTGACCGTCGTTACCCGGCAACTGCGACACTGAATTATCAATTCCTTTTCCCGACATCGGCATCTGTTCCTCAGTGCGATTCAGCAGCGTCTGGCGGCGCCACAAAATCAACGACTTCGAGGCCAAAACCTGCCAAAGCATTGTACTTGAGTGGGGCTCCCAGTAAGCGAATCTGACCCACACCCAGATCTCGCAAGATTTGTGCCCCCATCCCTATCTGGTTGTAGGCATCAGGGCTGCTGGCTTGCTCATTCACCGGTTCTCCCAATAGCCGATCAATGTCGTGAAGTAAGTCATCGGTCGCCTCTGGCTTACTGAGCAACACCAATACACCGCTGTCTGATGCTGCAACAGCTTTCAGACTGGCATCAAAAGACCAAGAGACGTGGCCGTCCAAAGTCGTGCCAATAAGGTCACGAAATACCGCCGTCACATGCACCCTCACCAGCGTGGGCTGGCTTTCAGCGATACGCCCCTTTGTCAGCGCCAGATGTAACCGACCGTGGGTGGTATCCCGGTATGCTGTCACCGCGAATGCGCCGTAGCGAGTTTGCAAAGTCCCCTGACGCTCGACGAGAACGGTCTTTTGATTCGCCAGCCGGTAGGTCACCAGATCGGAGACCTGCCCTACAACCAAGTGATGCCGGTCGGCAAACTCCCAAAGGTAGGGTGCATCGGCAACCGCACCCTCGTTGTCCAATACCTCGGTAAAAACCGCCGAGGGAAGTAGCCCCGCGAGCTCCGTTAAATCGACCGCCGCTTCGGCAGGCGCAGTGCGGGTCAGGACACCGCCCGCGGATGCAGCAATCGGGAAAATATGGCCGGGCTGCACCAAATCAGAGGGTTGGCTTGCCGTATCGACTGCTACCCGAACAGTCCGCGCTCGATCGGCTGCCGAGATGCCCGTATCGATGCCCGTGGCTGCTTCAATCGACAAAGTGAAAGGCGAGAGCGAGTCGTCACCCTCTACCATCAGCGGCAGGGCCAGTTCCTCGCACCGCTCTGGTGTCATCGCCAAACAGACCAAGCCTCTCGCCTGACGTGCCATGAACGCAATGTGTTCCGCCTCGCAGTGCTCGGCCGCCACCACCACAAAACCTGTCATCCCGCCCGCACTGTTCTCGTTAAGCAACAGGCAACTATGGCCATGTCGTAGCTCGCTGAGCACTTTATCGATATCAGCATGATCAGTCATGACAGGGTCACTCTGGCTGGGCCTGATCGAATTGCCTGAGCCGCTCGACATAGCGCGCCACAACATCGACTTCCAGATTTACCGGGCTACCCGTCTGGTAATCGCTGAAGACCGTCTCCTCCCAGGTTTGCGGGATGATGGTGAGCTCAAAGCCTGCCCCATCGACCTGGTTTACCGTGAGACTCGTCCCGTCAACACAGATACTGCCCTTCATGGCGATGTAGCGAGCCAGGTTTTCAGGCGCCGCAATTGTCACCCGCCAGAAGCGGGCATCCTCGACAATCTGTTCAACATGGCCCACCCCATCGACGTGGCCACTGACCAGATGTCCGCCAAGAGGGGTTTGGAGCGTCAACGACGTTTCAAGGTTGACCGCGTCCCCAACGGCTTTTCTACCCAGTGTCGTCAACGACAGGGTCTCGGGCGAGACATCCGCCCAAAAGCCATCACCCGGCAAATCAGTCACGGTGAGGCACACACCACTGGTGGCGATACTGTCCCCCAGCGACACCTCCGCCAACGGTAACTTGCCCGTCTCGATGCGCAATCGGATGTCCTTCTCGCCAGGCTCAATCGCCGCGATTCGTCCGATAGCTTGAATAATCCCTGTAAACACAGTGACTCCTGAAAAAGTTGTATAGCGAAACGCCCGTGCGCGCAGAGCTAGACCTTGGGGGCCGCCATGATACGCAGATCTGCGCCGATGCGGGTCACCTCATTGATCTCAAATTCCGGCGCGTCAGCCAACGCGTTATAGTTCATCAACGCCATGGCGCGGGCATCATCGCCCAGCAACTTGGGCGCTTGGTAGATAATGAGCCGATCTATCCAACCGCCTCCCAGCAGTGCACCCGATAGCGTGGGGCCCGCTTCAACCAAAATCTCATTAAACGCCTGCTCCCCGAGATACTGCACCCAGGCACCGATGTCGACACGACCTTCAGCATCTGCTGGCAGCATGACGGTCTGAACTGCCTCACCGAGGTCAGTGTGCTCGGTGGTAATAAGTGTGGCGTCATCACCCTCTAAAATCCGCGCGCCTAGCGGGGTACGGCCCTTGGAGTCGAGCACCATTCGGGCTGGGGGATGCGTTAAAGAGCGATCTTTGTCATCCCCATCAAGCGGCAACTCATTAGCCCGCAGCGTCAGTCGACAATCATCGGCCAGCACGGTACCCACACCTGTCACCACCAAGTCAGATTCTGCCCGAAAACGCTGTACGTCCTGTCGAGCCGGCTGGCCCGTGATCCACTGGCTCTCACCAGAGGCCATCGCGGTCCGTCCATCTAACGACATGGCGATCTTCAGTGTGATGCGTCCATACCCTCGGCGCATGCGGAGCAGAAAACCAGCGAGGTCTGTCTCCACCTGATCCGCGCCTTCACCCATATCGACTTCGATTCCCGCTGAGCGGAGCATCGCAACGCCTTTACCCGAAACCTGAGGGTTAGGGTCCTCTACCGCCACCACCACCCGATCCACACCAGCGTCGATCAGGGCGTTCGCGCAGGGGCCTGTCTGACCGTGATGACTGCAAGGCACCAGCGTGACATAGGCGGTGGCGCCGTCAGCACCTCCGGCGTTTTTGAGGGCCATGACTTCGGCGTGCGCCTGTCCCGCCGGCTGCGAAAACCCCGCGCCGATCTCCTCGTCATCGCGCACCAAGACGCAGCCAACCGGAGGGTTCGGTGCCGCCCAGTAGCGTGCCCGCCGACCCAGCTCGATCGCGCGCTGCATCCAGCGGCGATCCTGGGCTTTGCTCACGGCGAGTCGCCCTGAGCTGGCTCGGCTTCCAGAGATTCAATGGCATCTCTGAATTCAGCCAGATCCTGAAAGCTTCGATAAACAGACGCGAAGCGCACATAGGCAACATGGTCCAGCGCCTTGAGCGATTCCATCACACACTCGCCAACTTGCAGCGACTTGATCTCCCGCTCACCCGTAGCGCGCAGCCGATGCTTAATCTGATCCAGCTCAGCTTCAATGCTTTCAACGGAAACCGGGCGCTTTTCAAGCGCACGCAATAGACCTGACCGAAGCTTCTCCTCATCAAAGGGTTCGCGGTTACCGTCTTGCTTGATAATGCGGGGCAACACCAGTTCAGCGGCTTCATAAGTGGTGAAACGCTCGGTGCAGCTCAGGCACTCTCGTCGTCTGCGCACCTGAGCGCCCTGCGCCACAAGGCGCGAGTCGATGACCTTGGTTTCGTCGGTGCTACAAAAAGGGCAGTGCATGGGTTCAGTGGCGTCACGCGGACGCCCATCTCCTCAGCGGGTGTAAACCGGCATCTTGGCGCAAAGCGCCTTCACCTGCTCGCGAACTGCCGGAATCACTTCATCTGAAGTGTCCGCTTCCAAGGAAGCCAGAACGTCGCAGATCCAACCGGTCAGTAACTCAGTTTCTTCCAAGCCAAATCC
>CALKHC010000036.1 GCA_938091425.1 uncultured Luminiphilus sp. | reverse complement strand
GGTCTGACCTTGTATCACTCCTAGGCGGGGTCTTCCCCGCCATTCGCCAGCGGCCGGACTCATCCCCCCGGCCGCTGGTCTCTTTTTTCCTCTGCAAATCAGCAACCTGCCGGTATGCTTCCCCTCATGATATGAGAGGGATGTGGGACGGATGTGTGTGGAAAGTGCCTTGAGGAAACGACTCGCGGTAATAGCGGTATTCGTCTGGCTATCGCCCGTAGCGTTTGCCCTGCCCGCTGGTGAAGGCGAAAGCCTGGTACGCGAGCACTGCTCGAGCTGCCATAGCCCCGAAATCCTGAACAGAGCCCAGGGGTATGATACGGCAAGCGAGTGGCGCCAACTCATGGCGACGATGGTCGCGCTGGATGAACCCAGAGCCAATATCATCGCGCAATATCTGACGAAGCACTTTCAGTCCAAGCCGGAGCTCCACCCCACACTGGTTGACGGACCCGTCGAAATCGCAATTGAGGAGTGGATGGTCCCCACATTGGGTCAACGCTCTCGCGATCCGGTGGAGGCGCCTGATGGCGCGATCTGGTGGACCGGGATGTGGGCGTCGCTCGTGGGTCGTCTTGACCCCCTCACCGGCGCGTTCCGCGAGTACCCGCTCCCCGCCTCAGCGCGGCCCCACTCTATCGTGCCGGATGACAAGGGCGCTATTTGGTATCTGGGTAACTCTAACGGCACTGTGGGCAAGCTCAATCCACTGACCGGCGAGATCAGGGAATACGAGACCGGTCTGGCCGACCCTCACACCGGTGTGTTCCACCCCAACGGATACTTCTATTTCACAGCGCAACACACGGGGGCTGTGGCCAGACTCGACCCTGTTGCGGGAGAAGTGCTCTCAGTAAGCACTAGCCCCCGCCCCTATGGCATCAAAGTGGGGCCCGATGGCTATCTATATGTGGCATTCAACGGTGAAAATGCGATTGGGCAGGTGGATCCCGCGACGCTTGAGGTAAATTACTTCCCCATTCCCCACGAGGACACCCGCATCCGACGGCTGGACATCGCCAGTGACGGCACCATTTGGTACGTCAACTCCAGTCGCGGCAAGATCGGGCACCTCGATCCAAAAACCGGGGAGGTGCGGGAATGGGATTCACCCAGTGGCCCCAAATCCCACCCCTACGCCATCGCCGTGATCAACGACGTGGTTTGGTACAACGAATCGGGGCAGCGACCGGATGCTTTGGTCCGTTTCGACCCGGTAACCGAGACCTTTCAAAGTTGGGCGATTCCCTCGGGGATCGGCATCATCCGTCATGTCTGGGTGACACAGGATAACGATCTACTGATTCATCAAAGCAGCAGCAACCGGATCGGTCGCGTCAAGGTGATCGACCATCAGACTGGAGCGGCGAACCTGCAAGAGACTGATGTCGCGGGCGGATAGCTCCCCCCCGCCCGCAGACGTCTCACGTTAGAGCAGTTAGGGGCCCTGCAGGTGCTCGCTGATGGCGGCCAACGCCGCCTCCAGCTCTAAACCATAGGCACTGCCGGAAGCTGCCTGAGCGTTACTGTGTACCGCGATCACCAGCTTAGCTATGGGATCAACAGCGATTACCTGTCCGAAGATACCGTAAGCACCGTAGCGCCCGTCCGCATCTAGCCACCACTTATACCCATAGCCCTCGTAGCCTTGAGAGGGTGCGGTACTGGCAGCCATCCACCCTGCAGGCAAGACGCGGGTGCCGTCGGGGAGCACCCCATCCGCCAACGCCAACAGGCCGAGCCGCGCATAATCGCGCAGGGTCGCGCTGATGCAGCAACCCCCAGTCTCCCGGTCCTCGGGCAGTGATAGCAACCAGTTGGCGTCCGACTCCATCCCCATTGGCTGCCAGATCTTTTGGCTCAAGTACGGCGCCGCATTCATGCCAATCGCCGACCGCAGAACCTCGCCCAGCAAGTTGCTCTCAGCCGTGTTGTAGTTAAAGCGCTCGCCGGGTGGCGCCACCCGCGGTAGCTGCGCGAGATAATCAGTGAGCGCCACACCGTTCAGCGCCGCCGCGCGGGCCACGTCCGACTCGGGGTCCTCGTAGTCTTCATTCCACGCGATCCCCGAGGCCATCTGCAGGATGTCCTGCACCCTCGACTCGCCATACTCCGAGCCGGCCAGCCGCGGCAGGTACTTCACAATGGAGTCCGTCACGCTGTCGATATATCCGTCGTGGATTGCCGCTCCGATCAATAGCGAGGTCACCGACTTGGTCACCGAAAAGGTCACCCATGGCACATCAGCGCCGTGATCAGGCGCGTAGTGCTCCATTAGTACCTTGCCGTCCTGTACCACCAGCAAGCCCATCAAGTGCTCACTGTCGAGGAGCTCGCCGACGGTGATGTCCGTTTCATTCGCAGTGAAGCGAATGCTGCTCAGATCAACCGGTGCCGCAGGCATCGGGCTGGCTTCTGCGCTACTTCGGATCACCCGCGTGGGAAACAGCACATCAAAATGCGCAAAAGCGATTCGCCGCTCCGCCTGACTCATGAACAGCGGGCTGGTTTCGACACTGCCACCTGAAGCCAGCAAGACATCGGCGCGGTACTTTGCGATGACCGACTCCAGCGTTGCGGTGTCGCTCTCCGCAAACACCCAACCCGAGCCAATCAAGGCCAGTAAACTGAAGAACGAAATCAGAAAACGCGACATGGCAGCAAAACTCTCTTGATAGCGACCCGCTGTTTTAGCAGGAAGCAGCACCAGGCGAAAGCGGCGTGAGTCTTACAGCAGGACAACTGACCACGCCCCACGGTCTGCAAGTCATTGAGGGCCTCAGATCGGCGATCCCGGTGGCACCTTGACCGGCGCGACCTGCAATGGTCGGTCGCTGGCAATGACCCCCTGAATCAAGCGCTCAATCAAGAGTCCATGGGCGCGCCAACCTGAATCTCTGGAGCGCGCCTGTTTTTGCGCGTCCTCTGCGATATCGGTCAGCGACAGCATGGCGTCGGCACGCACCTGCGCGGCGGCGTTTTCGCTGTTTACCAACGCACCCAGTTCATTGACCCAGATCAGCTGCACCCGGCGCTCAATGATGCCGCGAGCGCCGTCACTCTGCGCAGCCCACAGGTGCTCCCTGCCATCACGCAGCACCTCGGCAAAGTCAGGCAGCGTCTCTGAAACCATAATCTGGTTGTTCAATCGGGCGGCGCGCCGAGGATCCAATAGTTCACCCACTGTCAGCTGGGCCGCGGTGGCGGCAGCCGCAGCGGGGTCGAACACATACCCTGTCTCACGGGGAAAAAGCTCTCTGCTCACCCCGGATTGCGGCGGCCTTGGTGGGATCGACAGGACCAGCTCGGTTGGCAACATCAGAGTCTCAGGCGAGAGGGTATCCAGCATGCTCGCGAGCGCTATTCGTTGTTCGGCGGCCGCGACGGGCTGCGACGATCGCTGCCCGTCACCCCGCAGCGCGTAGGTAAAGTGCTGCCCCCCCAGCTTAGTGGCGGCCGCTTGAACCTGATATCGATGCATCAGGTAGGTGGGCACGAGGACATCCTCGAGGTGCGCCATGGGCTCACCGACTTGTATCACCTGCTGCGAAAAACCCGCCAACGCGGCAGCGCGCACCGTCATGATGCGATTTAATTCGGCCACCGGGTCACTGCCGTTGTCCCACAGACTGCCCAGCGGATGCGCAGGGCCCGCCTCTGATCGCTGGCTGCCCCGCGCATGCTCATCCGCCACGAACTCGTAACCCGCTGCCAAGGTATCGGCCATGATCGCCGCTCTACCCGCAGCGCTATCGGCTTCGGGTGGAAAATCCTGGTAGCCCCAGAGGATGGCGCGCTTGTCCCAATCGCCAATGCCCTCATCGTAGGCATCGGTGACATCGATCTCGCCGTTCGCGTCGACAGTGACTAAGGGATGGGGGTAATCCATAACAGACGCGCGATCCTGAGTACTGGCTGCAAAGTTATGCGCGAGACCCAAGGTGTGCCCCACTTCATGGGCCGAGAGCTGGCGAATGCGCGCCAGCGCAAAGGCCTTCAACCGGTCGATTTGAGGGTCTTCGTCGTAGGGGGCCAGTAAACCCTCCGCAATCAAGTAATCCTGCCGGACTCTTAATGAACCCAGCGTCACGTGGCCTTTTATGATCTCCTCGGTACGCGGGTCACGAATGCTGGCGCCATAGGACCAGCCGCGGGTAGACCGATGCACCCACTGAATCACGTTGTAGCGCACGTCCATTGGGTCAGCGCCCTCCGGTAACAGCCGCACCTGAAACGCATCCTGATACCCCGCCGCCTCAAACGCCTGATTCCACCAGCTGGCGCCCTCAATCAGCGCACTGCGAATGGGTTCGGGGACTCCGGGATCAACGTAATAAACGATCGGCTCAACCGCAGGACCCATAGGCGCAGTAGGGTCCGCT
The DNA here is from genome assembly GCA_938091425.1 of uncultured Luminiphilus sp. GTDB lineage: Bacteria > Pseudomonadota > Gammaproteobacteria > Pseudomonadales > Halieaceae > Luminiphilus. The sequence goes on along the minus strand of CALKHC010000036.1, from coordinate 1,078 downwards.
TTCTTCAATCGGTGCCTACGCGCGTAGGCGCTTTTGATCGGCGCCTCAATCGGCGAGGCGTAGTCGTAGACCAGTGTGGCCTCGCCATCCTCAATAAAGCCGGCGCGCGGGTCGTAGGCAATCGGCTCGTAGCCCTCATCGGGGAGTCGGACAAAAGAGTGATGGCTATGCACCGTGACCGCCGACGCATCGGGTGCAACCGTGGCGAGTAACTTACCCTGCGGCTCACCGGTATAAGTCAGCAACGCATCGACCTCGGTATTGTCGGGAAAGCTGCGGGTTCTCGGCAGATGCACCACCGAGCGCGACGGCTCGACGCGATAGCTCCCCTCACCCTGCGCCTTGAGCCACCACCCCAGCGCCATCGCATCGCGCTGCACGAACTCAGTCAGGTCAATAATCAGTTGCCCGTCGCCCTCCGCAGCGACCTCGAACCCCCACAAGACTGACTGGGCAAATGCTTCCTCAACTGCGGCGCGTTCAGCGTTGCTCTCACTGCGCGCCACGTAGCGGGTATTCAGGGCTTTGAGCAATACCTTTCTACCCACGCGCTCAAACTGCACCAAGTGGGTATCCCCAAGGCGGCCACGATCCAAACCCAGATCATTTGAGCCAACGCCCTGCGAGAGTCCGGTGTAGTAGATGATTGGCCCATCGAGGCCGCCGATATCCGCGTGCAAATCGCCACGATCCGGGTGCCAATAGAGCGGCAGGAATCCAGGCATCAACTGGGCATCGGCCAGCAGCGCCGCGGGATCTGCCGCCGCCTCCACCCGCACGCCAGCGACCATCAGCATGACAGCCCACAGTGCCACAAGCCTTTTTGTCATTGCCCACTACTCCTAGTAATCTACAACGGTCAGCGCATTGTGGCGGCGGAGGTGTTGATGGAGCAAGGCTTTGCCAGAGCCACGCGGGCCTGCGCATTATTACTGACTGGACATTGCAGCTTATGCGTTACACTACACGCCTCCAATACGGGGGCGTTACGGATTCGACGACGGTAACGAAACCTGCGGTGCATGCCGTGATGGTAGCCAATCACGTAAATCCAAAGCTGCAAACTATTAGTTGCCAA
>CALKHC010000035.1 GCA_938091425.1 uncultured Luminiphilus sp. | reverse complement strand
GAGATTTTGCCGGCCAAAGAATGGGCGACGCAGTTAAAGACGATCTATGCCAGGCGTGAATCGGAGTTTGCGGAAGCAGGGCGCCCAGCGCTGATGATCCCAACCGGGGGAAGTGACAGCTTAGGTGTGTGGGGTTATATCGCCGCCTCTGAAGAGTTGCGCATTGATCTTGGCGGTCATGGTATCGAGCGTGCCGCGCTCACCCTGGCAACGGGTTCAGCGGGCACCCAAACCGGACTGACCGCGGGAGTGGCAATGCTCGATCTACCACTTGATGTCGTGGCTTATGCTGTGTGCGACGATGCTGACTGGTTTAATCGACGCGTGGCCTCAGATTGGCAGGCCTCGCTGGCCCGCTGGCCGCAGCTCCCTCGGATAGATTTAGTACCTAGGACGCGCGACCACTCGGTTGGTCCCGGGTATGGCCGGGCTGAGGCGCCAGTATACGAATTGATCGCTGAGCTGGCCCGGCTGGAAGGGGTTGTGCTGGACCCGGTTTACACGGGTAAGGCGTTTCATGGTTTGTTGGCCGATCTGCGTGATGGCTTTTACCGGGACGTCGACGACATCATTTTTGTTCACACGGGGGGCGTGTTCGGATTGTTCGCTCATGAATCCCAGTTAATGAGCGCAGCATCGGGCGTCAGCTGAGAACTGTATCAAGCCTCGGGATCTCATTTTGCTGAGGCGGCCGTGGCAGGCGGGATGGCGTTGGTCACATCGCGGTATGCACTGATATGCTCAATGAGCACACTGGTTTGAGAGAAACTCGCGCAATGGAAACTTTTATCGTCGAAATTAATGCATGGGCTTGGGGGGTGCCCATGCAAGTGCTGTTGCTCGGTCCCGGTATTTTTCTGACCCTCGGCTTGGGGTTTTTGACCTGGCGACGCTTAGGGTTTGCGTTTCGGCTGCTGCTCGGTGGTTTCAAGGGTCAGGGCGAGGGCGATATTCCGCCATTCAGGGCTTTGATGACCTCCCTCAGTGCGACCATTGGTACGGGCAATATCGCTGGTGTTGCGACGGCGATTACGCTCGGGGGGCCGGGCGCGCTCTTCTGGATGTGGCTGACGGCGCTGTTCGGTATGGCAATGAAGTATGCCGAAGCCGTGCTTGCAGTGCGTTATCGAGAGCAGGATGACAGAGGTGGCTACAGCGGTGGCCCCATGTATTACATCCGCAATGGTTTGGGTCCGCGTTATGCGTTGCTGGGTGGTGCCTTTGCGTTGTTTGGGAGCATGGCGGGTTTTGGCCTGGCGAACACGGTTCAGTCTAATTCTGTCGCGCAGGTGCTGGGCGATCAGTTTCAGATTCCTTGGGTGCTGACCGGCGGCGTTTTGATGGTTGTCGTCGGGGCGGTCATTCTCGGCGGGATTCAGCGCATTGCTGCTACTGCCAGTGCCATCGTTCCAGCAATGGCGATTGCCTATGTGTTGATGAGCTTAATTGTTATTGGGTTGCACATCGAAGAGGTGCCCGGTGCGTTGGCGATCATCATCGACAGTGCTTTCAACGGCGCTTCAGCGGCGGGCGGTTTTGCCGGAGCAACAGTCTGGGCGGCGATCCGTTTTGGCGTTGCCCGCGGAATATTTTCTAACGAGGCCGGGCTTGGCAGCGCGCCGATCGCGCATGCCGCCGCCAAAACCAATGAGCCGGTTGAGCAGGGGCTGGTGGCAATGCTGGGCACCTTCATCGACACGCTCGTGGTCTGCACGATGACCGGATTGGTCATTATGCTAACGGGGGTCCTAGAGTCGGGTGTATCCGGAGCAAGCTTGACCGCGTCAGCCTTCGGCGCTGCCTTGCCGGGAGGAGAGTTGGTGGTGACGCTTGGTGTGGTGCTGTTTGCGACGACCACCATGATCGGCTGGTCTTTTTATGGTGAGCGGTGCGTTGTGTACCTATTCGGAACCAAAGCTATCCTGCCATTCAGAATTCTCTGGGTGTTAGCGATACCGGTGGGTGCCGGCACTGACTTGGGATTGGTCTGGTTGGTGGCTGATACGCTCAATGCTTTTATGGCGATCCCCAACCTCATCGCTTTGCTCCTGCTGTCACCCGTTGTATTTAAGTTATCGCGCGGCTATTTCAGCCGACGTAACGCGCCTGTGGAATCGATCTGACGGCCGTGGCGGAGACGGGCGCACAAAAGCTGGTGATCGCGATATCGTCGCGGGCGTTGTTCAACCTTGACGACGCGCATCGTATTTTTGAGCAAGAGGGTCTGGACGCCTATTCTGACTATCAGATAGAGAAAGAAGACGACACGCTTGAGCCCGGGCAAGCTTTTCCGATGGTCAAGAAGTTAATGGCGCTCAACAGCCAATTGCCCGACTTGCTGGGCATCGAGGTGATACTGCTCTCTCGCAATAGTGCTGATACGGGCTTGCGGGTTTTTAATTCCATCGAACACTATGGGTTGGGGATTACTCGCGCGGCATTTTGCGGGGGAGAGCCCCCCTGGCGGTACATTGAGGCGTTTGGTTGTCAATTATTCCTCTCAGCAGAGGGCGGTGACGTTCGTGTGGCGCTCGATCATGGTGTGGCGGCAGCCACGCTGGTGTCCAACGCCAGTGCAGCAACCGAAGATGATCAGTTGCGGTTTGCTTTTGATGGGGACGCCGTGTTGTTCTCTGATGAGGCAGAGCAGATTTATAAGCGCGATGGCTTGGATGCCTTTGCTGCGAGTGAGGATGCAGCGCGCAAGCGGCCCCTTATGGGCGGGCCTTTTAAGAACTTTTTGGCCTCATTGCAACGGCTCCAGCAAGCACTTCCAGCCGAGCAATCGCCTATTCGAACCGCGCTGGTGACCGCTCGGTCCGCGCCGGCCCATGAACGGGTTATCAGAACCTTAAGGGCATGGGATGTGCGCATCGATGAATCCATATTTTTGGGCGGGCTGACCAAGACAGAGTTCCTGAAGGCCTATCGGGCCGACGTATTTTTTGACGACCAGCAAGTGCACTGCCGTGATGCCGCAGGTCACGTCCCTACCGGCCACGTGCCGCACGGCGTCGCAAACGCCGATTGATTTGCTTATAAAAACCCCGAATTTTATTCCTTCTTGGTAGTCACCTGGCAAAAAGGAGAGTAAGGTTTGAGAGAAATCAGGAGCTCCAGAGGAGCGCTTGGGCGTGAAGCTACAGCAGCTAAAATACATCTGGGAAGTCGCGCACCACGATCTAAACGTATCGGCCACCGCGCAGAGTTTGTTTACTTCGCAACCGGGTATCAGTAAGCAAATACGATTGCTAGAGGATGAGCTAGGTGTCGAGGTCTTTGCTCGAAGCGGCAAGCACCTCACGCACATCACCCCCGCTGGCGAGGTAATTCTTGATCTAGCCGGTGAGATCCTTCGCAAGGCAGATTCGATCAAAAAAGTGGCGCAGGAATTCTCCGATGAGACCGCGGGCACGCTGTCGATCGCCACTACTCACACCCAGGCTCGTTATGTTTTGCCGAGCGTGATCAAGGAGTTCATGGCCCGATATCCGGATGTGTCATTGGTCATGAAGCAGGGCACGCCGCCGCAGGTTGCCCAGATGGCAGCAGACGGGGAGGTCGACTTCGTCATCGCCACCGAGGCACTCAATCAGTTTGCTAGTCTCATCACCCTGCCATGCTATCGCTGGAATCGTTGCGTGGTAGTGCCTCAGGGCCATCCGCTGACGTCACTTGATCACTGCTCTCTTGAGGCTATCGCTGAGCATCCGATCGTGACTTACACAACAGGTTTCACGGGACGCTCAAAACTAGATGAGGCCTTCAATGACCGTGGTTTGACCCCCAGAGTCGTATTTACCGCGGTTGACTCCGATGTCATCAAGACTTACGTCCGTCTCGGTCTGGGTGTTGGCTTAATTGCAGGTATGGCTTACGACCCGCCACTGGATGCCGATCTCGTCAAAATCGATGTTTCACATCTGTTTGCGAGTTCTGTGACCAGTTTGGGTTTCAGGAAGGGAACCTTTCTTCGGGGTTACATGCACGACTTCATTCATGAGCTGGCGCCGCATCTGGGCCGAGAGCTGGTGCAGGAAGCACTGTCGCGGACGAAGCTGACAGACCGAATCGCGCTCTATGAGGGAATCGAGTTGCCCGAACACTGATCAGCCTCCTCCAGAGCAGTCATGATCGGTCCTACTTTATCGAGGGTTTCCTGATACTCAGCTTCCCACTGTGAGCTGGCGGTGATCCCGCCGCCACCCCAGCAATGCACCGTATTGCCCGTGACTTCCAGGGTTCTGATTGCAATGCTGCTTTGCAAAAAATTGCCCCCACCCAGGATAAATAGCGAGCCGCAGTAGGCGCCTCGCGGTGTGGGCTCCAGTTCGGCGATGATTTCGACAGCACGCTTTTTGGGTGCCCCGGTAATGGAGCCGCCGGGCGATGTGGCCAGTAACATCTGGCCAGCGCTTACATCCTGCGCTAGCTCGCCCTCTACCGTGCTGATCAAATGGTGCACGTTGTTAAAGCTATGGAGCCCGCAGAGCTCAGTGACTCTCACGCTGCCTGTTTTGCAGAACTGACCGAGGTCGTTGCGCAACAAGTCGGTGATCATCACATTTTCAGCGCGGTCTTTTTCGGAGTTGAGTAATGACTGGGCCAGTGCGGCATCTCGCTCGGGATCGCTGTGTCTGGGCGCTGTCCCTTTGATGGGCTGTGAGGTCACCATGCCCTGATCAATCCTCAGGAAGCGCTCTGGGGAGAGAGAGAGGATCGCATGGTCAGGGGCGGTCCGCAGGAAGCCCGAGAATCCGCCGGCGAGACGCGCCCTGACAAACCGGTAGGCAGCCCAGGCGTCACCCTCAAGCGTCGCTTCAAAGCGCTGCGCATAGTTAACCTGATAACAGTCCCCTGCCACTATGTAGTCCTGAATGCGTCCGATGTGCGCCTGATATTGCTGTGGGCTGATGGCGGGGCGAAAGTGCTCCGAGAGATGGAAGCGCCGTGGCGAAAGCGGCCGCTCGTTTTTGATGAGTCTCATGACGCGTTGGCGCGTCGCCGCTGGGCAGTCGGCGTGGATGAGTAGCTCGGTGGTTTGGCTAGTGCGATGGGTGACCAGCAGCCAGTGATAGAGGCCCGCCATGGTGCGGGAGTCCGGGTAATCTTGGGCCCGAAGTGCACCAGCAGGGGCATCGTAGTCGAGGCTGCCGATCGCCACACACCCAGTAAAGCACGCGGTGGTGCCGATGAACGTGCTCTGCTCGCAGGCCCGCTGTAAGTCTGTCTCCAGCGCGGTCATCCAGTCAGCAAGGTTTGCCGAATAATCCTGCAACCAGTGTGTCGCCGTGGGCAGCGCTGTCACAATCTCGAGTTCTGCGCCGTGCTCGTTGGTGCCGCTGTCTAGGTATACGAAGCCGGGCAGGTCTGAGAATTGCTCAGCCCACTCCGCGAGGGTAGAGGTGTAGTCTAGAGCGGTGACTTCGCCGAGGAGCGCCATACATAACCCTACAAGGATTAGGGATAAAATTGACAGGAAGATGTAAGGATAAGTAATGTCACGCCCTGTGCACAGAGCCCACGTCGCGGGACCTGCGATTTTGCCCAGTTTGGCGCAATGACCCCCGCAAATCTGAGAGATCATCCATGAGTAATGGTAGCGAAAAGGCCGTCCAAAGCGGATCGGCTGTGTCACTGGAAAATCCGTTTTCCCGGGCAGATGCTGATGATGCCGAGACAGGGCGGTACGAGGCCACGCTGGTACGTGGCGCCGAATTGCGTGAGAGACCGTATGTCGCTGCCGGCACCCCCAGTCGACAGAGGCAGCATTTAAAGGGCCGCATGACGGTGTGGGAGCGCATTCGCTATCTCGCGGACGATGAGCCTCACGTGCTCTATCAGAACTGGGGTCCGAATCTTGATGGCGCATCATTGGTCACTGCGATCATTACCGTCGATGGCCGAGATGTGGCGGTTTACGGCCACGATTTCACAGTCCGCGCCGGCTCTATGGATGCGACAAACGGAAAGAAGTTGGCGCGTTTGTTCGAGCTCGCCGCCAAACGACATATTCCGCTGGTTGGTCTCAATGATTCCGCTGGCGCTTACATACCAGCGGGCGTTGGCGGGCTGGATGGCTATGCCGATGCGTTTACCGCTTTGCGAAAAATCAGTGGCATCGTGCCCAGCATCATGTGCATGTTTGGCTTTAACGCGGGCGGAGGCAGTTATCTGCCGCGCCAGGGGAGTTTCTTGATCCAACCTAAGGACACGTTTTTTGGTCTCACCGGCCCCGGTGTGGTCAAAAGCGTACTGGGCGAGGACATTACCCCGGATGAATTAGGCGGCCCCGCGGTGCACAGCCAAACGGGTGTGACCGATTTTGTCGTGGAGGACGAGGTCGCCGCCTTAAGAAAGGTGCGGGAGTTGCTGAGATACCTACCCGACTCTAATCAATCCTTGGCGCCCTATAGAGAGACCTCGGATCCTGTAGAGAGACAAACGGTCGACATCGACATCTTGTTGAAAAAGGCTTTTAACTCACCAACTGGTTTTAATACGCCCTTTGATATCAGTATTTTGATCCAGCAATTGTGTGATCACGGTGATTTCCTTGAAACGCAGGCAGACCGGGCGCGCAACACCATTACGGCGTTTGGCCGAATGGGCGGCAACGTAGTCGGCTTTGTCGCCAACAACTCCGCCGTCGCCTCAGGTCAAATCGATATCGATGCGGCCTATAAAAATGCGCGATTCATCCGTTTCTGCAACCTTTACAACATTCCGGTCATCTTCCTGGAGGACACGACCGGATTCCTGCCGGGCAGCGAGCAGGAACACCGCGGTATCGTGCAGGCGGGACGCGCGATGCTGGATGCGATTGTCGATTTGCGAACGCCGCGCTTTCTGGTGCTGGTGCGCAACGCCTTTGGCGGCGCTTATGCGTCTTACAACAACTACGCAACGGGCGCCGATTTCGTAGTCGCGTTACCGACCACGCGGGTTGCGGTGATGGGACCCGCTGGTGTGGAGTATGTGTATAAAGACGAGTTGAAAAAGATTCGTGCGGGCCGCGCGGCCCATCTTGATGCAGAGATCGAGGCGCGTGTAGCGACAGGGCTCCCTGAAGGGAAGGCCCTTGCCGAGGCTGAAGCGGCGGTTGATGCGGTGATTAAGGCCGAAGAGACTCTGTTGGCGCAGCGTTATGAGCGCGAGATCATGAATCCAGAAGAGGCATTGAGTCTGGGCTCGATTTCCGAGATTGTCATGCCGGCGGATCTGCGTAGAACGCTGGCCACTCAGATGGCTTTTTGTCTGAGACATTACACGCCGGGACCGATGCAAGCGGCACAGCGTGAATTCCACTGATTGATGGCCGGGAGAGCAGACCACCTTGGGTACCCAACACTACCTCAATAACCCATTGATACATGGCGATCGCCGCAGCAAATTGCGCCGGTCAGAATGGACCGAGCAGTTTCGTTGTGACCACCTGAAGCCGCTGATCATCTGTCGGGGACCGATCCGTAAAGAAGCCATGGATGTGTTCTCTGAAATGGGAATCGACGGATATGGGATTCTGTTGTCCGAGAAGGACTCCATTGTGTATCGGGGCGCGCTCGCGCCTGAGCTCAGAGTGCTGACGGATCCGGG
>CALKHC010000034.1 GCA_938091425.1 uncultured Luminiphilus sp. | reverse complement strand
TGTGGGACTGGGTCGGCGGTCGCTACTCACTATGGTCCGCCATTGGCATCAGCATTGCGTTGTCTCTGGGCTGGCCAGCTTTTCAGCGTCTTTTACACGGCGCGCGATCACTCGATGCGCATACCGATACAGCGGCGCCTGCTGAAAACCTGCCCATGGTGATGGCGCTGCTCGAGCTCTGGCAGACCCGCTATCTCAGCGCCAACACGCATGTTGTCCTGCCCTATGCCCAGAGACTCGCGCACTTACCGGACTTTCTGCAGCAGCTGACCATGGAAAGCAACGGCAAGCGTGTCTCACCGTCAGGTGAACCGCTTGAGCACGATACCGCGCCGGTGCTGTGGGGCTCTGCGGGTACCATCGGACAGCACTCCTACTATCAATTGCTGCATCAGGGCACGCGGTCTTTCAGCGCCGACATTATCCTGCCGCTGCGCTCGGGTGACGGTGATAGCGACGCGCGTCGCGCCCTCGCTGCCCATGCCTTGGCCCAGAGCCGCGCGCTGATGGTCGGCCGCTCTCCCGAGCAGGCCCGTCTGCTGGGCGCTGAGCGCGGGTTTGATGAGTCAGCCAGTCGGCAATTTGAGATACCGGGCAATCATAGCCACTCGCTGCTCACTATGGACGCTATAACGCCCGAGTGCCTCGGCGCCCTGATCGCTGCCTACGAGCACAAAACCTATTTTCTGGCGGTGCTGTTGGGGATCAATCCCTTCGACCAGTGGGGTGTTGAACTGGGCAAGGTGATTGCGGGGCAAATGCAGGCCGTGCTGAGCGGCGATGACAGCGATGTCGAAATGGATCCCGCTACGCTCGCTGCAGCAAAGGCCTGGCGCGCGGCGAACACAGACTGACTTGTCAGGCGTCAATGAGCGCCAGCAACTCCTCGGTCTTCTCTGCCATCAGCGCCTGATCACCCCGGGATTCAACATTCAGCCGCACCACCGGTTCGGTGTTAGACATCCGCAAATTGAAGCGCCACTCTGTAAATTCGAAGCCCAGGCCGTCTAGCTTTTCCAAGGCGAGCGCTTTGGGCGCGTAGCGCGCCTCCACCGCCGCCAGTAAGGCCGCAGGATCGGCCACCTCGCGGTTGATCTCTCCGGAGCAGGGAAAAGCCGCCTCCCGGGCCGCCACCAGTTCAGCCAAAGACTGACCTGACTGGGACATGAGCCCGGCGATGAGTAGCCAGGGGATCATCCCGCTGTCGCAGTAGGCGAAGTCCCTAAAGTAGTGGTGTGCCGACATCTCACCGCCGTAAACGGCGTCGACCTCGCGCATGCGCTCTTTGATAAAGGCATGCCCGGTCCTGCTGAGCACCGGCTCACCGCCCCCGGCCCGGGCAATATCCTGAGTGTTCCAGGTCAGCCGCGGGTCGTGCACGATCCGCTGAGGTCCCAGCTGGGACAGGAAGGCCTCAGCGAGCAGCCCTACAATGTAGTAGCCCTCGATGAAATGGCCAGCGCCGTCGAAGAAGAAACAACGGTCAAAATCGCCGTCCCAGGCAATGCCAAGATCCGCCTGCTCGGCGACCACTCTATCCGCTGTGGCGGCACGGTTTTCGACCAATAACGGATTAGGGACGCCATTGGGGAAATGGCCATCGGGTTCGTGATGCACTTTAATCAACTCGAAAGGCAGGTGCGGCTCCAGCGCATCCACCACACGCCCGGCGCCGCCATTACCCGCCGTGCACACAATTTTAAGCGGCTTAAGCGCTGCCACATCGATATAGGACAGCAGATGCTCAACATAGGCGCGCTGGGTATCGGCAGCCGCCAGCTCACCCCGCGTATCCGCTGCGGTAAAGTTATTGGCTACGGCTAGCGCTCGAATCTCCGCAAGGCCTGAGTCCCCAGAGATCGGTTTGGCGCCCTCACGGACGAACTTCATGCCGTTGTAGTCTTTCGGGTTGTGGCTGGCGGTGACGGCTATGCCGCCCCCGACACCGAGGTACGCCGTCGCAAAGTAAATTTCCTCTGTGCCGCACAGGCCAATATCCTGCACCGACACACCCTGCTCCAGGAGCCCGTCCATGAGCGCGCCCTTAATCGACTCACTGGTCAGACGGATGTCGTGACCGACCACGACCGTCCCCGGCTGAATGACCTCGGCATAGGCTTTACCGATACGCCGGGCGATATCCTCGTTGAGCTGGTCTGGGATGCGTCCGCGAACGTCGTAGGCCTTGAAGCAGTCTAGAGAGTCTGTCATTCAGGCTGACCGTAGTAGTGGTCAAACACATACTGGGTGGCATCGACAAAGCCTGGCACACTACCGCAGTCAAAACGCAGCCCCTTGAACTGATAGGCCAGCACACGGCCTTCCTGAGCCTGCGTCTGCAGCGCATCGGTAAGCTGCACCTCGCCATTTTTTCCCGGAGGGGTGTTGCGAATGATGTCGAAAATATCCGGCGTCAGGATGTAGCGGCCAATGACTGCAAGATTGGACGGGGCCGCCTCAGGCGAGGGCTTTTCAACCATCTCGCTGACCCGGGTCAGTCCGTCGCGTTCCGTCGTTCCCGCCACCACGCCATACTGATCGACCTCCTCTTTTGACACTTCCTGCACCGCCACGATGGAACACTGATACTCCTCGTAAAGTGCCGCCATCTGCGCCAAGACGCTGGGACCGTCTGGGTTGAGACAGAGGTCATCGGACAGTACGACACCAAAGGGCTGATCGCCGATCAGGGGTTCACCGGTCAGAATGGCGTGGCCCAAGCCCAGCATTGCGCGCTGTCGAACCATCGTAAACACACCGCGATCGATCACGTCGCGGATGCCGGAGAGGTAGTCTTCCTTTGAGGACCCGGCGATTTGATGCTCCAGCTCATAACTGATATCAAAGTGATCGGCGATTGCACGTTTGCCGCGGCCGGTGACCAAGGCACAGTTGGTCATGCCCGCCTCGATGGCCTCCTCGACGCCGTATTGCACCAGTGGCTTATTCACGATCGGGAGCATCTCCTTGGGCATGCTCTTGGTCGCGGGCAGGAATCGGGTGCCGGACCCGGCTACCGGAAACAGGCATTTACCAATCATGCCGGGGTCTCCTCCCTGCCGTAA
>CALKHC010000033.1 GCA_938091425.1 uncultured Luminiphilus sp. | reverse complement strand
CCGACAATCAGGCCGGTTTCCTCAAAGGTTTCCCTGATGGCCGCCAGGGCGAGGCCACGCAGCTTGCGATCGTTAACGGTTTTTCTTGTGGCCTTTCGCAGCCGTTCCATGACGGGCTGACTCAGCTCGCCGGGCACCTGTAACCGCTGGTCGATCAGATCCAATCGGCCGCCGGGAAAAACAAATTTATTGGGCATGAAACGGTGGCTGGCCGCACGCTTACCCATGAGTACAGTAGGTTGTGGTCCGGCGCGCACCACTATGAGCGTTGCCGCCTCTTTGGGCCGAGCCTGTGCGGCAGAGTCCTCCCTGTATTCACCCGGACCGGTGGGTGTCCTGCCGTACTGATGGCGTTTCATGAAGGATCCTGAAAATCTGCTTCGGCTATGCTATCGACTTTATTGCTCAGCCTGAAATAACAGGCCGCGACACTGAAATAAAGAGCCCCGCTTAAGGCGGGGCTTCTATGTGCTAGCCAGTCCGTGATGGGCGGACTTAGTCAGACAATGCCAGCGTTGCTGCCTCTTGCTCGCAGGCGTCGGCATCCGGGGCTGATACCGTGGCTGAGCTCAGTTCAGCTCGCGCGGCGTCCATGGTTGCCTGAAACAGTTCGTTGTTTTGCAGTCTTGCGAAAGCCGCCGCACCCACTGCCATACCGGCCTCGGTGTCACTCATCCAGTGCACGTTGCACACCATGCGGCTGCGCGCATAGGCGCGGCCTCTTGCCAGCAGCGCTTCTGCTTTCTCGGGGGCCAGCTGCGACAGGATGAGTGCCCAGCCCCACCCGATAGCGCTATGGCCGCTCGGATACGAGCCATCGGTTTCCAGTAGTTCTCGCTCGTCCGGCGTGCAGATTGCTTCGCCATTGATGAGAAAAGGACGGGCCCGCTGGTGCGCTTTTTTGGCAGGGTAGGTCGCCAGGCCCAGATCGGTCAAAGACCTTTGTAACAGGCGATAGAGGGCAGGTGTTTCAGCCTCGCTGACGTTAGTGCCCAGTGCGCAGGCAAAAATCGACGTTGCGGCTGGGAAGTGCAGGTCGGCATCAATCGCGGCTTGATCCCAGCGAGCAGAGCCTTCGAGGCTGCGCAGTGCTTCACTCGCGGCATCATCAGCCTGTTGCCTGGCCGAGCCCTCTGATGGCGGTGGCGGCACAAACGCGGCACTGTTAAGCGGCGGCTCTCCATGAAGATAGCCCTCCATCAGACCGTGGCCGAGCTCCGGTACGGGTCCGAAAATATCGAGCGACGGTGCCTGCGGCTGACAGGCTGCGAGCGCGCTGAGCACTAAGGTGATGGAAAAGAGCTTGTTCATGTTCGAACCCCTGAAGTGAAATGTGTTGCTTAAACGTATGCGCGTATGCGAGTGGCTGGAACTCTATCTCAGCGTGAGGCGCGGCGTCAGATCATTAGGTGACAACTGGGGAGCTATCCTGAAGCACCGCCATGATGTCATCGAAGTGGTGGGTGAACACGCCGGGCTCAGATTTTGTGGCCAGCAGGAGCAGGCATTGGCCTACGCTCTCACTCGGTACGCTTCGGTAACAGCGCCATTTGCCCCGCATCAGCAGATCAGAAACGGGAGCGACTCGCTGTAGGATGGCTTCTATCGGCCGGCGCTGGGTTCTGTCTCCGAGCAGCAGCCCCGGCCGAATGATGTCGAGTCGCCTGAAGCCTAGCTTTCCCAATCGTTGCTCCGCCTCGCCTTTGACGCGGGAATAAAAAACCGAGGCTTCGGGGTTAGCCGCCACTGCAGTGACGACCAAGAAGTGTTGGACGCCCGCTTCTTTTGCTGACGTAGCAAACGACACAACGGCGTGCTCGTCGATCGCGCGAAAGGCTTCTTGTGAGCCTGCCTGCCCAATGGTGGTGCCTAGCGTGCAAATGGCGGCATCCGCGGGAGGGAGCTGAGGTAAGTCATCAAAGCGCGATACGATCTCGCTTGAAGCCATGCCGGTTGGGCGTCTGCCCACTGTTGTGATCTCGTGACCGCTATCGAGGCCGAGTCTCAGTAGCTCTCCGCCGATCAAGCCTGTTCCGCCGGCAAGCAGGAGTCTCATGCTGGCACCCTCGTGATCAACCAGATCGATTTGGACACAATTGATAGGCCCCACCCAGAGGTCATGGTGAGGCGGCCACCGATCGCTGCAATTGGCTAGCGGCTTGCCACTCCCAAGCACTGAGATCGACGTCGATCACAAAGACCCCAAAATTTTCTTGCCAACGAGTCGGTTCAGGTAGCACTGATTCGCCTCTTAGCCACGTATCATCCTCTCTATCTGCGACGCAGAGCAGGGGCTTTGTCTCTCCTTGTTCAGAGATCGATACCAGTTGTATTTCGCCCCGCTCGCACTGTGTGCGGTGGTAGGCGCGCACCACGAGGCCGGTGTCTTGCTCGAGGGCGTGAACCTGCAGGGATGGCGAGAGGATGCGCCGCAGGCGAATCGATTGTTGGCCATCATCCGCTTCTTCATAGCGCCACTGTGTTTGTTCGGTAGGGGTTAGGTATTGCCAATCTGTGAAATCGGTGCCGTAGGTGAGCCCGCTGTCAGGCGTTGTCTGTTCCGCTTCTGGTGTTGTGTTTTCGGGCAGCCCTCCAAGCGACATGATGCCCAGTGCGAACACGACAGCAACGGTGCCCAGAATCATCGTCGTCATCAGTGCGGCGAAAAGTTTATTCATGGAGGCCTGCTGATGAAGAACCGGTTTTGCCTTTGATCATTGCACCCCAGTCGCGGAAGGGGCCCGAGACATTCTGCCAAAAGGATCGGTATTCACCTTGGCTAGCCGGCCCCAACCCCCACGGCGTGTACTCGTCTTTTTCGGGTATGTAGAGGGTCCCGAACAGTCGATCCCAGATGCTGGTGACCGCTGCCAGGTTGGTGTCCCAATGGTGTTCAAGGTAACTGTGGTGGGTGTGATGCATCACGGGGCTGTGTAACCACTTTGAGAGCCAGCGCGGATAGTGAAAGGCCACGTGATAGTGACGAAAGGAGCCGTTGAAGCCGAATAGCAGTGCAAAAAAGCCGATATTGAACAACGTGGCTTGCGCAATACTGTCACTGAACAGCCAGCCAAACAGCCCTGCGGCGATGCCGAAGGACAGCGCGGCGCCCATCGCGTAAATGGGTCCCTCCAGAAAATGCTCCCGGTAACGCGTGAGCGGTGTGAGCACCTCTGCTGAATGGTGAACTTTGTGAATGGCCCACAGCGCTGGAATTTTATGTTCCGCGTAGTGAATGAGGAAAAACAGCAAATCGTATAAAAGTAGAGTGACCAGACTGTAGAGCAACATCCAGCCGTAGTGGGTGTGCAAGCCTGGCCCACTGCCCAGAAGCGTATTGAGCGCGTCCATGACCAGCGCCTCAGTGCTCGGCGCTATGCCGACGAGTAGTGTCGTGACCCATAATGGGCGCAGCAATCGCTCAAAGACGTAAAGGCCGACGTCGACACGTGCTGAGACATGGGTGTAGATCTCCGCGGGAAACAAGAATTGCCTTAGCGGCATCTGGCGCACCCGGCCATCCGCGCCTTTTGCGCCGACGCCTTTGCGCAAGAGCCAGATGGCGGTAGCGAGGCCGGCGGTGAGCAGCAGTATGGGCCACGTCAGATCTCGCGGCACATGCGGCGCCACCACGGCAAACGCCTCGGAGACAAGTTGGTTGAGAGGGCCGACCGCGTTATCCATCGCGTGAGTATACGACTTATATGTGATGTTCACGGTGGCTTTGAATGAAACTCACGGCATTGGTCTGAGCGGATGTTGTTCCAATCCGGCTCGTGTCAGAATGCGTGGAGATCGCTATCAGGTGCTTGATTGATGGAGCCTTTACACGGAACGGTCGCCAGTCTCTTCCTCGGCGCTACTGGAACGTTAGACAAGAAAGAGCAGAGCTCGTTGGAGTTTGCCTTCGATGGCATAGTCGGTGATCGGCACCGGGGCTCAACCCGCAAAGCCTGGGAGCAGACCGACAAACAGCCGGGAGGCACTGAGCGGCGTAACGAGCGGCAGTGGTCTGCCGTTGCTCAGGAAGACCTTGATCAGGTGTCTCAGGCATTGAGCCTTGCGAGCCCGCTGAGCGCTGGCGATGTGGCGGTGAACCTGAGTATTTCGGGTATATCGGATTTTTCCCGCTTGCCTCGCGGCACGATCCTCACCTTTGAGGGGGGTGTCGTGCTGATGGTGGAGGAGTACAACCCGCCCTGCAGCCGCATGTCTAAGTATGTTTCAGAATGTCACGAAGCCACCACCGGTGTCGTGCTGGGGGAGGCGGACTTTATCGAGGCGGCCAAGTTCAGTCGAGGTCTGGTTGGTGTGGTAGAGGTGCCAGGGGTGATATCAGTTGGGGAGGGCGTCTCGGTCGCGCCCGAAGTTTTGCCAAAATGGCTGCGCGCCTGATGGCGGTTTGCGAGGGAGTAGAGCGTCTTGGATAAGTTATTGCAGTTTTATATCAATGGTGAATGGGTAGATCCTGTTTCCACCGATAGGATGCCGGTGCTGAATCCGGCTACGGCAGAGCAGGTTGGGGAGGTGGCATTAGGCAATGATGCCGATGTGGACCGGGCCGTCGCTGCGGCTGCGGCTGCTTTTGACCACTTCAGTCTGTCCAGCAAGGCAGAGCGACTCGATTTGCTGGCCCGTATAAGGGTCGTCACAGAGCGCCGATTTGAGGAGCTCGCTCAAGCCATGCGCCTAGAGATGGGTGCGCCGATCACGATGGCCAGAGAGGCGCAGGCCGACGCCGCGATTGGACACCTCGACGGCTTTGTTGCGGCGCTGGAAAAGCTAGAGGAGCAAGAACGTTTTGAAAACGGCGAGGTGCTGCTTCGGGAGCCGATCGGTGTCTGCGGGCTGATTACACCGTGGAATTGGCCGATGAATCAGGTCGTGCTCAAAGTGCTTCCAGTGATCGCAACAGGCTGTACCTGTGTCCTTAAGCCCAGTGAGCATACCCCCGTCTCGGCCATGCTTTACGCGGAGATCCTGGATGAAGCAGGTGTGCCCGCGGGCGTCTTCAATCTGGTGAATGGGGTTGGTCCGGTTGTAGGCGGCGCGCTGTCTCGTCACCCCGATGTACAAATGATGTCGTTTACCGGTTCAACCAGAGCCGGTACCGCAGTGACCCGCGATGCGGCTGACTCAGTGAAGCGCGTCACCCTCGAGCTCGGCGGTAAATCGCCGAACCTCGTTTTTGCTGACTGCGACCTTGAGGAACGGGTCACGCAGTCCGTTGCCGAGTGTATGTTCAACACGGGGCAATCTTGTGACGCGCCGACGCGACTGTTGGTTGAGCGGTCCTGCTACGACGAGGTGGTGGAGATTGCCCGACGCGCAGCGGAAGCCACTGTCGTGGGAAATCCCGAAGAGGAGGGCGATCATATCGGCCCCTTGTTTGATCAAATTCAGTTTGACCGGGTGCAGAACATGATTCAGGCCGGTATCGATGAGGGTGCCAATTTGATCGCAGGGGGAATGGGTCGTCCCGAGGGTTTTGAGTCGGGGTGGTTCGTGCGACCCACCATTTTTGCCGATGTAAACAACACTATGCGGGTCGCCAGGGAAGAAATCTTTGGTCCGGTTCTCGCCATCATCCCCTTCGATACCGAGGAAGAGGCGGTGTCCATTGCCAACGACACCCCTTATGGTTTGGCCGCGTATGTTCAGACCGGTAGCGC
Source organism: uncultured Luminiphilus sp. (assembly GCA_938091425.1). Taxonomy (GTDB): domain Bacteria; phylum Pseudomonadota; class Gammaproteobacteria; order Pseudomonadales; family Halieaceae; genus Luminiphilus. The sequence goes on along the minus strand of CALKHC010000033.1, from coordinate 340 downwards.
CGAGCGCGCCACGCGATTGTCACGATCGCTTAGAGCGGGTGCGGTGCATATCAATGGCGGCGCCTATGAGTATGGGTCCCCGTTTGGTGGCTACAAAGCCTCCGGTAACGGTCGGGAAGGTGGAGAGATGGGTCTGGAAGACTTTCTTGAAACTAAAATGGTGCATGGATTAGCGTGAGCCCCGCGGCGAGCTTAATCCTCGCCGGTTCGCCAATCCTTATCTGCGATATGCCCTGTCACAACGCCATCGGGTAACGTAATCGTGAGCTCAGTGCCTATCTCAGCGTGGTCGCTGGGCACGTACCCCATGCCGACGTTGCATTCGAGCCGCGGCGAATAG
>CALKHC010000032.1 GCA_938091425.1 uncultured Luminiphilus sp. | reverse complement strand
GAGGGGATAGCCTGATAAAGGTCGTGGTGTGGCCCTATATACCGTTGTCAGCCAGCTTTGGATGTCGCGCTATCCTTTGGGTGCATCGCCATCCTCGACGCGCTGCTCGGCGAGTTGTCACCATGTGTCATTGACTTTGTTCAGAGTGGCTCAGTCGCCTAGCTAAAAAATGTGGTGCTCTTCGGTCATAAACACCTTTGACCGACTGAAGTCGATAAACCGAGCTTCGTCTTCTATCAGTTTTGTTTGTGCCTCGATGCCTTGTGGCGAGGACATGCCGTGTTCAAGCGCGGCCATGGTCTCCCACCACACCTCGGTCACGCCGTCATAAGGCGGTTGCAAGCCGCGGCTTTCAATCATGAGCGCGTTCAGCTCAGGCAGAACAGTATGACTCTGCACGTAGCGACTCGCGTCGATCGCATCGGCGACAGACTTAACCAGTGGCCCATGTTCCTCGAGCCAATAGCGATAGAAGCTGTCGCTGTCGATGTCGTCACGTTTTCTGAGGCAATAAACAAGTTTGATCATAGGCATTCGCGATCGCTCTAGGGAATGGAGTAGGGCAGACCTGATGGCCTCCCCGCCAGGACTCGAACCTGGAATCACCGCTTAGGAGGCGGTAGTTATATCCTGTTTAACTACAGGGAGACGGCACCATTTTATCTTAAAGCGCCTCTGGCGCTAAGCAATGCCATTCCTAGTCGGTAAGCAAGGTAGCCCCAGCCTCAAGCAGGTACTCGGTCACCTCGCTCTCAGTGCCTCTAAACAGGGGCGGTTTGGTCCGATTATTCATTTGGTATTCATACATGGGGTCGTAGTAGCCAGTCAGCAGCTCGTTGATCCACGCTTTATGTGCCTCGGGATTGCCCCGCTCGTGTGCCACCAGCGCATCCTGCATGATGGCTTTGAGTTCTGCATAACGCTGCCCGCCCAGCCGCTTTTGAATGCGTTCAAGGGATTCGAGTAAGCCTGTCGCAAAATGACCAAAGGCGCGGGTGGCGTACTGAGTCATCAAGTCTTCGAGGTTTTGCAGAATATAGTTTTCATAGGAGTGCTCGATGCGGGCCTCAACGCTGGCATCCAGTTGCACCCAGTCGGCGTCTTGGCGCGCGGCCTGGAGCGATAGGGGCAGGGCGCAGCGGCCGATCAGGCGGCCCTCGTCTTCCAAAATCAGTCTCTGATGCTTGGCGTGTCGGTGCTTGAGCAGCTGGACACCAAGCGCCAGCTCAAACCCGATCTGGGTAGGTTGCTCAGTCACCCGGCGACCAAAGGCTGAGCCGCGATGATTAGCCAACCCTTCGAGATCCACGCTCCCCGGGATAGGCTTTCCTCGATTGCCTTCATTGAGGATGCGCGTTTTTGCGGCGCCAGTGGGGCCCCCAAGTAACAGCACCGGTGTGTGCTCGATGAGCTGATCCGTGGATTCACTCAACCAGCGCCGCATCGCCTTATAGCCCCCCTTAATTCGGGGGTAATCCACGCCCGCATCCTTGAGCCATCTCTGGACGATCTCCGATCGCATGCCCCCTCTGAAACAAAACAGCGCGCCTTCAGGATGCTGTGATGCGAATGTTTGCCAGGCCACGATGCGTTGCGCCTTCCGGTCTCCAGAGACCAGCTCGTGTCCGAGCTGCACCGCTACATCCTGACCGTGTTCTTTGTAGCAGGTGCCGACGGCCTCTCTTTCGTCGTTCATCATGAGTGGCAGGTTGATGGCGGTTGGCAGGCTGCCCTTGGCAAATTCCACTGGTGATCGCGTGTCGATGAGCGGCGTGTCATCTCTCAGCAGGGATTCGAAATCGTCTAGAGGGTTCATCCTGTCTGTAATTGGATCACGGATCTACCGTTCTCATTCGGTACGAGTGAGCCCAGAACCGCGCTTGGAAGTGCCTCATCGACGAGCAGCTTTTGCACATCGCTGAGCGCGCCTGCCGACACAGCAATCAGGAGGCCTCCACTGGTCTGGGGGTCGCACAACACGGCTAATTCGCGGGGAGCGAGGGTAGGTAGGCCGTCCCCTAGAGCGTCAAAATTTCGTTGTGTACCGCCGGGCACACAGCCTTGAGCGATATAGTCATCGAGCCCGGGTAGTTCGGGTATGGCCGTCGGGTCGATAGTGGCAGAGAGATTTGCCCCTCGACACATTTCGAGTAAATGCCCCGCCAATCCAAAGCCGGTGACATCAGTCAGTGCGTGCACGCCATCAAGCTTCGCCAGCAACGTGCCGACTTGATTGGGCTGACACATCAATTCAGTCGCGAGGCCCCGATGCGCCGCCTGCAATTTGCCCTGTTTTTCTGAGGTGGTGTGAATGCCAATCCCGAGCGGTTTGGTCAGTATCAACAGATCGTTTGCGCAAGCGGCATCATTTTGTTTGAGGTGCGCTCGCGCCACAGTGCCGGTAACGGCCAGGCCAAAAATAGGCTCGGGAGCATCGATGCTGTGCCCGCCAGCGAGCGGGAAACCGAGCTGCGCGCAGACGTCTCGGCCGCCTTGCACAACTTGATTTGCGATCTCAGGCGCCAATTTATCGATTGGCCACCCCAGAATCGCAACCGCGAGTTGAGGGGTGCCGCCCATCGCATAGATGTCCGATATGGCATTGGTGGCGGCGATGCGGCCAAAGTCATAGGGATCGTCGACGATCGGCATGAAAAAATCAGTCGTGGAGAGTAAAGCCCGATCTTCATCAAGTATGACGGCCGCGGCGTCGTCTCTCGATTGGTGACCTACGAGTAATGACGGAAACGCATTGGCTGAGGCCCTGCTATCGGTCTCTGCCAGAATTCGTGACAGCACGTCCGGCGCGATCTTGCAGCCACATCCTGCCCCGTGACTGTATTGTGTAAGGCGAATGCCTTCTGCCGTCATGCCATAAACCGTCGAATTGGGATCCGCTAAATGCTAACCGTTTATGATTGAAAAGGAGAGCGTTCCATACCATTCTTGCGCCCGTGAAGTCTTTACCCCCACTGCTGATGCCCGGTGTCACCTCATCTTGCTCTGTGCTCGGGCTTATCAGCCTGATGATGTCACTCGCCCTGCCAGTGCTGGCGGCCGCCGAAATCGACTGGCTGCCATCCTCTGAGCGGTGGGCACAGGAGCGCGCGCTATATCAAAAAGCGGCTGCAGAGCTCGATTCCGGTGCCTGGAACCGCTATCAGGAGATGCGCGATAGGTTGAGGGATTACCCACTGGGTGTTGACCTCGATTTTTCGATCAAGCTGGGACAGCTTCATGACATGACCGCAGAGGAAGCGCGTCTGTTTATGACCTCGGCCGAGGGTACGCCGCTCGCCAGCCGTTTTTTGGTGGCGTACCTGCGACACAAGGCACAAGACAGGCGCTGGCAGTCATTTTTGGACGTATTAGACGACGTGCCCGAAATGCCCGAGTTGCAGTGTTATTACTATCGGGCAAAGCTAGCCACCGGTGAACGCGAAGTCGCTTTTCAGGGGGCAGCGCGGCTCTGGAATGTTGGTTTTTCTCAGGATGATGCGTGTGACCCTCTGTTCGATCGTTGGATTGCCCTGCGGGGCCTTGATGACGCTGTCATCTGGTCCCGGGCGCTGAAGGCATTTGATGCCAAAAACGGGCACCTGATCCGCTACGTCAAACGCTTTGCAAGTGTGCCGCTGCGGCGAGATCTCGATGAGTTGGCGGCTGTGTATCGGCGACCGTCCCGGGTTGAGGGTGACCACCATCAACCCAGCGCTCGCCACGCTGACATTCTTGTCTCCGGGGTGGTGCGCCTCGCCCAACTGAGTCCCGCGCGGGCATACCAGACTTTCCGCAGTTTGCGAGAGGACGACACTTTCACCGAGGCCCATTTGCGGACAGTGACATCTGCCATCGTGCGTCACAGTTTGTTCGCCGAGCGTTCGCCGGCACCACCGGATTGGGTTGAAGCGCAGATAGCCTCGTTGCGGGACGATGATCTGACGGTTATCTGGCTCAGAAATGCGATTGGCGATGGTGAATGGGAGGCCGTAGGGATTGCGCTTGAGTGGCTGTCGCCCGACCTGCGGGCGCAGGATCGATGGCGTTATTGGTCGGCCCGCAGTCTCGAGGCGTTGGGCGGGAAAGATCCGCAAAGTCTCTGGGAGAGCTTGGCGACTGCGAGAAGCTTCCATGGATTTCTAGCGGCTGATCGTCTGGCAGTGGACTACCAGCTAAATGCAGTGTCACCTACCACGCCGTCGCAGGCGTTCACCGGGCCGACTCGATTGGGGGTGGGGCGTGCGCAAGAGCTGCTGGCGCTTGGTGACTGGCGGCAGGCGAAAGAGCAATGGCGTCACACACTTAATCAGATGCCGCAAACTGAGAGGGCAGCGCTTGGACAGGTTGCTCTTGAGAGAGGGTGGCCGGATTTGGCCACTGATGCGGCCAACGCTGGTGAGTCTTGGGATCGGCTCGATTTGCGCTTTCCGCGCAGTTATTGGCAGACCTTCCAGTCAGTGGCTGATGAGCTGGAGGTCGATCCGTATGAACTTTTGTCCTTGGCGCGACGAGAGAGCGGACTGTATCCGAGAGCGCGCTCGAAAGTTGGTGCGAGGGGTTTGATGCAGCTGATGCCAGCCACTGCGCGGAGTGTGGCCAACGATCGTGACGAAGTGTATGGCGGTGCCAGCTCGCTATACGATCCCTCGACCAACATCACGCTTGGAGCGACCTATTACGTTGACTTGTTGCGGCGCTTTGAGGGCAATCGCGTCAAGGCACTAGCGGCCTATAATGCGGGTCCAAGCCGGGTTGTGCGCTGGACGGAGAGGGATATGGAGGTTGACCAGTGGGTGGACTCGATACCCTTTGGCGAGACGCGGGAGTATGTTCAGGCCGTGTTGGCCTATCTTGTGATTTATCGCACACGAGCGGAACAGCCCGTCAGCTTGCTGACAGAAGCGGAACGGAAGGAGCTATATTGACTCGCTCTGTTTACCGGCTCTCAAGCGGAGCCCTTTTGACCCGGATATAAAGACGGTAATCGGGTGAGGAAAGAATGATGAAGACGATGCAGATGCAATCCTGTGTTCACGACAATGGCACAGTGGAATGCACGCTGGTTGAGGTGAAGGTGCCCGAACCCGGTCCCGACGAGGTGGTGGTTGCGATTGAGGCGGCACCCATTAACCCGTCGGATCTGGGTTTGATGTTTGGAGCCGCGGACCTGAGCACGGTGCGTGCGACTGAGCGGGATGGTCAGCCGGCGTTGCTGCTGGATGTGCCAGAGACCGCGATGCGCGCGATGGCCCCGAGAATTGGCCACTGGATGGCTGTGGGTAACGAGGGCAGTGGGCGCGTCATTGCCGCGGGTGCGAGTGACGCTGCGCAGGCTTTAATGGGGCTCCGAGTAGGCATGTTTGGTGGCGAGATGTATGCCGGACATCGCTGTCTGCCCGCATCCCAATGCATGGCGTTTCCCGAACGGATCTCTGCAGAGCAGGCGGCTTCTTGCTTCGTCAACCCGATGACGGCGTTGGGTTTCATGGAAACGCGTTTGATGGAAGGCCAGCAGGCGATGGTGCACACCGCCGCAGCATCCAATCTTGGACAAATGCTGGTGCGTTTGTGTCAGGCGGACGATGTCCCGCTGGTGAATATTGTGCGCTCTGACCAGCAGGTCGAGTTGCTGCAGGCCATGGGAGCCGAGTGGGTGCTCAACAGCCAGTCTGAGTCCTTCATGAAGGATCTGATTGCGGCGCTGGTGGCCACTGGTGCCACTTTGGCGTTCGATGCGATTGGCGGGGGACGGGGGGTGAATCGGATTCTGACCGCGATGGAAATTGCTGCGGCACAGACTGGTCCGTGGTCTCGATACGGCTCTGAGGAGGCCAAGCAGGCTTATATTTATGGTCAGTTAGATCTGGGGGCGACTGAGCTGACGAGGGGCTATGGATGGGTGTGGTCTGTTAGTGGGTGGCTGCTGACGCCGTTCATGAAGCGAGCGGGTGCAGATGTTGTGGCGCGCATGCAGAAGCGCGTGCTTGAAGAGATTGATACCACCTTCATGAGTCACTATGCCTCGCGGATCAGTCTGACAGACGCCATCACGGTTGAAGCGATAAGAGGCTATGGGGCCCGCAAAACGGGTCAGAAAACCCTGCTGAGAATGGCTGAGTCATCCGCCGGATAGCTTCACCTGATAGCCCATTTTTTCCAGCTGTTGCTGACAGACGCTGCGCTGATCGCCTTGAATCTCAAGGGTGTCGCCTTTAACCGCGCCGCCGACACCGCATCGTTGCTTGAGTTGTTTGCAGATCGTTTTAAGGACGTTGGGGTGCTCAGGAATGCCCTCGATCACCGTCACGGCTTTGCCGCCCCGGCCCTTGGTCTCGCGTTTGACGCGCACGACGCCATCGCCCGTTGCGCCAGGCCTGTCGGCGCCGCAGACACATTCAACCAGCCGGCGTTGGCATTGCCGGCATAGCCGTCCCCCATCTGTGCTGTACACAGGTTGACTGTCGCGATGTCGAGTCAATGGGTTCTCCTTGGCAACGGGCGCTCCTGAGCAAGGCGCGCTCGTTTTATACTAGCACCAGTGAGCAGGGTGCTTGAGAGGTGAGGAAATGGGGGGTGAAATGGGGGATATAGCCGCGCTGGAGGCGCAGATTGCGTTTGTTGAGGATGCGGTGCGGGCGCTGGATGACGCATTGGCCGCTCAACAGCAGCACATACTGCGTTTGGAGCAGACGATTGACCGGCTTCAGCAACAACTCAAGGATCAGGGTGCGCGCATTGATACCGTGGCTGCTGAAGGCAACGAGTCGCCTCCTCCGCATTACTAAGCCAAAATTAAATATCTGAGAATATAACTATGAATTGGCGCGTAACTATACTGATTTTATTTGCTTTATTGGTTGGCGTCTCGGTGCTGTTCGCGATCGTGACACGCCCCATTGCGGCCCCGCAACACGAGATTTATGTCAACGGCACGGTGTTGACCATGGACCGCGATAACCGGGTCGCTGAAGCGGTAAGTGTGCGCGACGGGGTGATAGAAGGGGTGGGGAAGTCGGAAACCCTGTTGGCCACCGCAACGGATAACACGCAGGTCGTCGATTTACGGGGCAGAACGCTCATGCCGGGTTTTGTGGATGCCCACGGACATTTCCCCGGCTCGGGCCAGACAGTGTTTTCTGTCGATCTCAACAGCCCGCCCATTGGGGATGTTACCGATATCGATCAACTTCTGGCGCGGTTGAGTGATTTTGCGGCTAAGCGAGCAGATGGATGGGTTGTCGGTCATGGTTATGACGACACCCTCTTGCGAGAGAAACGCCATCCGACCCGCGATGATCTGGATCGGGTCAGCCCAAACCGGCCTGTTGCGGTGGTCCACGTATCGGGGCATCTCGCGGTGGTGAATACCCCGGCTCTGGAGATATTGGGTATCGATGAGTCAACACCTGATCCCGAAGGCGGTGTGATCGTGCGTGACCCTGCCTCCGCTGATGGCCGGCGACCTAACGGCGTGCTGGAGGAAACCGCCGCCCGGGCAGTTTGGGAGCACACCCTTGATCTTGGGTTCATGGATGGCCTGAGAATGACGAGTCAGGCGGCGAAAGAATATTTGGCAGTGGGCGTGACGACG
>CALKHC010000031.1 GCA_938091425.1 uncultured Luminiphilus sp. | reverse complement strand
CATGTCGATGAAATATGTGTTCGACTATCGCGAGGGTGAAACCTATTGGTGTACCGCTGACGTAGGCTGGGTCACTGGCCACACCTATATCGTGTACGGTCCGCTCGCCATCGGCGCCCGAACGCTGATGTTTGAGGGCGTCCCCACTTATCCCGCAGGCGACCGCTTCTGGCAGGTGATTGCCAAGCACAAGGTGAATCTGTTCTTCACCGCGCCCACCGCCATCCGCGCCTTGCCTGGTCTTGGCGACGAATTGGTCACGCGCCATGACCGCAGCTCGCTGAGGATCATTGGCTCCGTCGGTGAACCCATTAACCCGGAAGCCTGGGAGTGGTACCACCGTGTGGTCGGCAATGGTTGCTGCCCTATCGTGGATACCTGGTGGCAGACGGAGACCGGGGGGGTCATGATCACGCCATTACCCGGTGCGCATGCCCTCAAGCCCGGCTTTGCCAGCTTCCCCTTTTTCGGGGTGGAACCGGCTCTCCTGGATGAGCAGGGCACAGAAATTGAAGGGGCTGGTGCCGGGTATCTGGTGATCAAGCGATCATGGCCCGCCCAGATTCGCACCGTCTATGGCGATCATCAACGCATGATCGATACCTACTTTACGACCTATCCCGGCTACTACTTCACCGGTGACGGCGCGCTGCGGGATGAGGACGGCTACCTGCGCATTACCGGTCGCGTGGATGACGTGCTCAACGTATCAGGCCATCGAATGGGAACTGCTGAGGTGGAAAGTGCACTGGTGCTCCATGAGGATATTGCCGAAGCTGCAGTGGTGGGCTTCCCTCACGACATCAAAGGCCAGGGCATCTACGCCTATGTCACGCCCATGACCGGGGTCCAGGACAGCGAATCACTTCGCGAGGAACTGGTCGCGCTGTGTGTTCGGGAGATCGGGCCCATCGCCAAACCAGACCGTATCCAATGGGCGCCCGGCCTGCCAAAGACACGATCTGGCAAGATCATGCGGAGAATTTTACGTAAAATCGCCGAAAATGAGCTCAATAGCCTTGGGGACACATCGACCTTGGCGGACCCCGCCGTAGTCGAGGATCTGGTTGCCAAACGCGTATCGAATTAAGTGACCGAAGCCAAGCCTCACTCATCACTTTAGCGGGTCGATCCGAAGGCCGCTGGACGGCTTTTATTCCAGCGACCGAAGCCTCAAATATTTACAATATTCGCGGCTCTGTTTTGGCCCACTTCACATATAATGCGCGCTGCTCAGCGATCGCTGGCCGAACCAAATAACAAGTTTATGAAGATTAGGGTTCTGTGCATCTGGAGAGTCAATCTCTCTCGGTGAGGGTTGAGCGTATTTGTTGTTTTCGAAGCCACGGAGAAAAGCATGAAATTTTCGTATCGCACACTCGCTACTGCTATTGCAGCGGCGCTCGTGGTACCGACTCAAACGACCTTTGCTCAGGACGAGAACCTGACAGAAGAAGTCGTCGTCATCGGTACCCGTACAGAGGGACGTTCTGCCCTCGACTCACCCGCACCGGTCGATGTGATCGGCGGTGAAACCATGAGTAACCAGGGTGACACCGACATGAGCAACCTGCTCCGAAATGTCGTCCCGTCATACAACGTTAACGATCAGCCGATCAGTGACGCGGCAACGCTGGTTCGACCGGCTAACCTGCGCGGCTTGGCTCCGGATCACACGTTGATGCTGGTCAACGGTAAGCGGCGCCATCGCGCCTCGGTCATCACATGGCTCGGTAACGGCATCTCGAATGGCTCACAGGGCCCCGACGCGGCGGCAATCCCCGCGCTGGCGCTGAAGCGAATCGAAGTCCTGCGCGACGGCGCTTCTGCGCAGTACGGTTCTGACGCCATCGCGGGCGTGATGAACTTTGTACTGAACGATGCCTCCGAGGGTGGCTCAGTGGAAGTACGCTACGGAGAGTACAAAGAAGGTGATGGCGAGCAGGTTACCATCGCAGGCAACATTGGTCTGCCGCTGGGTGACTCAGGCTTCTTGAACCTGACCGCTGAGTGGGGCGAGTCTGACCCCACTAGCCGTTCGGAGCAGCGCGCTGACGCACAGGGCCTGATCGACGATGGCTACCAAGGTGTACCGGTACCCGCCATGATCTGGGGTCGTCCCATTGTGAATGACGACATGAAGCTCTGGGCTAACTTTGGCGTTGATCTGAGTGACACCCTTGAGTTGTATGGTCACGCTAACTACAACAGTAAAGAGGTCGATGGTGGCTTCTTCTTCCGTAACCCCACTAACCGTGGTGCGGTTTACAGCGGAGACGGCGGCGAGACCCTGCTGATCGGCGATCTGACGCCTGATGGCAGCGGTAACTGCCCAGTTGTCGCGATGGACGGCAACATCCCCGACCCTGTCGCTTTCGCTCAGGTGCAAGCTGACCCCAACTGCTTCAGCTTCCAAGAAACCATCACGGGCGGCTTCACACCGCGTTTTGGTGGCGACGTCTCTGACATGTCCTTCCTGCTCGGTCTGCGTGGCGAGATCAACGACAGCCTTCGGTGGGACGTGAGTGCTTATCTTGGTGAGCACGAAGCGGACTTCTTCATCAATAACACGGTGAATGCGAGTCTTGGCCCAGACACGCCGCGTGACTTTGATCCAGGTCTCTACAAGCAGACCGACACCAACTTCAACGCCGACCTCAGTTGGACCGTCTCCGATACCCTGAACATCGGTTTTGGTGGTGAGTTCCGTAACGAAGAGTTCGAAATCGGTCCGGGTCAGGTCGAGTCCTACACTGCTGGGCCTCTGGCAGATCAGGGCTTCAGCACCTCATCCAACGGTTTCCCGGGCTTCCCAGCGGCGACCTCAGGCACATTCGAGCGTGAAAACTACGCGGTCTACGTTGACGCAGAGTGGACACCCACAGACAGCCTGGTAACACAGGGTGCCGTGCGTTTTGAGGACTTTGATGGCTTCGGTAGCACCACCAACTTCAAAGTCGGTGCAAACTGGGCGATCACGGATAACTTTGGCGTGCGCTCTACCTACAGCACGGGCTTTAAGGCACCGACGCCGGGTCAGGCCAATGCGTCCAATACCTCAACCGAGCTGATTAACGTTAACGGCGTTCCCACGCTGGTTAACAACGGTACGATTCCGGCGACTAGCCCGGTGGCTCTCTCAGTGGGCGGTAAGGAGTTGGATCCTGAAGAATCCACCAACTTCACTGCTGGTCTGTATGCCACGCTGGGCAACTTCGAGATCACTGTCGACTACTACGACATTGACGTAGAAGATCGTATCAACCTCTCCTCTGAGGTAGTGCTGTCGCAAGATCAGATCGATCAGCTGATCGCGGACAATGTCCCGGGTGCTGGCGACCTCACTCAGTTCCGGTTCTTTACCAACGACTTTGACACCAATACCCATGGTGTAGACATCGTAGTATCGACTTACACCGAGTGGCTGGGCGGCACGACCGACTGGAACCTCGCTTACAACAACAACCGAACGGAAGTGGAAAAGTTCAATCCTGACACCATCGGCCCCGGCCGTATCCGTCAGATAGAGCAGACTACACCCGAGACTCGCTGGAACCTGTCTGCGAATCACACGGTGGGTAACTTCCGCGTCCTGGCTCGCTTGAGCTTCTACGACGAGTGGTACGACAGTTTCGAGAATGACGTATTTGGGACGGATGCTGTCTTTGACAGCGAGTACCTGATCGACCTCGAGCTTGAGTATCGAATTGGTGACCATTCGAGCATTCTCATCGGTGGTAACAACATCACCGATGAGAGCGGTCAGAAAGCGACTGACGTCAACAATCTTGGCTTCAACTCTGCGACCATTCTCGGTAACACCTACAGCCAGTACTCACCCTTCGGTATCAGTGGTGCATTCTGGTACGCACGCTATCGCTACAGCTTCTAAACTGTATTCAGCATGTGACACCAAAGGGGGCCTCGGCCCCCTTTTTATTGCCATAAATAAGTCTTAGGCTCGACGATCATGACACAGGAAATCTCGATGCAACGTTTGCAACTGCTAGCGGCCCTGCTTCTGACCGCGACAGCCCTGATCAGCTGTCAAGCTAAAACCGAGTCCCCGGATACGATTGTCCTGGGGCAGCTGGTCACTCTGAATCCGGAGCAGCCGCAAGTCAGTGCTGTTGCCATCAATAACGGCCGCTTCAGTTTTGTCGGAGATAAAGCTGCAGCGCTCGCCTTACGGGGATCCAATACCCGTGTTATCGATCTTCAAGATGCGACCGCTTACCCCGGGCTCATCGATGCGCACGTGCATATCGCTAGCATTGGGTCTGCAATGCGCTCAGTGGATCTCACGGGCGCCAGCAGTTTCGACGAACTCATTGATCGCGTAGTGGCCAGAGCCGGCACGCTACGAGCGGGGGTCGTGGTGCAGGGCCGTGGATGGCACCAAAGCAAATGGCTCAATCCGCCGGCCGGTCATGTCGAAGGATTCCCCACACATCTCGCACTTTCCAATGCCATCCCCAACCATCCGGTGGTGCTTGAACACGCCAATGGCCACTCGGTGTTACTGAATCAGCGTGCTATGGAGCAGTTGGGCATCAACGCCGACACAATCGCCCCGGAGGGCGGCGTCATCGTCATGTCTGACGGGCAGCCCACTGGCCTTCTCCATGAGACGGCCATCGATCTTGCCGCCCCGTTACAAACCTACGATCTTCAGACTGCCGAGGAACTCGTCGAGCTGGCGCAGCAACACCTTCTCAGTGAGGGCGTCACCACTGCGCACGATGCGGGGGCGCTGCAAGTGGACCTAGAAGCACAGTGGGCTATGGCGAGTCGAGGAGATCTGACTGTGCGTCTCTACTCAATGGTGTACGCCTCTGATGAGGCCGCGCTCAGCCAATGGCTGGCGCGAGGCCCATTGATCAACGAGGGAGCGTCAAAACTGACCGTCCGCTCTATCAAAGTACAAGCCGATGGAGCATTGGGTTCGCGCACGGCGTGGCTCCACGCCCCCTATACCGACGCAGCCAATACCTCAGGCGTACTCACCTACGATCTGGATGCACTCTCACAGCTTATTCAAGAGTCACGGGAGGACAACTGGCAGATCAACGTCCATGCCATTGGCGACCGCGCCAATTCTGAGGTGCTCGCCGTCTTCGCGCCGTTTACCTCGACCGGCAGTGACCACCGCTTTCGTATCGAGCACGCACAGCATCTGAGATTAGGAGATGGGCCGCTGTTTGCTGAGCAAGGCGTGATTGCCTCCATGCAGCCAATCCATCTCAGCTCCGACCGGCCGTGGGCCGTTGACCGCTTGGGCCCGTTGCGCATCGAAGAAGGCGCTTATCTCTGGCGAGACCTGCTTAACGCAGGTGTCGTCGTGGCATCCGGTACCGACGCGCCGGTAGAACCTGTCAACCCCATCGCCAATTTTTATGCTGCCGTGACCAGAAAAACTCTGAAAGGCACCCCAGAAGCCGGCTTTGAACCCGCGCAGAAGCTCACGCGCATGGAAGCCCTACACGCGATGACCCTGGCACCGGCCTACGCCGCGTTTGAAGAGCGCGATAAAGGCTCGATCGAAGTCGGCAAGCTGGCGGATCTAACCGTACTCAGCCAAGACCTGATTACCATCCCCGAGACAGATATCCTGAATACGGAGGTCCTGCTGACCATGGTTGGTGGCGAGGTGGCCTATCAGCGCGATGAGACTGCCCTGCCCTGATACCGGCAGCCACTCGCGTGACGCGCCGCTTTGCAAATGCTCGTAGAGCGCTGCACTCTCCCACTCGGCCTTGCCATCACCGCATGGCGTCTCAACATCAGGGGGCACAAAAAAACCGCGGTGAAAGCCGCGGTTTTTTCTTTTGGCGACGCCGATTGGCACGTCACGCATGTAAGAAGTATTACTCCTGAGCCAGCGACTCTTCCTCGGGCTCGCTGTCGTCCATTGAATCAGCTGCGGCGTCAGCCGCATCTTCCGCGACCTCACGCATAGACAGCTTAATGCGGCCACGCTGATCCACATCCAGCACCTTCACCCGCACTTCTTCGCCTTCTGAGAGGTAATCCGTTACGTTCTCTACTCGCTCTTCGGCGATCTGCGAAATATGCACCAGACCATCCTTGCCCGGCAGAATAGTGATAAAGGCACCGAAGTCGACAATGCGTGCGACCTTGCCGGTGTAGATCTCACCGACTTCTGCCTCAGCAGTAATAGCCTGAATCATTTCGATCGCAGCGTCTCGCGCGGCCGCATTCTGACCGAAGACCTTCACCGTGCCGTCATCATCAATATCAACCGTCGCACCGGATTCTTCCGTGATCTGGCGAATCGTTGCACCACCTTTGCCGATAATGTCGCGGATCTTGTCCTGATCAATTTTGAGCGTCGTCATGCTGGGTGCATTTTCTGAGGTGATCTCACGAGGAGCGTCAAGAACAGTGTTCATCTGCCCAAGAATGTGCAGTCGCGCTTCTAACGCCTGCTCCAGTGCGCGCTCCATGATTTC